>CAMLLW010000015.1 GCA_946481295.1 uncultured Clostridia bacterium | reverse complement strand
TATTATAGTAGGAGATAATATATGAAAACTATTAGAGTAGTAGCTGCTGTAATTAGAGATAAAGATAAAATATTTGCAACAGCCAAAGGATATGGCGAATTTAAAGGACAGTGGGAATTTCCAGGTGGAAAGATTGAAGAAGGTGAAGCATCTAAAGATGCTTTAATTAGAGAAATAAAAGAAGAATTAGATATACATATATCTATAGGTGAACTTATTGATACTATTGAATATGATTACCCTACATTTCATTTATCTATGGATTGTTTTTGGTGTGAAATTATTTCAGGAGATTTAATTTTAAAAGAAGCAAAAGAAGCTAAATGGCTAAGTAAAGAAGATTTATTTTCTGTAAATTGGCTACCAGCAGATTTACCATTAATAAGTAAAATAATAAATTAAATATAAATAAATTTCGAGACTTTTTAGTCTCGAGTTTTTATATTTAATTTATTATTTAAATAAAACTTAATTATATAAGTTTTTTTATAAATAATAAGAAATTTATTTTATAATCATATTTAAATTATAAAATTACTAAAAATATAGAAATATTTATTTAAATATACAATATAAATTTTAATATAAATAATTTAATGATTTAAAATTTAATTAATATTTATTAAAATAAAAAAAATATTATTATTAATTATTAAAATTATATTTTAAATAAATTAATTAAAATGATTAGTAAGAAACAAAAAATATTGTTATTAAACATCATAAATTTTATTAAATCATAAATAAATTATATATATTTCAAATAAAATTTATTAGAATTTTATTATAATACAAAAAATAAAAAGAATCATATTAGATTAATATTTAGTTTTATAAAGAAAATTTTTGTGTGAAAATTGCTACTTGCCTAATATAATATTTAGGAATAGTTTCAAAATTTTAATTGATAAAATATAGTGTTTATTATGTTATATTCCTTAAATATATAGTATTAGTTTATTATTAGTTTTCCATTGACTTAAATTAACTATAATAATAAACTATATATTATTAAAATTCTGTTTTAACGTTAATTAACAATATGTTTTATGAAAGAGAGGCTCTTTACAATGAAAGATGAATATATAAGACAAAAAAATATACGTAATTTTTGTATTATAGCCCATATAGATCACGGTAAGTCTACACTTGCAGACAGAATGATAGAAATGACTCAGACTGTATCTAAACGAGAAATGAAAGAACAGTTATTAGACGATATGAATTTAGAAAGAGAAAGAGGAATAACAATTAAGCTTAAAGCTATTCATATGTACTATGATGCTAAAGACGGACAAGAATATGAATTTAACTTAATTGATACCCCAGGACATGCTGACTTTAATTACGAAGTATCAAGAAGTCTTGTTGCCTGTGAAGGAGCTTTACTTGTAATAGATGCAACACAGGGAATACAAGCCCAAACAATGGCAAATTTAAGATTAGCTCAAGAACAAAATTTAAAAATTATTCCTGTAATAAATAAAATTGATATGCCAAGTGCTGATCCAGATAAAGTACTAGAGCAATTAGAAGAAATTGAAGGGATAGATACTGATCTTGCTATATTGGCATCTGCTAGAACAGGAGAAGGTGTTACAGATATTTTAGAGTCTATTACTAAAAATATACCTCATCCTACTGGAATAGCTAATGATCCTTTGCAAGCACTTATATTTGATTCTCATTATGATTCTTATAAAGGTGTAATTCTTAATATAAAAGTAGTAAATGGAACATTAAAACCGAGTATGAAAGTTAATTTACTTGCTACAGATAGAAGTTTTGAAGTTGCAGATGTTGGTGTATTTAATCCTAAAATGCAACCATGGGAAGAACTTTCAGCAGGTGAAGTTGGATATGTTATAACAGGTATAAAAGAAGCAAGTGATATTAAAATTGGAGATACAATTGCAGATAATAAAGATACAGAACCATTACCAGGATATAAAGAAGCTAAACCAATGGTTTTTGCAGGATTTTTTCCTCTTGATAATAAAGAACAAGAAAAACTTAGAGAAGCAGTTGAAAAACTTGCATTAAATGACTCTGCTTTAATTTATCAACCAGAAGTATCTGCAACTTTAGGAGTAGGTTTCCGTTGTGGATTTTTAGGCATACTTCATATGGAAATTGTTCAAGAAAGACTAGAAAGAGAATTTGATTTAGAAATATTAACAACTGCACCAAGTGTTGAATATCATTTACATTTAAAAACAGGTGAAGAGCTTTCAATAAACAACCCTTATGAATTTCCTTCATTTGAAAAAATAGAATATATCGAAGAACCATTTATAGACTCAAGTATTATTATACCTGCAGATAGTCTTGGATCTGTAATAGAATTATGTTCAGATAAACGTGGTGTATATGAAGAAACAAAATACTTAAATTCAAATACTGTAGAATTATTATATCAATTACCAATGTCAGAAATAGTATACGATTTTTATGATTCATTAAAATCTATAACACATGGGTATGCTTCTATAGATTATAGAGAAGTAACATATAAAGTAAGTGATTTAGTTAAAGTAGATATAGGGTTAAATGATGAACTAGTAGATGCTTTTTCATTTATTGTATCAAGGGATAAAGCATATGAAAAAGGAAAAGAAATTGTAGGGAAAATGAAATATTTAATTCCTAGAAAACTATATCCTATGCCTGTACAATCAATTGTTGAAAATAAGGTTATTGCAAGGGAAGATATACCACCATTAAGAAAAAGTGTTACAGGAAAAGGTTTTTCTGGTAGTATGTCTAAAAAGAAAAGAGCTGCTAAAAAGATATCTGAAAATAAGAAAAGACAAAGAAGTTTTGGAAAAGCAGATATTCCACAAGAAGCATTCCATGCAATTCTTAGTATTAAATAATATATAAGTTCTAAATATAATATTACTAAAAATGCTTATTATAAATTTAATTTTAAAATTAGTTATATAGATAGCATTATTGAATAAAATAACTAATTAAACAAATTTTACTTAATAATTTTATCTATATAGTACATATAATTCTTTACCTATATATATGTATAAAATACAATAAATAATAAATAATAAAAATATAATCATTAATAGATAATATTGAATATATTGTATATATATATTTAAAAATTAATTGACTAGTTAAGGGTTTTTGTGTATAATTCTTAAAGTAAATATATTTTGTAATAAGCAACTGGAGGGAGGGAAATTCATGTCAGAGGTAAAAGTTAAAGAAAATGAATCCTTAGATAGTGCTCTTCGCCGCTTTAAAAGAAGTTGTGCAAAAGCTGGTATTATGGGAGAAGTTCGTAAAAGAGAACATTATGACAAACCCAGTGTTAAACGTAAAAAGAAATCTGAAGCAGCTAGAAAACGTAAATATAATTAATTTAATTTAATTATTAATATAGTTTGCCTTCCCGAAAGTGTAATTTTGGAATAAACCTACAAAATTGTAGTTTAGATATTAATACTAAGGGTTTTTATTGGCTCATATTAATTTATAAGCAAATTAATTTTTAGTTTTTTATATATTATTGTTAAACAGTAAGTATCTATAAATATAGATACTTTTTTTTATTTTACAAAATAAAATTACTTGACATTAAAATAAAGAGGTGCTATTATAATGCCAATGAAATCCGACTAAACTACTAGGAATTAATTTAGAGGTGTAAATTATGAAAGTTTCTACAAAAGGACGTTATGGCTTAAGCGCTATGATTGATATAGCTGTACATCATGGTAATACTAAATGTACAAGTTTAAAAAGTATAGCTAATAGGCAAGGAATATCAGAAAATTATTTAGAACAAATAGTAGCGCCTTTGAAAAAAGCCGGATTTATAAAAAGTATACGTGGTTCCTATGGGGGATATACTTTAAATAAAAATGCAAATGAAATTTACATAGGAGAAATTTTAAGAGTTTTAGAAGGTACAATGTACCCAGTAGAATGTTTAGATGGGTCAGGTAATTGTTATTGTGGGGA
Organism: uncultured Clostridia bacterium; assembly: GCA_946481295.1. Lineage (GTDB taxonomy): Bacteria > Bacillota > Clostridia > Lachnospirales > UBA5962 > CAMLLW01. The sequence continues at coordinate 31,522 of CAMLLW010000015.1, read as the reverse complement.
TAGCAACTGTGATTTATGTGTCACAAAATCTATCTGGAATAAAATTTACAAAAGTTTAAGTGATATTATAGATACTATAACACTACAAGATTTAGTAGATGATTATAATAAGATAAATAATATAAATAATTAAATTAAGAACAAGCCCATTTATAAGTATCATAAGATAATATAAGCAATAAAATTTTATTGCAAAAAAAATTAATTTGATTAGTTATAAGAGGAGAAAAAAGTCATGGACAAAAAAATTTATTTTGATAATGCCGCAACAACAAAAGTAAGGCCAGAAGTATATCAAGAAATATTACCATACTTAGATGAAATGTATGCTAATCCTTCTAGTGTTTATACTATAGCTAGAGATTCTAAAAAAGCTATTGATAAAGCTAGAGAACAGGTAGCAAACGCTATAAACGCAACAACACGTGAAATTTATTTCACAAGTGGAGGAACAGAATCTGATAACTGGGCAATTAAAGGTGTTGCAGATGCATATAAAAATAAAGGTAAGCATATTATAACAAGTTCTATAGAGCATCATGCAGTATTACACACTTGTGAATATTTAGAAAAACAAGGATTTAAAGTAACTTATTTACCAGTCGATAAATATGGACTTATAAATCTAGAAGATTTAAAATCTGCTATTACAGATGAAACAATATTAGTATCTATAATGTTTGCAAATAATGAAATAGGAACAATTGAACCAATAAAAGAAATTGGTAAAATAACAAGAGAAAAAGGAATTATTTTTCATACAGATGCTGTTCAAGCAATTGGGCATGTGCCAATAGATGTAAAAGATATGAATATTGATTTATTATCAATGTCTGGTCATAAAATTTATGGACCTAAGGGTACTGGTGCATTATATGTAAGAAAAGGTGTAAGAATTACACAATTTATTCATGGTGGTGCCCAAGAATTTAATAGACGTGGCGGTACAGAAAATGTTTGCGGTATTGTAGGCTTAGGAAAAGCTATAGAACTTGCAACATCTGAAATGGAAGAAGAAAATAAAAGATTATTAGAGTTAAGACAAACAATAATAGATGGTATTTTAAACACAGTTCCATATACTCATTTAAATGGACATCCAGAACAAAGATTATCAAATAATGTTAATATAACTTTTGATTTTATAGAAGGTGAATCTATATTATTAATGTTAGATTTTAAAGGAATTGAAGCTTCTAGTGGTTCTGCATGTACATCTGGATCTTTAGACCCATCACATGTTTTATTAGCTCTAGGTTTACCACATGAAAAGGCACATGGTTCTGTAAGAATAACATTAGGAAGGTATAATACTAAAGAAGAAGCAGAATTTTTATTAAAAGAATTACCACCTATTATAGAAAGATTACGAAACATGTCACCTTTATGGGAAGATTTTTTAAAAAGTAATAAATAAAAAATAAAATAATATTTATAATACAAAAGGAGTAATTAATATGGAATACAGCGAAAAAGTTATGGATCATTTTATGCATCCTCGTAATGTTGGAGAAATAGAAGATGCTAGTGGTGTTGGTACAGTTGGTAACGCAAAATGTGGCGATATTATGAAAGTTTATTTAAAAATAGAAGATGGTATTATACAAGATGCTAAATTTAAAACTTTTGGTTGTGGAGCTGCTGTTGCAACAAGTAGTATGGCTACAGAACTTATAAAAGGTAGAACTATAGAAGAAGCTTTAAAATTAACAAATAAAGCTGTTATGGAAGCATTAGATGGTCTACCAAAAGTTAAAGTTCACTGTTCTGTTTTAGCTGAAGAAGCATTAAGAGCTGCTTTATGGGATTATGCAAAAACAAACAATATTAAAATAGAAGGATTAGAACCACCTAAAGAAGATGATGATCTTGATCACCATGACTTATTTGACGAGGAGTAAAATTAAGAATGGATAAAAAAAAGGTTATTGTTGGAATGTCTGGAGGTGTAGATAGCTCTGTTGCAGCTTATCTCTTAAAACAACAAGGTTATGATGTTATAGGCATAACAATGAAAATTTGGCAAGACGACAATAGCTGTAATATTATCGAAAATGGAGGTTGCTGTGGTTTATCTGCTGTTGAAGATGCAAGAAGGGTTTCCTATAAAATAGATATACCTTATTATGTTTTAAACTTTAAAAAAGATTTTAAAGAAAAAGTTATAGATAATTTTATAGAAGAATACTATTTAGGAAGAACTCCAAATCCTTGTATAGCTTGTAATAGATATGTTAAATGGGAATCTATGCTTAATAAAGCTTTAGAATTAGGAGCAGATTATATAGCTACTGGACATTATGCAAATGTAGTACAAAAAAATGGCAGATTTACTTTAAAAAGAGCTGATGCTTTAAACAAGGATCAAACATATGCTTTATTTAATTTAACACAAGAACAGCTTAAGCATACTCTTATGCCTATAGGGGAATATTCAAAAGATGTTGTTCGAAAAATTGCAAATGAAATAGGCTTAGAAGTTGCTAATAAACCAGATAGTCAAGAAATTTGCTTTGTAGAAGATAATAATTATCCAGAATTTTTAAAAGCAAATTCCAATAAAGAAGTTTTAGAAGGAAACTTTGTTGATATTGATGGAAATATACTAGGTAGACATAAAGGAATAATTTATTATACTATTGGACAAAGAAAAGGTTTAGGTATATCTTTTGGGAAAAGAATGTTTGTAAAAGAAATTAGAGCAAAAGAAAACGAAGTAGTTTTATCTCAAGATGAAGATTTATACAGTGATGGTTTAATAGCAGAAGATGTCAATTTTATGTCAATAGAAAAATTAGATAGTACCTTAGATGTTCGTGCAAAAATTAGATATAGTCATACACCTTGTGATGCAACTATAAGTTTTAAAGATAATATATTAACTTGTGATTTTAAAGAACCTCAAAGAGCAGTTACACCCGGTCAAGCAGTTGTTTTTTATGATAAAGATGATTGTATAGTATGTGGTGGAACTATAATAAAATCTAAATAAAGAATACTTTAAAGTATTCTTTATTTTTATTTAAATTTAGATTTGTTTAATATTACTTTAAAATGTCTAAAATTAAAAACAAATATTAATAGTAATTATTGGACTATAAAAATTGATATGCTATAATGATATAAAAACTTATGATAAGAGTTAAAAATTAATACTGTATTGACTGTATTGTATTAAATTATATAGGAGGTTCTATTATTTATGTCTTATGATATTTTTAGCGATAGTTCTTGTGACTTATCGGATGATATAATAAAAGAGAATAATATTCATCAAGTATATTTTTATATATCTTTTGATGATAATAAATATATGAAGGAAAAAATAGAAATAGATACTATCGATTATTATAAAAAAATTATAAATGAAAATTTATTTCCTAAAACTTCAATGCCTAATGTACAAGATTATATAGATGCATTTACACCTACTATTAAAGCAGGTAAAGATGTAATCTGTGTTTGTATATCTAAACAACTTAGCGGTTCATATCAATCAGCAATGGCAGCTAAAGATATTTTACTAGAAAGCTATCCAAATAATAAAATAGAAATAATTGAAAGTGGAATGTGTACTGTAGAGCAAGGACTTTTAATTATGGAAATAGTAAGAATGAGAGATGCAGATATAGATTTTGAACAAACTGTACAAAATATAAGAAGAATTTTACCAACAGGTAGGATCTTTTTTACTGTTGATAATTTAGAATATTTAAAAAAAGGTGGACGTATAGGAAATGTTGCTTATTTTGCAGCAGCAGCTATGGGACTTAAACCACTTATTATTATGAAAGAAGGAGAAATTTTTTCTGGAGGCATAGCTAGAGGAAAGAAAAAAGCATTAAAAAAAATTCAAGAAAATGGACTTAGACATTTTAAGAAAACAGGAGAAGATCCTAATGACTATAGTTTTATAATTGGAAAAGGACTTGAATTAGATGAAGCAGTTGATTTATCTAAACAAGTTAAAGATACTTTTAAACTTACTTATGATATTCCTGTTTGGCAAATTGGGTCAACAGTTTGTACTCATACAGGACCTTATCCTTTAGGATTTGGATTTGTAAAAAAATACGATTCAAAAATTTAATTATCTTATATTATAATTTTAATAATGAACATAGCAAAATATAAATAGTTTACTTTAAAATAATTTTATAAATATGCATATAAAAAAGGTTATCTTAAATATAATTTAAAGATAGCTTTTTTTATTTTAAGGAGGTTTTTATGAAAGTATTTATTTTTAATGGGACTAAAATTGCATATAGTATTTTTGGAATATCATGCGTATGTTTAATATTTTATTTTGCTTTTTCACCTTCAAAAGATAAACTTGCTGCTACAAGTAATTTTGTAGAAAAATCATATTTAGCAATAATTATAGATGATTTTGGTAATGGAACAAATGGAACAGATGATTTTTTAAATTTAGATGTGCCTTATACTGCAGCTGTTATGCCAAAGATGCCTAATAGTAAAGAAGAAGCAGAAGAATTAAGAAAAAAAGGTAAAGATACTATTTTACATTTACCAATGGAAGCACATACAGGAAGTGCAACTTGGTTAGGAGGAGGAGCAATTCTTAATAATATGAGTTTAGATGAGGTAGAAAAAAGAATTATTGATGATGCAGAAAGTGTGGGAAATATTGTAGGTATAAATAATCATATGGGATCTAAAATTACAGAAAATGAAGATATAATGAAAAAAGTTATAGAATATTGTAAAGAAAATAAATTAATTTTTATAGATAGTAAGACAACTAATAAAAGTGTAGCAAAAAAAATAGCTGATGAGCTTGGAGTTATATGTGTAGAAAGAGATGTTTTTTTAGATGGGACAAAAGATGTATCAGAAATAGAAAAAAACTTATTACAAGCTGCTAAAATTGCTAAGAAAAGAGGATTTGCTATAGCTATTGGTCACGTTGGAGAAGAAGGCGGAGTTCCTACAGCACAGGCAATAAAAAATGTAAAAGCAAGCTTTGATAAAGATAATATAGAGCTTGTAACTATATCTGAATATGTAAAATTATTAAATCATTAGACGTACATAAAAAGACTTTTTGCATATATTATATAGTATCATTACTTAGTTACTAGAAATAAGTTTAAGAGGTGAATTATGTTTCATAGACTCTTAGGCGTTATAGCACTATCTATTAGTTTTGGCATGCTTATAGTTATCTTTATGCCTGGTGGTATATATATTATGGCAATATGGCTTGCAATATTAGGCTTTTATTTATTATATTGGTGTTAAGAAGGAGGATACGTATGGTAAAACTTAAAGTAATAAAATTACCTAAATTTGCTGGTAATATAGTAAAAAAATGTTTAGGAATGAAGAATTAGTTTTAAAATAAAAGCCGACATATTATTTATAAATAATATGTCGGCTTTTATTTTAAAACTAGTTAATTATAAAAATAGCCCATATTACTAATATAGGCTTATTTTATTTTTTAATTATATAGCACGCACTACTTTATTAGAACGAATACATCTAGTGCAAACATGCATTGATTTAACTGTACCATTACTTTCTCTAACTTTAATTTTCTTTATATTTGGTTTCCAAGTTCTATTAGCTCTTCTAGAAACTTGGCTACGAGTTATGCTAATTCTATGACCTGTGCGAACACTTTTATTACAAATTTCACATTTTGCCATCATGCGCACCTCCTTAATAATTTATAAACAATAAAAACATTTTATCAGATTGAAGATTTTATTGCAACAAAAATTTCTTTATTAATAATATTAAAAGTTGTATAATATATAAATAAAATGATAAAAAAACTTGAAGGAGGAAAAAAATGTCTTTGCAAATTAGTAACGAATATGGCAACATAAAAATAGATAATGAAGTTATTGCACGCATGGCTGGTATTACTTCAACAGAATGTTATGGTGTTGTTGGAATGGCTGCTAGAAATGTAAAAGATGGTTTAGTACAACTTTTAAAAAGAGAAAGTTTGTCTAAGGGTGTTAGACTAAATATAAATAATAATAAAGCTATTATAGATTTACACATTATCGTAGAATATGGAACAAATATACCTGCTATTTCAAAAAGTCTTGTAGATGCAGTAAAATATAGAGTTGAAGAATTTATAGGTCTAGATGTCGAACAAGTAAATGTTTTTGTGGAAGGCATAAGAATTGACAAATAGTCAGGAGGGAAAAGATTGAGTACACTAATTATAGATGGTCATGTATTAAGAAAAGCAATTATTGCTGGAGCAAATACTTTAAATTCTAGTAAGGATGAAATAAATGCTTTAAATGTATTTCCTGTTCCAGATGGAGATACAGGTATTAATATGACTATGACAGTTTTAGTTGCGGCTAAAGAAGTAGAAAAAGTTAATACTTCAAATATTTATGAGATAGCTAAGATAGCTTCTAGTGGTTCTTTAAGAGGAGCTAGAGGTAATTCAGGAGTTATTTTATCACAATTATTTCGAGGATTTGCTAAAGGATTGGAAGGAAAAAATGTAGCTACTATAGAAGACTTGTGCAGTGCTTTTGTAAAAGCTGTAGAATTCGCTTATAGAGCTGTTATGAAGCCAAAAGAAGGAACTATTTTAACTGTAGCTAAAGCAATTTCAGAAAGTGCACTAGAAATATCTTTTGATGAAAATGATATTGACTTAGTTTTAAATTCTGTTTTAGAACAAGCCAATAAAGTATTATTGCAGACTCAATTTATGTTACCAGAACTTAAACAAGCTGGTGTTATAGATGCAGGTGGTAAAGGATTATTAACTATTTTAGAAGGAGCTTTAAATGCTAAGTATTTACCAGATGATATTTCTGTAAATTCTAATATAGAAACTGGTAATACTAGTCCTGTAAATTCTAAAAATGCAATAAGTAATGCTAGTGGAGATATTAAATTTGCATATTGTACAGAATTTTTTGTTGTTTTAGAAAATTCTTCAGATAAAATAGAAAAAGATCTAAAATCTTTCTTAGAAAAAAATGGAGATTCTATAGTTGTTGTTGCAGATGATGATATTATAAAAGTTCATGTGCACACGAATCATCCAGGAAAAGTGTTAGAAAAAGCTTTAACATTTGGTCATCTTTCAAGAATGAAAATTGAAAATATGAAAGAACAACATACTAATATAGTTAATGTTGAAGAAGAGAAAAAAGTTAGCAAGAAAGATTATAAAGAATTAGGATTTATTTCAGTATCTGTAGGTAAAGGTTTAACTGAAATGTTTAAAAGTATAGGAGTAGATTACGTCGTAGAAGGCGGTCAAACTATGAATCCTAGTACAGAAGACATTTTAAAAGCTGTAGATAGCATACCTGCAAATAATATTATAATTTTACCTAATAATAGTAATATTATTTTAGCTGCAGAACAAGCTGCAAAACTTTCTACAGATAAAAAAGTTTTTGTAATACCTACAAAAACAATTCCTCAAGGAATAACAGCAATGTTAAATCATTTAGAGGATTTAAGTTTAGAAGATAATTTACAAAATATGAATAATTCAATATCAACTGTTCAAACAGGACAAGTAACATATTCTATTAGAGATACAGTTGTAGATGATATAGAAATATCTAAAGGTGATATTCTTTGTATGTTAGATGGTAAAATATCTAATGTATCGAAGAGTATTTTAGATGGAACTAAAGAACTTATAGATAATATGATATCTAAAAATAAGGATGCAGAATTAATAAGTATTTATTACGGTGAAGATCAAACGGATGAAAATGTAAATATTTTAAAAGATTATATAGAAGAAAAATATGAAGATATGGAAATAGAATTATTTAATGGAGGACAACCGTTATATCACTATATAATTTCTGTAGAATAATAATAAAACGCCTTAGGGCGTTTTTATTTTGAGGAGATTTTATGATTTTAAAAGAATCTATTACAAATTTAAATGGCATAGGCGCTGAAAGAGAAACATTATTTAATAAAATTGGTATTTATACAATTGAAGATTTAATTATGTATTATCCGAGAGATTATCAAGATAGAGATAAGATTATTAAAATTTGTGAATGTGAAGATAATACTTTTGTTTATATAAAAGCAAAAATAATGAAAAAACCTGAAATAATTGCAAAGGGATTTCTTAAAATTATAAAAACAGTTATTAGTGATAGTACTGGTAATATAGAAGTAGTTTGGTTTAATAAAGTATATCTAAAAAATGCACTTAAAGAAGGTAATGAATATATTTTTTGGGGTAAAGTATATAAGAAGTTAAATAAGCTTACATTAGAATCTCCAGAGTATCAACATATAGATGATAAAAATTTTATAGGAAATTCAATTTTACCAATATACAAAAGTACAAAAAAATTATCTCAAAAAATGCTTAGAAATTATATAAAAATTTGTTTAGATAATTATTTAGATTGTATAGAAGATTATTTTGAAGAAAAATTTTTAAAAGATAATAATTTATGTACTAAAAAATATGCTATAAAGAATATTCATTTTCCAGAAAATAAAGAATCTTTCTTTATTGCGAGAAGAAGATTAGTTTTTGAAGAACTATTTTTTACTCAATTATCATTATATATAATAAAAGGAGACAATAAAAAAACTAATAATAACTTTAAATTTAATGATCTTAATATAGAGGATATTTTAGAAAAGATACCCTTTAAACTAACAAATGCTCAAAACACTGTATTAAATGATATTATAAAAGAAATTTCAAATGGTAATTTATTATATAAATTAATACAAGGTGATGTTGGCTCTGGTAAAACAATTTTAGCTTTAATTTTAAGTTATTTAGCTATTAAAAATGGATATCAAAGTGTTATTATGGCGCCTACAGAAATTTTAGCAACGCAACATTTTGAAAGTTTTAAAAATATTTTTGATAATTTTAATATAAATACTGTATTTTTAACTAGTGGACTAAAAAAAAGAGATAAGCTTAAAACTAAATTAGATATAGAACAAGGTAATGCACAGATGGTAGTAGGAACACATTCATTAATACAGGAAGATATTAAATTTAATAACCTAGCTATGGTAATTACAGATGAACAACATAGATTTAGTGTAAAACAAAGAAATGATCTATTTAAAAAAGGTTGTAATCCACATATGATAATAATGAGTGCAACTCCTATACCTCGCACTTTAGGATTAATTTTATATGGTGATCTAGATATTTCTATTGTAGATGAGTTACCTCCTGGTAGACAGAAAATAGAAACATATTATGTAAATTCAAGTTATAGAGAAAGATTTTTTAATTTTATTTTAAAGGAATTAGATAAAGGAAGACAAGCATATATAGTATGTCCAGCAATAGATGAATCAGATGATTTAAATTTAAATTCTGTTATAGAATATACAAAAAAGATTAAAGATTCATATTTTAAAAATTATAGAGTTGAATTTTTACATGGAAAGATGAAATCAAATATAAAACAAGAAATTTTAAGAGACTTTTATAATGGGAGTATACAAGTTATAGTATCTACTACAGTTATAGAAGTTGGAATAAATGTTCCAAATGCAACTATAATGTTAATAGAAAATGCAGAACGTTTTGGACTTGCACAATTACATCAATTAAGAGGAAGAATAGGTAGAGGTAAATATAAATCTTATTGTATTTTAGTTACTGATTCTAAATCAAAAGTTACAAAAGAGAGAATGAAAGCAATGATAAGTACAGATAATGGTTTTAAATTATCAGAATTAGATTTAAAGCTAAGAGGCCCGGGAGATTTTTTTGGAACAAAGCAACATGGTATACCAGATTTTAAAATAGCAAATTTATATAAAGATATAGACATTTTAAAAGAAGTTCAAAAAAGTATAGATTTACTTAAAAATAACAAAATTAATTTTAATAAATTAAAAGATATTGCAGAAAAAAATATTCTAAATACTTTTCAGTTATAATAAGAAATTAATGGTATGTAACACTATTTACTTATATAGTATATTTATGTATAATAAAGTCATTAATGTAGAAAATTAAAATTTTAAAAAAAAGGATTTGATTTTATGAGAGTTGTTGGAGGAAAGGCAAGAGGACATAAGCTATATGCTCCTGATGGATTATCTACAAGACCAACAACAGACCGTGTAAAAGAGTCAATTTTTAATATGATAGATAACTATGTTTATAATAGTAATTTTTTAGATCTTTATAGTGGTACAGGTGGAATAGGAATAGAAGCTTTAAGTAGAGGTGCAAAAAAATGTACTTTTGTTGATACACATACTAAAGATATTATAATTAAAAATTTAGATCATGTTAAAAAAGCTTTAGGAGATTATGAAGTACATTTATGCGAAGAAAGCGTTAATAATGCTATAAATAATTTTTATAATAATAATGAGAAATTTGACATAATTTTTATGGATCCTCCATATAAAAAAGAGTTAAATGTAAAAACAGTAAAACAAATTAGAGAACAAAATATATTATCTCAAAATGGAATTTTAATTGTAGAACAAAGTATAGATGATGACATCAATAAATTTGAACATTTTGAAATTATAAAAGAAAAACACTATGGTAAAACAATAGTATTAATTTTAAAATTGGAGGATTAATATGATAGCAGTTTATCCTGGAAGCTTTGATCCTATTACATATGGTCATTTAGATATTATTAATCGGGCAGTAAACTTTGTAGATACTTTAGTAGTAGCCATTTTAAATAATCCTGCAAAAAAATCTCTTTTTACAGTAGATGAACGTAAAAGACATATACAAATTTTAACTAAGGATATCCCTAATATAAAAGTAGAGTCGTTTTCTGGTTTATTAGTAGACTTTGCAAAAGAAAATAATGCAAATATTGTTATAAGAGGGTTAAGAGCACTTACTGACTTTGAATATGAATTTCAGATGGCTCTAACTAATAGAGAATTAAATAAAGAAATAGAAACTATATTTATTCCAACAACTTTAAACAATTTATTCATTAGCTCTAGTATTGTTAAAGAGATTGCAGAATTTAAAGGTGATATTTCTAAAATGGTACCAAATATAATAGAAGAAGAATTAAAATTTAGATATGGGTCTAAATAATTGATGATATTGGAGGTATTATTAAATGGAGTCTATAGAAAGTTATTTAGCTCAGATAGAAGATATTTTAGAAGATAGTAAGGCTGTAAGGTTTTCTAGTAAAGTAGCCGTAGATAAAGAACTTATATATGAAGTTATAGATGAAATAAGATTAAACTTACCAAATGAAATTAAAGAATCTAGAAAATTAATGGATGGTAAAGATAAACTTTTAAAAGAAGCAGAAAAAAAGTCAAAAATAATGTTAGAAAATGCAAGTAAAGAGGCAGAAAACACATTGAAAAGTGCTGAAACAAAATCAAATAGATTAATTTCAGATCATGAAATTTATAAAGCTGCTTTAGAAGAAAGTGAAAAAATATTAGAAGATGCTAGAAAAGACGCTAAAAATATTAGAATAAATGCTATGGATTATGCAGATGAAATTTTAGCAAAAGCTGAACAAGCAATGAAATTTACATTAGATAATATGAATAAACAACATAATTCATTAGATAATTATTATAATAAAATTTTAGATACATTATATAATAATAGACAAGAACTTAGAGGTAAATAAAAACTTTATATCTTTTAAGATATAAAGTTTTTATTTTTGTATGTCATATTTATCAAAACTTAAAAATAAATATATTAAAAGGAGGTGTACATAGTGTTAAAATTAAAACCTAAATTTATAGTATTAAATAAAAAACAAGTTACAAAATACTTATTAATTTTTACTTTTATAGTTGCAGCTTCTTTAATAGCTAAACCAACTGTTCAAAGTGTTTTTAATCAAACTACAGCAAAACCAGCAAAAAAAAGTTTACCTATATATTCTGTAAATACAGATCAAAATAAAGTTGCTATTTCCTTTGATGCCGCTTGGGGAGCAGATGATACAGATGAGTTATTAAAAATTTTAAAGGATAATGATGTAAAAACTACATTTTTTCTTTGTGGATATTGGATAGATAAATATCCAGATGAAGTAAAGAAAATTTATGAACAAGGTCATGATATTGGGAACCATTCAAATACACATCCGCATGGTGCCCAATTAAGTTTAGAACAAAATAAAGAAGAAATTATGAATGCACATAAGAAAGTAAAAGATTTATTAGGTGTAGATATGGAATTATATAGACCTCCTTTTGGTGAATACAATGATACTGTGTTAAAAGCTGCCCAAGAATGCAATTATTATTCTATTCAGTGGGATGTTGATAGTTTAGATTGGAAAGAAAAAGGAAGACAGGCACAGATAGATCAAGTATTAAATAATAAAAATTTAGGTAAAGGTTCTATAATTTTATTTCATAATGATGCAAAATATACACCTGAATCTTTAGATGAAACAATAAAAGGATTAAAATCTAAAGGATATGAAATTGTAAAAATCGCAGATTTAATTTATAAAGATAATTATTTTATGGATCACACAGGTAGACAATTTAAGAAAGAAGAAAAATAAAATCTTTGTTTTACAAAGATTTTTATTTTTCTTCTTTTTATTTAATAATGAATAAAAAGATAAAATCTTTAATTATTTAAACTATACTTGTTCCACCATCTACTATAATAAATTGACCTTGAACATAATCACATGCACTGCTAGAGAAATAGAGAATAGTACCATTTAATTCACCTTTTTTTGCAACACGAGCAGAAGGGCACATTTCTGTGTATATGTGTAAAAATCTATCTGATTTCATTAAAGTATCTTTTGTCATTGCAGACTCAAATAAACCAGGGCCTACAGCATTAACATTTATACCATATCTTGCATAGGAACAAGCCATTCCTTTTGTAAGACCTAATACAGCAGATTTTGATGCATTATATGCATGTCTAATAAAAGCATCATTTTTATCAGCTATTTTAGCATTTATTGATGATACGTTAATAATTTTACCATAATTTTGTTTTTTCATTATAGGAACTACATATTTAGATACAAGGAAAATTCCTTTTACATTTACATCAAACTCTCTATCCCACTCTTCTTCTGTAAGATCTTCAACACCACCAAACATACTAATTCCTGCATTATTTAAAAGTATATCTATATGTCCAAAATAATCATATATAGTTTGAATAGCATTTTTTACTTCTTTTTCATGAGAAACATTACATTCAAGAACAATACATTTCTTACCTAAAGATTCTATCTTATTTTTCATATTATTTAAGTCTTCGATTTCTAAACCTATAATAGCTATATCAGCACCAGCTTCTGCATATGCTACTACAGCATCAGCACCAAGCCCCTCTTCTCCACCTGTAACTAATGCAACTTTTCCTGTTAAGTCAAATAGATTATTCATTTATTTATTACCTCCGTTATTGATTTGTAATAGAAAATATATATAAATATATGCAAATATGATAAAAATATCGTCATAAATAATTTTATTATAAGTTAAAAGTTATAAAATGATATAAACAATTTAAACATGTTTTACAATAACTTAAAAATAAAAAAAATAAAATATTATAAAATAAAATATATATAAGTACGATATTTTAAGAAGTAACAATAAAAAATTATATAAAATTTTAAATTATACAATAATTTTAGTTAAATATATACAAAAATTCTAATATAAGTAAATAATATAAATATCAATGTAAGAAATAAAAACTTTTATTATATTTATAAAAGTAATTAAATGTACGATAATGTAAAGAAGAATATAAATAACATATTAGATAAGATACAAATAAAAAATTAGGAAATATTGCTAAGTCTTTATATCACGAAAAAGATATGAAGATTTTTATTTTGCATAATTTTAACAAAAATTGGAGGTTTATAAAATGGATAATAATATAGATTATAAAAAATATATAGGATATAAAGAATTTACTTGTCCATGTTGTAGTCAAAAATTTAAAGATTATGTAGCAAGAAAAGTTAAAATTAGGATTATAGATTCAGATATAGATTTAAGACCTATTTGTGAACCTATAGAACCTTTATATTATGATACTTTAATGTGTCCTAAATGTGGATATACAACTTTAACAATGTTTATTGATAATAAATTAAATACTGTACAAAGAAATAAAATTCAAGAAAAGATAACGCCATTTTTTAAATATACAGAAAGTACATTTAATATTTCTAAAGAAAGTGTTATTCAAAGATATAAAATGGCAATTTTAAGTCATATGATTAAAAATAGTAATATTAGTGAACAAGCATATATTTGTTTAAAATTAGCATGGGTATATAGAATAAATGAAGAAAAGAAAAAAGAAACAGATTTTTTGATAAAAGCAGTTACGGGTTTTGAAAAAGCATATACAGAAGAGGAATTTCCGCTTTGTGGATTAGATGAATTAACATGTGAATATTTATTGGGAGTAATTTATAGTATTATTGGTCAAAATGATAAAAGTTTAAAATGGTTAGGAAAAGTTATTGTTTCAAAACAATATGGAAAAGAAAAATTAAAAGATAAAGCTAAAGATTTAAAAGTTAGTATACAAAATAAAGTATAAAAATGTCAAAATATATAATAAAATTTTATTTATATACATATGTTTTTTTGTAATTTTCTATAAAAAAGGTTACAATCTAATTATTAAAATATAATTAGGTGGTTTTATGGAATCAAATATTAATATACATGGCACAGTAGAGCATATTATTTACTATAACCCTAGTAATAGTTATTTTATTTTTTCTATTTCTGATGATTCAAAAAGTGTAAAAGATGATATTGTATGTACTTGTTATATTGAAAATTTATATGAAGGTGAACATATAAATCTTACAGGTAATTATACAACTCATCCTATATATGGAGAACAATTTAATGCAGTTTCTTATGAAAAAAGTATTCCTACATCTGTAGAAGGAATAGAAAAATATTTATCTTCTGGAGTTATAAAGGGTTTAGGAGAAGTTTTAGCAAAAAGAATTGTATCTGAATTTAAAGATAATACTTTAAAAGTTATAGAAAATTCTCCTGAAAAACTATCTAATATAAAAGGTATAAGTTTAGAAAAGGCAAAAACTATAGGAGAAATATTTAATGAACAGGTAGGTTTAAGAAGAGTTATACTTTATTTACAAAATTATGGTATAAGTAGTAATTTTGCAATTAAACTTTTTAAAAAATATAAAAATGAAACAATAGAAGTAATAAATAAAAATCCATACATATTAGTAAACGATATTTCTGGTATTGGATTTAAAACTGCTGATCAGATTGCATTTAAGTTAGGTGTTGGATTAGAATCTGAAGAACGTATAGAAGCTGGATTAAAGTACTATTTAAATATAAGTTTAAATAATGGACACACATGTTTGCCTAAAATTATTTTAGAAGAAAAATTAAAAGAATTATTAAATATAGATAAAAATTTAATTGAAAATATAATAATAAAATCTGAATTAAAAAGAGAAATTATACAAGAAAAAATTTATAATAAAGAAATAATATACCTAAATAAATACTACTATGCTGAAAATTATGTTGCTAAAAAAATATTACAACTTTCTACAGTAATAGAAGAAGAAGATACAATTAATGAACAAATTAGTAATGTGGAAAAAGAAACAAATATTATTTTAGCAGAAAATCAAAAAAAGGCTGTAAAAGAAGCTTTAACGAGAGGTGTTTTAATAATAACAGGGGGTCCTGGTACAGGTAAAACAACAATAATTAATATAATTTTAAGATTATTAAAAAATCAAGATTTAGAAGTAGAACTATGTGCACCTACAGGTAGAGCATCTAAAAGAATGGCAGAATCTACAGGTTTTGAATCTAAAACTATTCATAGATTACTTGGATTAAATTCTGAAACAGAAAATTACATGCAAGGTATGGAAAAAAATGAAGATAATCCTATAGAAGCAGATGTTATTATTGTAGATGAAAGCTCAATGATAGATTTAATGTTAATGCATAGTCTTTTAAAAGCTATAGCAGATGGTACTAGATTAATACTAGTAGGAGATGTAGATCAATTACCGTCAGTTGGTGCAGGTAATGTTTTAAAAGATATAATTAATAGTGAATGTATAAAAACAATATATCTTACAGAGATTTTTAGACAAGGACAAGAAAGTGCAATAATTACAAATGCACATAAAATTAATAAAGGAATATATCCTATTTTAAATGTAAAAGAAAAAGATTTCTTCTTTATACAAAGGAAAAATATAAATGACATTATAAATATTATTTTAGATTTAGTAGATAGAAGAATACCTAATTTTTTAAAATGTAATAAAGTTAGAGATATACAAGTACTAACCCCTATGAGAAAATCACAATTAGGAATTAATAATTTAAATAATCTTTTACAAGAAAAATTAAATCCTAAATCTAAAAATAAACAAGAATATATTTTTAGAGGTACTATTTTTAGACAAGGTGATAAAGTTATGCAAATAAAAAATAATTATAATACACCTTGGCTAGTTTATGATGATGTACGTAAAAAATTAGATGAAGGTATAGGAGTTTTTAATGGAGATGAAGGCATAATTAAAAATATATATGTAGATGAAGAGCTAATGGAAGTAGAATTTTATAATAATAAAACAGTTTATTATAGCTTTTCTCAGTTGGATGAAATTAATTTAAGTTATGCTTTAACAATCCATAAATCTCAAGGAAGTGAATATAAAGTTGTTATAATACCAATTCATAGTGGACCATATATGCTTTTTACAAGAAATCTTTTATATACAGCCGTTACAAGAGGAAAAGAATTGGTTGTTATAGTTGGAATTAAAGAAGCTTTGTTTAAAATGATAGATAATAATAGAGAAATACTTAGATATTCTTATCTATCATTTAGGATAAAAAAATTTGTAGAACTTTTAAATGATAAATAAAATTTTTAGGAAGTGGTTAATATTAATAATATATTTTTATATCTAGATAATATTTTAGATATAATATATCCACCAAAATGTATGGTATGTGATAGTATAATAGAAATTAATAAGCCTAGATATATATGTGATAATTGTAAGAATGATATAAAATTTATAAATAAACCAACATGCAATATATGTGGAGTACATGTAGACTTTGATACATTTATGTGTAAAAGTTGTAAAAATAAAAATTTTGCTTTTAATAGAAATATATCTGTATTTGAATATGACAATTGTGCGAAACGTTCTTATCTTAGTGCATAAGCAGAAAGGATAAGCCATAAATAGATTATAATTATTTATGAGAACTAATAATATTTAGAATCAAATGAAGGAGTAACGTCCCAAAGGGTTCTCCCTAATACTCCGACATGCATATATATGGCAAGATATATATGTATGAAGCTCGGTGAAGACGACTAAGACTTCTCCCTAACAGATAGTTCTGAGGAAATGTGAACCAGAGGTGGTCAAGAGATTTATAGGTCGGGGGTTAATAATTATCTATGATTAGAATGTATTATATACTGACGAACTTTCGAATGTACGTGTCTAAATATAATTAGTAGAAATGCTAATATATATAAAAATATCGTTTGTGAGGATTAGTACAAATATTTGTTAGGAAATTCCTTATATTATTATAGGTAGTATTAAGCAAACAGGCATAAAGAAAGGATCTAAGGATAATTTTATGTATTTAAAAATATATAAATAAGAATATTATTGGAACGTTGAAAGCTAACAACGTGGAGAAAAAACATCTTGCCATGTTGAGAAACGTTTATTAGGAAAAGTAAATACTATAACTAATATTAATGTTAGTGAGAGTGGTGGCACAGTACTAATGAAACAGAGATAATAATCTGCGGAGGGATAGCCACTAGTCATTTAATAATTAATATTAAATGATGGAACGCCGTATGAGGTGAAAGTCTCATGTACGGTGTGAAGCGGGGGAAAAGTTGGAGATAATATCAAAGTCTTACCTATCGTTATTAATAAAAGATATAATATATAAATTTAAGTATTCTAAAAAAGCAAGTGTGGGAAGAGCGTTAGGATATTTAATGGCTAAATATATATTGGAAAATATAGAAGATTATAAAAATATAGACTACATAACTCCTGTACCTATACATAAAAATAGAATGAGAACAAGAGGATTTAATCAGTCATATATATTAGCCAAAGAAATTTCTAAATATATAAACATACCTGTAATACCAGATTTATTATTAAGAACAAAGAATACAAAAGCGCAAAGTGGATTAACACCTATTGGAAGAGAAAATAATATAAAGGGTGCATTTGTTTTTAATAAGAATTATAATATATATGAAAAGAATATTGCTATAGTAGATGATATATATACAACAGGTAGCACTATTAATGAATGTGCAAAAACTTTATCTTATTTTAGACCTAAAAGTATAATATCTATAACTTTATCTATTGTTAGCAATAAAAATAAATAAAATATAATTATAATTATGATTAAATATTAAAAAAAATGAGTACAATTTAAAATAGATATTATATATATTTACTAAGGAAGGTCTAACTAATAAATTATATTTTTACGATATAATTATCATAATTATAATAATTAAATTTTAAGAGGTGTTTTAATTGAGACCAAATATTGATTTGAATAATACTGCAATGCATAATTTTAATTCTTTGGATACTTATAATAATACTATTAGAATGAAAAGGACAACAAGAAAAGAAGAAAATATGGATATGACTAAACTTTCAGATCAATCTAAAGAGTTTAATAAAGTATTGTTTGCCTTAAATAATGTACCTAATGTAAGAGAAGATAAAATAAATGAAATTAAAAATAGAATAGAAAATGATACTTATAATATATCTTCTAAAGATTTAGCAAACAAAATTTTAGATTATTTATTATAATTTAATTTTTAAAGAGGTGTTTTAGTGGCAAGTTTAATAGAAAGTCTTATTAATATTTTAAAAGATCAATCTATAAATTATGAGCAATTATTAATTATTTCTAAAGAAAAAAGAAATTGCATTATAAATAATGATATAAATGATTTGAAAGATATAATTTCAGCTGAAAATAATATTATAGGTAAGAATCAAAAATTAGAAATTAAAAGAGAAAAAATAATATCCGATATTTCTAATGTACTAAATCAAGAAAGAGAATCTCTAACTTTAACAAAAATATTAGAATTAATAAAAAATCAAAAAGAGTATAGTACATTATTAGAAGTAAAAAATAATCTAAGAAATATATTGGATGATCTTAAATATTATAATGATCAAAATAAATTATTAATAGAAAGTTCTTTAGAATATATAGATTTTTCTATAAATGTTGTTATGTATAAAATAAATGACGAAAATAATTATTATAACTTAGACGGTGAATCTGCACTTAATTGTAATAGTTTTTTTGATGCAAAATCATAAACAAATTGGGGGTATATAAAAAATATGATGGGTATGAATACAGCCACTAGTGGGTTGCATGCTGCACAATCTGGTTTAAATGTTACTGGACATAATATGGCCAATAATCAAGTTAAGGGTTTTTCTAGACAAAGATCTATTCAACAAGATATGTGGTATAGAGGTGTAGGTAGTAATGCAAATGGTAAAATGCAAATTGGTACAGGTGTAGATATAATTGGGATACGGCAGATTAGAAATGAATTTTTAGATTTAAATTATAGAAAAGAAGTAGGAAAACTTAATTATTTTAATACAAAGTATTCTATTGGTATGGATATTCAAAGTGCAGTTGGTGAGTTACAGAGTGCTTATGCTACACAAACTGTAATAACTGATTTGTGGTCATCTTTGCAAGATCTTACTATAGATCCATCAAGTATAGAAACAAGAGGAAATTTTATAAGTACATGTATTTCATTTTTAGATAAAATGGATAATATGTACAGGAGACTTACATTAGATCAAAATAATTTAAATGAAGAAGTTATAAAAACAGTAGATAATATTAATCAAATAACAGAAGAAATACATAATTTAAATATTGTAATAAGGGAACAAGAGGCTTATGGACAATATGCTAACGATTATAGGGATCAAAGAAATTTATTATTAGACGAATTAAGTAAGCTAATAAACATAGAATATAAAGAAAATTCTAATGGAGAAGTACAAGTATTTACAGAAGGAAAAGAACTAATTTCAAACGGCACTGTAAATAAGTTAGGTCTTAGATATACTTCTCCAAATTATTCATTTGTAGAACCTGTATTTACAAATTCTAAAGAAATATTACCATTTGATAAGACTTTCAAAAATGCTAAATCTCTATATAATTTTTGTGAAAAAGGTAGAGATAATACAGAAGAAAGTGGACATTTAAAGAGTTTATTAATATCTAGAGGATTTTATCCAGCCAATTTTGATTCTTTAAATTATAAACCAAATCCAGATGATTATCCAAATGGAGAAAATGATGAAAATTATAAAATAGCTTTAGAAAGAAACAAATTTAATGCAACTAAATCAACTATTCCTAAAGCTATGCGAGAATTAGATATTTTATTTAATAAAATAATTACACTTATAAATGATAGTTTTGCTGATGGTTATAATTTAAATGGAGAAAATGATCCTAATTTTAAAGTATTTGAATTAAAAAATGGCAAAGGATTATACTCTTTAGGAAATGTTATTATAAATCCTAAAGTTTCTGGTTCACCAGAAGGTTATAATTTATTACAATTGTCTAAAAATCCAGATAAAGGAGATGCAGGTGTAGTTAAAGATATTTTAGAAAAATGGAAAGAAAAAAATACATCTATAGATGGCTCTCCGCAAATGAATATAGATGGCATATATAGTTATTTTATAAATAATTTAGCTGAAGAAGTAAAGAGAGATAAAGATAAATTAGGAAGTCAAGAAATTTTAGTAAATAAAACAGATTCAGCTAGAATGGAGATATCAGGAGTTTCTTTAGATGAAGAAATGTCTAATATGATGATATACCAACATGCATATAATGCGGCAGCAAGAATGATAAATACTATTGATTCCATGATAGATACATTAGTAAATAGAACAGGAAGAGTAGGTTTATAATGAGGAGGATTTTATGAGATCATCTTTTTTTGAATTTAATGTAGCTACGTCAGCATTGTTTGGTGCAAAAAATAATTTACAAGTAATTTCACATAATATAGCTAATGCATCCATGAAAGGATATTCAAGACAAGTAGCTTTACAAAGAGTTGCTAAACCTTTACCAACATTTGATTCTAAAGGTATGGTTGGCACAGGTACAGAAGTATATGGGGTTGGACAAATTAGAGATATACACTTAGACAGGAAATATTGGATAGAAATGCCAGTATTAGGTGAGTACTCTATAAAATCTATCCAAATGGGTGCTATAGAACATGCATTTGTAGGCCTTTCTGATACAAGTCTTTCAGCAAGTTTTAAATCTTTCTTTTCCGGATTACAAAGTCTAACAACAAATTCAGGAGATGTTTCCTATCAAAATAATGTTGTAAAATCAGCAGAATCGTTATCTAAATATATAAACAATTTAGGAAATAATTTAAAACAACAACAACAAGATATTAATAATGAGATATCTACATTAGTTAATGCTATAAATAGCATAGGAGAAGAAATTAGAAATTTAAATGAACAAATATATAAATATGAGATAGATGGCTCACATGCAAATGATTTAAGAGATAAAAGAGCTTTATTAGTAGATGAATTAAGTGAATATATAAATGTAAATGTATCTATAAAAAAAGATGAAAATAATTTTGAAAAGTTTTCTGTCTTGATTAATGGATATGAACTTGTAAATCATTTTGATGCACAAAAATTAGAAGTTATAGCTAGAGGTCCTGAAGATAAAAAAAATAAATATGATGCAGATGGACTTTACGATATTAAATTTGCTAGTGGCAATGATTTTAATATTTATAGTCCAAGTTTAAAAGGAGAATTAAAAGGTCTTATAGATATACGTGATGGTAATAATAATGAAATGACAGTGGAGAATGGAAAAACTACATCATATAAAGGAATACCACATTATATTGATAAATTAAATAAACTTGTAAGAACAGTTGCAAAAGCTTTTAATGAAGGATTAGATTATAAAGGTGATCCAATAGAAGGAATGACAGGTCATATCCATGGTTATGATATACATGGTAATAAAAATAGGACTTTCTTTTCCGATGGTAAATATAATGATGTATCTGAAAATGAAACTATAAACTATGATGATTTTGATGTTTTTAATTTTCAAGTTAATCCTGATTTAATTAAAGATCCAACACTTTTAGCAATTACATCTGATCCTAGTAATGGAGAAAGTGCTAATGATATTATTTTAGGATTTGCTGAATTAGAAAATAATAATTCAATATTTAGAGAGGGAAAGATAGGAGACTTCATTATAGGAATAACATCTGAACTTGGAATAGACAAGAAGCAATCAGAAAAATTTGAAAAAAATTATACAAGTCTTGTTGCTAATATAGACAATCAAAGAATAGAAGTTTCTGGAGTAGATCTTAATGAAGAAGTTAATAATATGATTGTTTTTCAACAGCAATATCAAACAGCATCTAAGTTTATAAGCATTATTAATGATTTATACGATAATTTAATAAATAGAGTTGGTGTATAAAATTTATTTTTTATATTAGGAGTTGATATACTTGAGAATTACTAATCAAATGATGTCAAATCAAATGATGCTAAATATAAATAAAAATGCAAATAAAGTTAATAATTTATATGTTCAACTTTCTACAGGTAAAAAAATTCAAATGCCATCAGAAGATCCTATAACAGCTGGTAGAGCTCTTAAATTTAGAAATTCTGTAAATGAAATAGAGCAATACAAAAAAAATGCAGATCAAGCTAATTCTTGGATGGATATTACAAATAAAGCTATAGAAGAAGTAAATAGTATTACTACTAGAATTAGAGAGCTATTAGTATCATATAGTGATACAAAAGAACCTTTAGACAAGAAAAAAATTGCTGAAGAAATAGGAACATTATCAGAAGAATTAAATCTTACTATGAATCAAACTTATGGTGGAAGATATGTATTTTCTGGACTTAGAACTGATGAACAATGCATATTTACAAAAGATAAACCTAATTTATCATATAAAAATATAATACAAAATTTAAAAACAAGTAATATAGAATCTACTAAAACTTACTATAAACCAAGTAAAGATAGTGAACCTATTGTATCAGAAGTAGATATTTTGAAATTACCATATGCAAATGCAAAAAATATAACTATTAATAATAAGACTGTTACAACTAGATCTATTAAAAATCCTAATCCAAATGATGACACTTATAATCCTTATGATGTAGGAGAAGGTGAAATTGTTTATATAGAAGAAACAGGAGAATTAATATTTGGTAAAGGTGTAAAAGATTCAATATCAGAAGATGGTAATATAAAAATTACATATGATAAAGATGGTTTTTCTAAAGGAGAGATAAATCCTAAAACATATTTTACTTGTACAGATGAAAATGGAACAGTTTTTAATATGGAAAATCAAGATATGTATTATGAACTTGGTGTTGGAAATCCTATGAATATAAATGTTTTAGGAAAAAATATAGTTACTGATTCAATGTATGCTGATTTAAAAAATTTTGTAAAAGCTATAGGAGATATACAATTTTCTTCTGAACAAGACTTAAGAATAAAGTTTACTAATGAAGGATTAGAAGGAGAAGAATTAGAAAATGCTATACAAGAACAAATATTAAAGGAACAACAAATAGCACAAGAAGTTATGTCAAATAAATTTGAAAATATGATAGGTATAATGGATGAACATTTAAAAAATATTTCTACTGAAAATACAGATTTAGGTGTTAGAATGAATAGAGTAGATCTTATACAAACTAGATTAGAAGATAATTATATAAGTTTTTCAGAACTAATGTCTAAAAATGAAGATGTAGATGTTATGAAGGTAATAATGGAATTAAATTCATCTGAGGTTATATACCAGGCTGCTATGCAAGCTGGAGCAAATATTATACAAATGTCTTTAATTAATTTTATATAAAAACATAGTATTTTATACTATGTTTTTATTAGTTTTTATATGTACATATGTTTTTTTAAATAAAATTTGAAGGAGACTTTATAAATATGAATTTGGATACTAAATATTTTGGTAAAATTGAAATAGATGAAAAAAATATTATAAATTTTGATAAAGGATTACCTGGCTTTACAGATTATAAACAATTTGTTATATTACAAGAAGCAGAACAAAATATATTTATGTGGTTACAATCTATAGATGATACAAATTTAGCTTTAGCTATTTTAGATGTATTTTGTATCTTACCAGAATATAATCCAGATTTTGATGATTTAGAATTAAAAAATTTGGAGATATTTTCTGAAGAGGAGTTTAGTGTTTATGTAGTTATAAATGTTTCTCAAAATATAGAAGAATCAACTATAAATTTAAAAGCACCTATTGTTATTAATAAAAATAATAAAAAGGGTGAACAATTAATTTTAAATAATAACTATGAAATAAAGTATAAATTTATTAAACACATAAAGAATGAAAATTCTTAAGGAGGTGATAATTTATGTTAGCTCTTACAAGAAAAAAAGGTGAATCTATAATTATCGGAGATGACATAGAAGTTGTTATTTTAGGTGTACAAGGAGATTATGTTAAATTAGGTATTAATGCACCTAAAAGTATAAGTGTTCATAGAAGAGAAATTTATGAACAAATTGTAGAAAGTAATAAAGAAGCTGTAGAAAATTCTGATATTAATAAATTAAATAGTTTGTTTAAAAATTAATCTATTTATAGTTCTAAATAAAAAAATGCCTCATAGATATAAATAATATAAATTTGTGTGAGGTGTTTTTTTGTATAAAACATTTATAAATTGTATTCTATCTATAATTAGTATAATAATATTTATTATAGTTTTTATTTATATGAAAAATTATAATTTTAATACTTATAAAGATAATAATGAATCTATTTTAAGTCCAGATATTATTTTAAAAGATGATAATGAATTTGAGGAATATTTAAAAGGAGTTGTAGCTAGTGAAATGCCAGCTTCATATGATATAGAAGCATTAAAAGCACAAGCTGTTGCATCGCGTACTTATGCACAAAGGCATATAAAAAATAATTCTAATATTTCTTTAAAAGATATAGATCAAAGTTATATATCTATAGATGAAATGAAAAATAGATGGGGGAAAGATTTTGAAACTTACTATAAAAAAATAGAACAAGCTGTAAATAGTACTTGTAACGAAATTATAATTTATGATAATGAACCAATAGAAGCAGTATTTCATGCTATGAGTGCTGGTATAACTGAAAATTCTGAAGATGTTTGGAAAAAAGATTTACCTTATTTAAAAAGTGTAGAAAGTAGTTTTGATAAAGAATATCCAGATTTTGAGCATAAAAAAAGTTTTAATAAAGAAGAATTTTATAATATTATAAATAATAATTTTCCTAATATAGTACTGTCTAATGACTTAAAAAAAGATATTAAAATATTAAATTATACAAAAGCAGGTTATATCAAAAATATTCAATTAGGAAACAAAATAATAGAAGCTAGTCTATTTAGAAAAATATTCTTATTGCGTTCTACAAATTTTAATTTTAATATAAAAAATGATTCTATAGATTTTATAACTAAAGGATATGGACATGGTGTAGGAATGAGTCAAACAGGTGCAAACTTTTTAGCTAAAAATGGTTATAATTATAAAGATATTTTAAATTATTATTATAAGGATACATATATATCAAGTATATAAAATTAAAATGCAAATATATAGCAGAAATACATTTTATTGTGAATAACAACTTTATATAGAGTTAATACTATTGTTGGAGGTGTTATTCATGAAAAATAGAAGAAGAATAATAGGAAGGTCCCAAAGTATATTTCAAAGAAGAGGATTTTATTTAGCATTATATTCATGTATAGGGGTTATTATGTTAGCATCAGTTGTAATTATTTATAGTACATTAAATTTAAATAATGGTAAAAATGATATATCAGAATTGCAACTAAGTCTTAATGATATGAAAGAAACTAGTAATAATAATGTAAAAGGTTATACTGATATAGAAAATAGTAAATCTAAAACTAATAAAGAAAGTATTTCTGATAATAATTTAGAAAAATCAACTGATATTACTAATAATGAAGAAAATATTTATGAAGAAGCTAAAGATAAAGAAATATTAGATTCAGATCAAGAATCAGAAAATATTATTTCTCAAGAAGATACTGAAGAAAATATGAAAGAAATATCAGAAAGTGAAGATAAAATAACAGAAGAAAAAAATAAAGAAGATAATAAAAGTAAGGTAGAACAACCTAAAAATGAAAAAGCAAGTGTATCTAAAAATTTTGGAGAAGAAGATGAGATGAATTGGCCTGTATCAGGTGATATAGTTATGGAATATAGCCCAGATAAAATGGTTTACGATGAAACTTTAGATCAATTTAGAACAAATGATACTATAAAAATAGCTGCAAAAACAGGTGATAAAGTAAGAGCAGCTGCTGATGGTGTAGTATTAGATATTAAAAATAATAAAGAAGATGGTAATACAGTTTTAATAGATCATGGAAATGGATGGGTTACTACATATACCCAATTAGATGATATTAAACTTTCTAAAGGAGATGTAGTTTCAAAAGGAGAAATTATTGCAAATGTATCTGAACCATCCATATATAGTGTAGCTTTAGGAAGTCATATAGGTTTTAAAGTAGAAAGAGAAAATAAAAGCATAGATCCTTCTATGATACTTGTTTCAAAATAATAAAAACCACTATAAATAGTGGTTTTTATTATTTTATTAAAAAATAAAAATAGAGTCATATATACCTAATTTATAATTGTATATAAATAAATTAAATTGAAATAATATTTTAAATATAGTTTAATAATTTATAAATAATATTATGGTATAGTATATTTAGTTTTAAATACATTTGTTTAAGGAGGAAAATGTGAAAGTTGTAGCATATATATTTTTTGTTACTATTTTTAGTTTTAACATTTTTAATATTACATATGCAAATGAAAATAGCAAAATTTATGGGTTAATAAAGAAAAATAATTTAACTATAATTAGTTATTCTAAAAATTGGAATAACTCTTCTTTAGAAGCCTTATATAGAGAACTTTTAAACAATACAATATCTAATGAAATACAATATTTAAGTAAAATTATTATAAATGCAAGCGGAAATAGTAATGTTTTTGCAGAATATAACGATGATATATCTGTAAATAAAAATGGAACTTATCATTTAGGCCATAATGCAACTATAACTATAAATTATGGAAATAGATATAAAAATATTAAAGATATTGCGTATTTTTTATCACATGAATATGGTCATCATTACACATTATATAATATAGTAAAGTATGAGCAAATTTATCCATCAGAATTATTATTAAATACTGAGTATGGAAATTTAAGAAATTTAAGAAATTATCCTATATCATATAATATTTCAAGAAATTACAATTACATATGGGATATACAAGAAATTTTAGCAAATGATTATGTACAATTATTAGGCTCTAAAACAGCAAAACAAAGTTACAAATATAAAGACAATTTACAGAAAGTTCAAGAAGGACTAGAATCTCAAAAATATGAACCACTTTTTTACAATGCATTACCACAACAAAATAAATATTTGCCAATAGCCACAAGTGTAAATGGTTTATTAAAATATTTTTTAAAGATAGCTAATTATAATTATTTTGCAGACAATTCTATAATTAAATTACCTAAAATAGTCAATATAAAAGAAATAAAACAAAGTTATGGAAAACAATATATTTTACTGTATGATAGAGATATTAATAATAAAAATTTAGAATATACAGTAATTATGCATCCTAAAGATAGTAATTTTACTATATTTCCATTAAAAACTTTAAATTATAATGAAGAACCAATAGTGATATTTGGCAATACACAATATAAAGATAAAAATGGTAAATTATACACTTATTCAGAATCTTATGAAGGAAAGTATGAATTTATAATTTATTCTAAAGATAGTAGTGGTCTAATCTTTGCATCAGAACCATTTATATATGATTTTGGTAAATAAAAATAATAATAAATAAAATTAATTTATTAATAAGCATTATTTATGCTTATTTTTTTGCAAACATAAAACTCTAATAAGTTTTTATAAAAATTAATAATAAATTAATATTTTAATTGGGGGTTAATATGCTTGGAATAAAACAAAAAAAAGAAATAAATCATAAATTTACTTTAGATTTAGATATGTTACAAGATTTAAATATATCACCATTAATTTTAGATAGTGTTTGGTTAGGGCTTTTTCCAGATAAGTATAAAACAGAAACAATTAAAAAATTAGAGATTAAAATTAAAGAACTTATGAAAACAGAGGCTAGATTAAGAGAAGATAGAGAATTAATTTTAAAAATGAAGAAAAAAGATATAAATAAAATTATAGAATTAATGGGAAGTATAGATAATAATGAAATGTATATAAAAGATAATATGGAGTTTAGACGTAATACAATTTTAAAAGCTAATTCTGATGTAGAAGAATTATCAAATAATATTGAAAAAGTATCAAATGAATTAAAAGAAACAAACCTTTTATTATTAAAGGAATCTATGGAAATTTGTTATAATGTAATGAAAGATAGCAAAAAAAGATTAAATGAATTAGAAATTAATATAGAAGAATTAAGAGAAAAATTAAAAAAGTGTATAGAAGATAAAGCTATATATGAAAATGACTATGAAAAAACTTATAAGTTAATGCATAGAATGCTTGGGAAAGAAATAATAGAAATTTTAGACATTAGATATAATGAGTTGGAGAAAAAAAATGATTCAGGGAATAGGAACTGATATTATAGAAATTTATAGAGTAAAAAAAGCAATAATATCAAATGCATTTAAAAAAAAATGTTTTACAGAATTAGAATTAGAACTTATAGAAAAAAAAGGATATATAACAGCCGCAACAAATTTTGCAGCTAAAGAAGCAGTTGCTAAAGCTTTTGGAGAAGGATTTAGAAATTTTAAATTAAAAGATATAGAAATATTAAGAAGAAAAAATGGAAAACCTTATATAATATTGCATAATAATGCAGAAAAAATTTATTTAGAAAAAGGTATTAAAAATATAGATGTAACTTTATCACATTGTAATGATTATGCGGTAGCATTTGTCATAATTGAAAATTAGTATTATATATATTTCATAATTATTATTATTATTTTAATAATTAATTAAATATTTTAGACAGTTAAAATACTTGTATTATCTAGGTAAATTATGTATAATATAAATTATTTGACATATTTTGTATAGTGTTAACATTACAAATTTAAGGGGATATATTTTATGCAAGATAAAATGAAAAATGTAATATCTATTATTATGAAAAATGTTAGAGAAAAAAAACCTTTAATTCATGGTATTACTAATTATATTTCAGCAAATGATACTGCTAATATGATTTTAGCTTGTGGTGGGACATCAATTATGGCAGATAGCATAAAAGAAACAAGAGATATAACTTCAATTTGTGATGCTACTGTAATAAATATTGGAACAATTAATAATATAAGTATTGAATCTATGGTTTTAGCAGGAGAAAGAGCAAATGAGTTAGGTCATCCATTATTATTAGATCCTGTTGGTGTAGGAACTTCTTTTTTTAGAACAGAAGCTATTTTAAGACTTTTAAAATGTATAAAATTTGATGTTATAAAAGGAAATATATCAGAAATTAAAGCAATTTATAATGGTTGTGGAAATACTAAGGGTGTTCGTGCAAATCTTTTAGATATAGTAACAGAAAATAATTTAAATGAAACTATAGAGCTTGCTAAAAATTTAAGTCAATCTACAGGTTCTATTATTATTATAACAGGGGAAATGGACTTAATTGTTTTTAATACAGAAGTATTTTTAGTTTATAATGGTTGTGATATGATGTCAAAAATATCTTCATGTGGATGTATGCTCGGAGGTATAATTGCTACATATATTGCAGCCAATAAAGATAAAGCTTTAGAATCTTCTGTTATTGCAGTATCTCTTATGGGTATATGTGGTGAAAGGGCATATAAAAAAGTTTTTGAAAGAAATGAGGGAACAGGGAGTTTTAGGACATATTTAATAGATAGTATGAGTAATATTATAGATTTTAAATCTATAGAAGAAGAAGTTAAAATTTATAAATTATAGTATTTATATAATAATAAAAGATGTATTTTTAAATACATCTTTTATTATTATATAAATAAAATTCATATTTTTGTACATAATTTATTATAGTTATTTATTTAGGAGAAATATTATGTATAAAAAATTATTTTTTAAAATATTTTTATTCTTTTGTCCGTCTATATTAATTATTCTTCTATATGCAACAAATAATATTAATTTAATTTATATCCCGAATTATTTAAATAAAGCTAAATTCTATAGATCTAATATTTCAAATATAGAAAGAGAAAAATTTAATGATATATATGTTATAAATAGTAATATTTTAAAAAATGAATATAATAATCTCAATGTATACGCTATTAAGTCAAATAAAATTTCTTTAGAAGATGCTAAGAAAAAAGCAATCTTAATGGGAGTAGATATTTTTATAGGTGAAAATGAAGATTATTATATATTTTGTAAAGATAATAAAAGAATATATATATTTAAAAGTATAAATTTAATAAAATTTGAAAATAATTTTAATAACAAAGATATTAGTAATTCTATTTCTTTAGAAAGTGCTGTTAAAATTGCAGAACAATTTTTTAATGATAATTTATTAGATAATAATTATGAAGAAGCAGTAGTTGAATATAATAATAAAAATTATAATGTTAGTTTTATATCTAGAATTAATAATATAAAAAATTATGCAATTAAAAACAGTGTATTATTAGATTCTTTTGGTAATATAATATCTGCTAATTATTATAATGTTAAATATGAAAAACTAAGAAGTTTTCCAATTAAATTTATAAAAGATGCTTATTATGATTTGCCAATAAATTTTGAAAAAGGAATAAAAATATATTTAGAAGAAATAGAATTAGTTTATATATATGAAAATAGTATTGTACAACCTGCATATTTTTTTAAAGGTATAACAAATACTAATCAAAAATTTGAGTCTTTTGTAAAAGCTAGTATTTATAAATAAAATAAAAATTACTAAGGAGTTAGGCTATGTCAAAGAAAAAAGATATAATGACACAAGATGATATATTAAAATATGAAATAGCAGAAGAATTAGGACTTTTAGATAAAGTAAATGCAACAGGATGGAAAAGTTTAAGTGCAAAAGAAAGTGGAAAAATTGGAGGAATAATGACAAAAAGAAAAAGAGAATTAAAAAAGAATAAAGATTTTGAATAAAAATGAAAAAAATGATTGACATATAAAAATATAGATGATATACTAATCTCTGTTGTCAGGTAAGACATTAAAAACAAGAAAGA
>CAMLLW010000014.1 GCA_946481295.1 uncultured Clostridia bacterium | reverse complement strand
TACTTCTATTAAAAGATGTACATAATTAAGTATAATTTACATATCAATTATATAAACTTTTAAATTGGCAAATGATTTAATTATTAATTCCTTTAATCTTATTTTTACTTTACCAATAAGAATCTTTTGTTGATATTAGAATACTAAATATTTGATACTTAAATGTATAGGTAATATTATTAAAAATTTATAATTTAAGCTATAAAAAATTAATTAATATTCTTTATTCTTATTAGCTTTGTGGTATAATAACAGATAATACACAATTTTCTTTAACTAATTTATTATTTAAACTAGTTTCTAATTCTTCTTTAGTAACATTATTTAAACTATCCATTAATTCAAATAAATCCATATTTTTAGTTAAAAAATCTAACTGTAAATTACATATATTATCTATAGAATTAAAACTTCTAGCATATCTTCCAATATGTTTTCTTTTTATTTGATTAAATCTATTTTCTGTAATACCATTTTTCTTTATTTTCTCTATTTCATTTAAAATTTCTTCTAATACTAGTTTAGGATTTTTAGATGATCCGGAAAATATAAATGTCCCGTAATCTTCTCCACAAACATACTCTACTTCAAAACTTCCATCTATTAACCCTTCGTTATATAATTTATTATATAAATCTGAACTTTCACCAGCTACTATATCAACTAACAATTTACATCTAGCTAATATATTGCTTCTATCTTTTGATAAATCATTATCT
Source organism: uncultured Clostridia bacterium (assembly GCA_946481295.1). Lineage (GTDB taxonomy): Bacteria > Bacillota > Clostridia > Lachnospirales > UBA5962 > CAMLLW01. Next base: position 35,265 of record CAMLLW010000014.1, on the reverse strand, counting down.
TTAATTCCTATATGAAAAACGGGTAATGAAATACACATTTTTTCTTCAATATAATCTTTAACTATTTCATTTTGTTCTTTAGGCATAATTTTTTCTAATGATATATCTTTTTTAGATTTAATTTTATCTTCTGCAATTTTAAATACTTCATCTGGAGAAATATCTCCACAACAAATTAATAACATATTTTCTGGTCTATAGAAAGTTTCATAACATTTTAATAACATTTCTCTATCTATTTTTTTAATTGATTCTACACTACCTGCAATATCATTTTTAAGGCCTAAGTTTTTATATAAGCATCTTTGCATATTAAAATAGCACATCCATCCAGGTGAATCTTTATACATATTTATTTCTTGTTCTATTATTCCTTTTTCTTTTTCAACATTTTCATTAGTTAGATAAACAGAAGATACCATTTTTAATAATAATTCTAAGTTTTCGTTAAATTTATCTATACAATTAAAAAAATAGGCTGTATTATTATAATTAGTAAATGCGTTACAAGTTGCTCCTAATTTTGTAAACTCATCAAATATATTTATTTTTTCATCTTCAAACATTTTATGTTCAAGAAAATGTGCTATTCCTTCTGGCATATTTATTTCTTCTTCGTTTAATTTAAAGTTGTCATTTAAAGACCCATATTTAGTTGCTATAATTGCTTGTTTTTCAACGTAACCTTTTTTAGGTATTATATAGCATTCTAATCCAGAATCTAATTTTTCATGAAAAATATATTCATTTAAAATACTATTCATTTTTTTATCCATTATATATCCTCCTACGACAATAGATATATAGTATCAATTTTTAATTTTTTAGCACAATTACAAACATCGTCTTTAGTAACTTTTTTTATTTTTTCCATAACATCAAAAATATTATCTTTATCACCTAACATATATTGAGTTATATAAAAATTTACTATTGATGATGGATAATCTTTCATACTTTCAAAATTTTTTAATAATCCTATTTTAGCATTTTTTAATTCATCTTGAGAAACATCTCCATTTGATAAATTATTTATTTCATTTCCTATAAGTTTTATAGTCTTTTCAAAGTTTTCTTTATCTACACCACACTGTATCATTACAATACTTTTAAATCTATATATAAATGAAAATATATTATAGCATAGACTTTCTTTTTCTCTTACATTTCTAAATAATTTTGAATTAGTACCTCCTCCCAATATTTCATTCATAATTACAAAATTATAAAATTCCATACCTGTATTTTTTATATTAGTACGAATGCCCATACATATCTTGCCTTGTACTATATCTAACTCTTCTTTTTCTATAGTAGGTTTTTCTTTTTTACTGGAAATTATTTCTGGAAGTTTAATAATGGTTATTTCCTTCCTATCTTTGATACTAAAATATTTTTTTATATTTTTTATTAATTCATCTTCTTTTTGTTTTCCTATTACTACAAATTCTATGCATGATGTTTTTAATATTTCTTGATAATGATCATATAAGTTTTTTCCATTAATTTTATCAAAATCATCTATATATCCATCACCATATATACTAAAAGGTTCATTTTCACACATTTTTTCTACACATTTTAGTTTTAGATAATCAGATTTATTATTTATTCTACTTTCTATTCTATTTTTTAAATTTTCTTTTTCTAATTTTAAAAACTGTTCGTTAAATGATCCATTTTCTTCTAATGGATTTAAAACTATTTCATGTAAAAATTCAAAATTTTCTTCTAAAATATTTGGATCAATATCATCTAATATATCTAAATAAAACTGTATAATTTGTTCTTCTCCCATTTTTACAATTTGAGCATTAAAAATTGTTCCATACATATTTTCTAATTTAGCATTTATTTTTGATATACAATCATATTTTTTACTTGCTCTACTTAAAATGTTAGGTAATAATGAGTTAAATGTTACTTCTTTCTTATCTAATGGCCTTCTAATTAACATACAAATAGTTGTAGTTTTAAATTTTTCTGTTTCAATTAATTGTAGATTTAATCCATTATCTATTTTAATAGTTTTCAAAAAAATTTCTCCTTATCTAATAAGTTCTTAATAATAACTTTTCCATATTTAAATTAATTATGCTAAAATATTTTATTAATAAAATATTATATTTATTTTTATTACTGTTTTTAAATAAAGGTTGTTTTATTTTAAATTTTGTTATAAAATTTATTTTGTTAAGAACTGACAAAATGTTTTTCAAATAGTATCAATTATTTTTTAAAGGAGTTTTTTAATTATGTCTGAAAAATTAACAAATGATCAAAATAAAATTTATCAATTTTTGAAAAAGAGCATTCGTGCAAATGGAAAAGCCCCTTCTATAAATGAAATATGTGTAGAAACAGAACTTTTTTCACCAGCTATTGTTAAAAAGTGCTTAAAAAAATTAGCTGATTTAAATTATATTGAATTAAAATTTGATCCAGATATTCCAAATCAAGCAGATATAAAAATTTTAAATCATGATGAACTTACATCTTTTGAAATTCATTCTACTGTAATTACATCTAAAGATGGAACTAGGTATGAAAATATTCCTGTTTTTTCTTTTGATTTATTACAAGAAGCTTGTCCTGGAATAATAAAATTTTTAAAACAAAAAAAATATTTTATTATAAAAGATTTAGATTCTAGTATGGAAAAAGCAGGAGTAAAAAAAGATTCTGTAATTTTAGTAGATACTCAAGCTAAACCAAAAGAATCTGGCGACCCTGTTGTAGCTTTTTTTGATAATCAATTATTATTTAGAGCTGTTTACAATATAGATGGTAAAATAGTTTTTAAAACAGGTGATGAAGAAAATTATCCTGATATAGTAGGTGATAACACTGCTATACATTTAGGAAGTTTAGCACATGTATTTGATGAGTCTGAAATTAAAGCTAGTATTAATTAAAAATATATAAAAAACTCTTAGCTAAATTTAACTAAGAGTTTTTTATATATTTTTAATTAATTTTCTTTTTTGGTTTCTTCTTTTTTGTTCTCTTCTTTTTTACTTTCTTCTGTTTTAACTTCTTCTTTTTTAATATTTGTTAAATTTGGTTCTTTTACAGATATGACATCACCTTTATTAACAGGTATACGAACACCTTTATTAATACCAAATTCTACAACATAGTTTTCTGGATATATATCTACAATTTTACCATAAAGTCCGCTAGATAATACAACACTATCTCCAACTTTTATACTTTCATGCATTTTTTGCATAGCAGCTTCTTGTTTTTTACGAGAACGATTTGGTATTACAAATAATAATATTAAAACAGCTACCCAAATAATAATCCATGTAATAAAACTTCCAGATCCTACTCCTCCAGCAGCTGGTTGATTAGAAGCTACAGCAGTTGCAGCATTAGTATCATGAGATAATATTGAGCCTGATTGTAAAACTGCTAAATGTTGCATTAATCCATCTAAAAAAGCCATTAAAAACAACTCCTATCTTACATATATTGTTTTTACCACATTTATACCTTTAAGATATTATCACAAATTTTATTTTATTACAATACAAATTGATCTTTAGTCTAAAATTCATGAGCTAGTTTAAAATTATCTAACATTTTCTTCTTATAACTGCTAAATTCTCCATTATCTAAGCTCATTCTTATTTCTGTCATCATATTATTAAAAAAGTATAAATTATGAAGAACACATAAACGCATACCTAGCATTTCTTTAGCTTTTAATAAATGTCTTATATATGCTCTAGTATAGTCTTTGCAGGCAGGACAATTACAATTACTATCAATTGGTTTATCATCTAATTCAAATCTTGCATTAAATAAATTTAGTTTACCATAGTTTGTATATACATGCCCATGTCTTCCATTTCTTGCAGGAAGAACACAATCAAAAAAGTCTACTCCTCTTTCAACAGATTCTAAAATATTTTCCGGTGTTCCAACTCCCATTAAATATGTTGGTTTATTTTGAGGTAAATATGGTACTACTTCTTCTAATATTCTATACATTTCTGCATGTGTTTCTCCAACTGCTAATCCTCCAACAGCATATCCATCTAAATCTAAATCAGAAATTATTTTGGCATGTTCTATTCTTATATCCTCATAAGTTCCACCTTGATTTATTCCAAATAACATTTGATTTTTATTAATAGTATCTTCTAAACTATTTAACTCTGTCATTTTATTTTTACATCTTTTTAACCATCTTGTTGTTCTATCTACAGAATTTTGCATATATTCTCTAGTTGCAGGATAAGGAGGACATTCATCAAAAGCCATAGCTATTGTAGAAGCTATATTAGATTGTATTTGCATACTTTCTTCTGGCCCCATAAAAATTTTATGTCCATCTATATGAGATGCAAAATATACTCCCTCTTCTTTTATTTTTCTTAGAGAAGTTAAAGAAAAAACTTGGAATCCACCAGAATCTGTCAAAATAGGCTTATTCCAATTCATAAATTTGTGTAAACCACCTAATTTTTTTATAACTTTATCTCCAGGTCTTAAATGCAAATGATAAGTATTTGAAAGTTCTACCTGAGTATTAATTTCATTTAAATCTTTTGTTGAAACTGCTCCTTTAATGGCTGCAGCAGTACCAACATTCATAAACACAGGAGTTTGAATTTTACCATGTACTGTTTGAAATTCTCCTCTTTTTGCTCGTCCCTCTGTTTTTAATAATTTATACATAATCACTTCTCCATTTTAAAAAATTTATATATTAATATAAAGTTTATATATAAATTGTCAATTTATCAAGTATAATTTTACAAGCGATTACTTTTACAGTATAATAAATGATAATTTATGCTAGAAAGGATAAAATAATGGATAAATTAAATTTTATAGTTACATCAACTTTTGGTTTAGAAGCGTCTGTAAAAAGAGAATTAAATAAATTAGGATATGAAAATTTATCTGTAATAGATGGCCATATAAAATTTTCTGGTGATTTAGAAACTATACCAAAATGCAATTTATGGCTTAGAAGTGCAGATAGGCTATTTTTAAATATTGGAGAATTTTTTGCATATAGTTTTGATGAATTATTTGAAAAAACAAAAATGCTTCCTTGGGAAAATTGGATTCCCGAAAATGGAAAATTCACTATAACAGGTAAATCAGTTAAAAGTAAATTATTTAGTGTTTCAGACTGCCAATCAATTGTAAAAAAAGCAATTGTAGAACGTTTAAAAATAAAGTATAAAAAAGATTGGTTTGAAGAAACAGGTCCAGAATATAAAATAAAAGTATCTTTACTAAAAGATAACGTAACTTTAACTATTGATACAAGTGGTTTAGGTCTTCATAAAAGAGGTTATAGAGAGCAATCTGTTATTGCTCCTATAAAAGAAACATTAGCTTCTGCTTTAATAGAATTAAGTTATTTCAAAAAAAATAGAACTTTTGTAGATCCTGCTTGTGGTTCTGGTACTCTTCCAATAGAAGCTGCTCTTTTAGCTAAAAATATAGCACCTGGTCTAACTCGCAATTTTATTTCAGAATCTTGGCCTCAAATTCCAAAAAATTTATGGAAAAATGCAAGAGCTCAAGCTTATGATTTAATTGATAATAGCTTTACTCCAGATATATACGGATATGATGTAGATCCAAAAGCTATAGAAATATCTAAACACAATGCTATGATTGCAGGTGTAGATGACTGTATAAAATTTAATGTAAAAGATATTAATAATTTAACCTTAGATAAAGAATATGGTATATTAATATGTAATCCTCCTTATGGACAAAGATTAACATCTGATGATAATTTCGCAGAGTTTTATAAAACAATGGGTAAATTATTAAAAGAAAATAAAACATGGTCATTTTATGCCATAACTTCTAATGAAAATTTTGAAAGATATTTTGGTAAAAAAGCAGATAAAAAAAGAAAATTATTTAATGGTGCTTTAAAAACAAATTACTATCAATATATTGGTCCAAGACCACTAAAAGATTTTTATAAATAAAATTTTAATAAAAGATACTTAAATTAAGTATCTTTTATTGTATTCCAAATAATCTCATAGTATTAGCAACTATAATACATATTCCTATTCCCAATAAAGTAGGAATAATTATAGATACTAATGCCCATTTCCACTTTCCACTTTCTTTTTTTATAGTTAAACAAGTAGTAGAACATGGCCAATGTACTAGTGCAAATAATAATGTAGAAACTGCAGTTACCATAGTCCAACCATTTTGTATAAATAAATTTCTAAGTTCTCCTATGTCGTCTATCTCAATTAATGTATTCATGTTTAAATATCCCATAATAATAATTGGAAATACAATTTCATTTGCAGGAAATCCTAAAATAAATGCTAATAAAATCATGCCATCTAAGCCCATTAAATTAGCTAAAGGATCTAAAAATGAAGCACAATGATAAAGAATACTTATATCGTTTATATAACTATTCGCTAAAATCCATATTATAATTCCTGCTGGAGCAGCAACTATAACAGCTCTTCCTAAAACAAAAAGTGTCCTATCAAATATTGATCTTACAATAACACTTCCTATACGAGGAGTTCTAAATGGTGGTAATTCTAAAGTAAAAGATGATGCTTCTCCTTTTAAAATTGTTTTAGATAAAAATTTAGATATTATTAATGTAAGAACTACTCCTAAAACAATCATAAGCAAAACTATTAATGCTTGTATTATAGATTTAAATGGACCTACTGCAAATTCTGTGAAAAACATAGCAGTTATTATAATTAACATTGGAAATCTACCATTACATGGTACAAATGAATTAGTAATAATTGCAATTAATCTTTCTCTCTTAGAATCTATAATGCGACAACCTATAACCCCTGCAGCATTACATCCAAATCCCATACACATAGATAAAGATTGTTTTCCACAAGTGCATGCTTTTTTAAAACAATGGTCAAGATTAAATGCAACTCTTGGTAAATATCCTAAATCTTCTAACAATGTAAATAGTGGAAAAAATATTGCCATTGGTGGCAACATAACAGAAACAACCCAAACTAATCCACCATACATTCCTAAAATTAATGCATCTGTTAACCATATTGGTATATTTGTTTGAATAAAATAATTATATAATTTATCTTGACTCCAAAATAACACATTTCCTAATAAATCACCAGGATATTCTGCACCTACAATAGTAATCCAAAAAATAACTGCTAAAATACTTAACATAATAGGAATTCCTATTGTTTTACTAGTTAATATAGCATCTATTTTTCTATCTTTTTCTTGATATTTAGTATCATTATAACAAATAACATCTTTTGCAATTTCTTCTGCTTTACAAACAATTGTAGTAGCCATTTTATCACTTATATTTTCATTATTTGTTTCTTTTTTAAAATCATTTATAATATCTTCTATTTCTCTATATAAATTTTCTTCTTTTAATATATCTATATTTAAATTTTCTTTAATAGTTTTTATCATTTTTTTATCATTTTCAAGAAATTTTAATGCTATCCATCTGCTACTAATATTTGATGGTAAAAATTTTATAATTACTTTTTCTAATTTTTCTATAACATTTTCTATATATTCATCATATATTATATTTGTAGTTAATATTTTATTATCGTTATCTACTTTTTTTTCTTTGTCGTATATTTTTTCTACTAAAGCTCTTAAAGTTTTTTTATTTTTTGCAGATGTACCAACTACAGGAACACCTAACTTTTTTTCTAGTAAATCAAGATTTATATCTATCTTTTTTTTATTAGCTTCATCTAACAAATTAACACATACTAAAATATTATTTGTAATTTCTAATGTCTGCAATACTAAATTTAAATTTCTTTCAAGACATGTTGCATCACATACAACGACTATGACATCTGATTTTCCAAAACAAATAAAATCTCTAGCTATCTCTTCTTCAATAGAATTAACCATTAAAGAATATGTTCCAGGTAAATCTATAACTATGTAATTTGTATCTTTATATTTAAATGTACCATCTGTACTAACAACAGTTTTACCTGGCCAATTTCCAGTATGTTGTTTTAAACCTGTTAATCCATTAAACACTGTACTTTTACCTACATTTGGATTGCCTACAATAGAAATAACTTTATCATTTTCATTTTTTTTTGAAAATTTAATATTTTTAGCTAAAGAGTATTTACCAACTGATCTATTCGTTAAACCCATCTTCATCCTCTCCTATTTTGCTTTCTAATATTTTTATTTTTATTAAAGATGCATCTTCTTTTCTAATTGCAATAACTGTTCCTCTTATACCATAAGCTGTAGGATCACCATATGGACTTTTATACATACATTTTATTTCAGTTCCTTTAACTATTCCTAAGTCAAACATTCTTCTTCTAATACTATCTTTTTTTAATAAAACTTCTTCTACAATACCTTTTTGTCCTTCCTCTAAATTACATAAAGTTGAAAGTTCTACCATTAATAAATCCTCTCCTTGTACTTTAGCTGCCTAAAAACAGAACTTAGTTATTATATAATATTCATCTAATTATGTTTTTGTTCCATAAAAATTAAATTTTTATTATTTAAAATAAAAAAAATTGGTTTTAAAATATAAAACCAATTTCTACATATTATTTTCTTGTTTTAACATATTTTCTATAAAAATTCCATAACCTTTTGCAGGATCTTGTACAAATACATGCGTAACAGCACCTATAAGTTTTCCATCTTGAATTATAGGGCTACCACTCATACCTTGTACTATTCCATTTGTCTTATTTAATAACTCTCTATCCGTTATTCTCATTACCATACCTTTAGAATCATCGGAACTATATCTATTAACATTTTCTATATATATATCATATTTTTTAACTTCTGTACCTTCTATATTGGAGTAAATTGTAGCCGGTCCTTCATGTACATCTCCTTGAAGACCTATTTCTACAGCTGTTCCTCCTACTCCTTCTAAAAATTCATTATCTAAATATCCATATAATCCAAATTTAGTATTTTTGACTACACTTCCTATTATATCTTTTTTATCTATATTTCCAATTAATTCTCCTGGTACACCTTTCTCACCTTTTTGAATTGAAATAATTTCTGATCTCATTATATCTCCGTCTTCTACAGACATTAATTGTTTAGTATCAACATCTAAAATCCCATGTCCTAGAGCACCAAACTTATTATTATATGGGTTATAATATGTTATAGTTCCTATACCTTGTGTAGAGTCTCTTACCCATGCACCTATTTTATTTATATCTTCTTCTAAACTTTTAACAGGCGTTACATTAGTTTCAATAATATCAGAATCTCTTTTTACAGTTAAATTTATATTATTAGAATTTTCTTCTACTATTTTTAATAAATCTTCTTTTTTGTTTAATCGTTCACCATTTGCCTTTAAAATTAGATCTCCAGATTTTAAAATACCCTCGCTAGGCTTATAAGTAGCTCCATCTTTACCATTTACATATCCTGTTCCTAAAACCATAATTCCTTCTGTATTTATTTTTACTCCGACAGTCATTCCAACAGGAACAACTTTCATATCTGATATAACGTCTAAGACTACATTTTTAACAGGTATGCCAAATGCATTTAATTTCATATTTGCTTTACCTGTTTCTTCTGATTTAATTGTTATATCTTTATTTAATTTTACAGAAATATTATCAGAAACAAAACTATTATTTACTTGTAGTACATCTAAATTATCAGGTATTATAGTAGCACTTATAGGTAAACTAAAATTAAAATTGTTATCTTTATCTTTTAAGATTTGTATATGGCTTGGAAAAAATGTTAAACTCATTATAAAATATACCAAAACCGTACAAAATAAAGAACTAATCACATATAAAATCATATTTCTACTAATATAATTTTTCCAACCCAAACTTTTTCACTTCCTTATAAAATAAAAAATTATAAAATCTTATTAATGTACATCTATTAACTTAACCTTTTTTTTATTACTTATCCTTAATTATTTTTTCCACTATTAAATAATTATTATTATAAATTTTTATATACTTCTAAAAACTATTAGTTATAGCAGTTTTTATATATAATTCATAATTTTAATAAATTTAAAATAAAAAAAACTAACCTTAATTTTAATAAAGTTAGTTTTTAATTTTTATTATTCTAATTTATATAAATTAGCCATTACTCTTATTTGTTGCTTAAATTCTAATAGTTTATCTAAATTGTCTTCTTGATATAATTCTATAAATGCTTTATTTAGCTCATTAATATTATCAAGCTTTACATCATTATGTAATTTTTGAATTACATCTAAAATATCATCTACAGTATCATTTTTTATTTTTGTAATTTTTTGAGCTTCTAAAATTTCTCCTCTTATAAAATCCATCTCTTTATCAAGTTGAAAAGATGCTTCTGCAGAAGAAATAAGTCTATTTTTTAACTCTTCTGGCATATTACCATTATATTTATATCTTAAGGAATGTTCTATAGTTGCCCAAAAATTCATAGCTATAGTCCTTATTTGTATTTCAGCTTTTATAGTTATTGGTCCAGTACACATTATTAAAGGATATTTTATTAATATATGATAACTTCTATATCCACTAGGTTTTGTATTAGTAATATAATCTCTTTCTTCTAAAATTTTTATATCAAAACCATCTCTATCCCGTATTAAACTTATAACCTTATCTATATCTTCTACAAATCTGCATATTATTCTAATTCCAGCTATGTCTTCAATTTTATCAGTAATTTCATCTAATGATATATTTTTTTTATTTGTTTTTTCTAAAATGCTAGACTTAGTTTTAACCCTTCCTTCTACATTTTCTATAGGGCTATGTTGATTTAATTTTTTAAATTGTTTGCCTATACCTTTAAACTTAGCTATTAATTCATCTACTGTTTGTTCATATGGAATAAAAAGTTCATTCCAATTTATAATTTCCATATAAAATCCTCACATTCTTTAGTAGTTCTTAGAAGTAAAATTTAAAAATATATATTCCAAATAAATACTACCATAAATTTACATTTTGTTCAAATAAAATTTATTTTTTAGTAATTATTTTCTTTAACTCCAAATCCCTTAAAAAAATATACGGATTTATAAAAAATTCATCTTCTGTAAACTTTACATTTGGTTTTATTTTAACTTCTAAGCTAACTAATTTAGAAGTTTTACTTTTTTTATACCCTGTATTACCCATATATCCTATTAATTTACCAGCTTCTATTATATCTCCTACTTTTAAATCTAGTTCTATACTTTCTAAATGTAAATAATAATATTGTGTATTACTAGATGTTTCTATTATAACATAATATCCATCGTTTTTGTCCCATGACAATTTTTTTACCATACCACTTGTCATACTAACAATAGCTATTCTTCCAGAAATATTCTCTCTATCTATAATGCTAGTAGATTCATTCTCTCCTTTTATCCAACTATTACCGTATATATATACTATATCTCCTTCTTCTCCTTGATTAGCAGTTAATAAAATAGGAAAATTTTCTAATTCTTTAAAAATGTTTGTAAACATAGGCATATAACTATCTAATAATTTAGAATACGTAGATTTTATTTTTTCATACTTTTTTAAAAATTCATTATTTATATCAGATTTAGTTGGAATAGATTTTTTATCCCAAATAAATCTATTATTTAAAGAATATAAAGTTATAATTTCATTAAAATTCATACTATTTTCTTCACATAATTCTTTTAAATTTTTAAATGTTGTATAAGGTATATTAAATTCAGCAACATTATTTATATCTATTTTTATTTGTTTTCTTAAATTAAAAACATAGATAAATCCAAAAATAATAATACAAATAGCACTTATAACAGCAAATAAATTTGTGATAAATGTTTTAAGTTCTTGTACTTTTTTATATTTAGTTTTTCTCATTTTATAAATACTATTTTTTTTATGTCTTATAAATATTCTTTTTGACACAAAAAATCCACTCCAACATAAAACATTATTTAGTATTTTATGTTATAAAATATTTTTTTAGAATAAAATACTACCTTTTAGACATAGTAAAACCACATGTTCTACAATAACTATTAACTACTTTATTTTTTCTAAAGCCTTCTTCCAATTCTTTGTACTTATTAGAATTTAAAATTTCATCTATATCTTGCTTGAATATATTTCCTAAATTTAAAACTCCTTCTGCATCTAAACAACATGGTATAACTGTTCCATCAACTAAAATACCTAGTGTAGGAAAATTTAAAAAACATCTACCTTCAAAAAATATTTCCTTACCATTAATAGATGGCCAAATAAAGGAATTATTCTTTTGTAAAAAAGTATTATTTGATATTTTTATACCATTTCCAGTTGTCTTATCTAAACTTAAATCTTCTAAATTAAAATATTTTTGTATATTATCTAATATATATCTATTTAAATTATTTGACTTATCAAAATTCCATAATCTATAAACTATAAAAATATTTTTATTTGCTTTTTTAGTAAAATCTAGTATTCTATTTAAATAATTTTCACTATTTATATTTTTATTCACTTCTAATGCATGTAATGAAAAATTAATTTGTCGTATAGCTTTACTATTTAACAAAATATCTTCTACATTATTTATTAGTGTTCCATTTGTAGTAATATTTACTTTCATATTATTTTTATAGCATATATCTAAAATTTCTTTAATATTAGGATGTAATAATGGTTCACCTAAAACATGTAAATAAATATATTCTGTATATTTTTTTATTTTATTTATTATATTTTCAAAATCTTTAACTAATATAAATTTTTTATCACGTGAAGAAGGTTTACAAAAATCACATGATAAATTGCAAATATTAGTTATTTCTACATATACTCTTTTAAATCGCATATTATCTTCCTTTTCTCTTGTAAAATTTCAATTTCATATGTATAATAATATTCATGTAAAAATAAATAATTTTTAAAGGACGTTTATATGAAAAATTTCACTTTTAAAAAAAATGAATATTTCAATCTTGCATTATTACTTTATTTAAATTATATGATTCATGGTATGTCTGCTGTTATACTTACTTTAAATTTAGATTTTTTAATGCAAAAATTTTCAACTGATATGTTGGGAATATCATTTATTATCTCCGGTTTTGGAATAGGACGTTTACCAATTCTATATTTAGCAGGAGTTTTTTCTGATAAATACGGAAGAAAACCTTCTATAGTCTTAGCACTATGTGGATACATAATATTTTTCATAGGAATTTTAATTACCAGTAATTTAACTATTGCTTTTATATTGGCATTAATTTGTGGTGCTTCCAATGGAATTTTAGATACTGGTACATACCCTGCCTTAATGGAAATATTCCCAAATGCCTCAGGTAGTGCAAATATCTTAATTAAAGCATTTATGTCTTTAGGTCAATTTATGTTACCATTTATAATAACTTTTATTATAAAAAATAATTTATATTTCGGATATTCTTTTATATTATGTGCTATAGTAATGACATTAGATCTAATAATTATTTTAAAATTAGCATTCCCACCTAATACAAGTAATTCAAAATCAACAACAGAGAATAAAACAAAATTTTCTTCTAAACCTAATTTTTTTATAGAAGGAATTTGTTTAATATTAATTGGATTTACATGTACAACTACTTTTTATACTATGCAAATGTGGCTTCCAACATATGGAGAAAGCGTTTTAAATATAGAAAAAACTTTAGCACTAAAATATATAAGTTTTTATAGTATAGGTTCTATTTTATCTATTTTTATAAGTTCTTTTATAATTATTAGATTTTTAAAACCTGTAAAAATAATTTTTATATATCCATTAATATCTTTAGTAACATTAATTGTTTTATGGAAATTTCCTAGCAATTTAATTTGTATGGTTTGTAGCTTTATAATTGGATTTACTGCTGCAGGTGGCGTTTTACAACTTGTACTTACAACAATGTCTGAGTTATTTCCTAATGGTAAAGGTAAAACTACAGGTTTAGTATCTACTTCTAGTGCAATAGCAATTTCACTTATACCTGTTATTACATCTAAATTGTCAACATATAATGTTAAAAATATTGTACTATTTAACATTTTAGTTACATTTATTGGAGTCATTTTAGCTATTATTGTTAATATGCGTTATAAAAAACTTACTTTAAATAAAAAATAAAAAATTATAATAAAAAGCTCTCTTTAAATATATAGAAAGCTTTTTTATTTTATAACTTTTAAATTAATTATGTTTTTTTAGTTTTGATAAATTTGCCATTAATTTTTTTCTACCATTAAACTTAAAATCTACAGTAACTTCATAATCTGCACCTGCATTATCTATTTGAACTACAGTTCCTATACCATATTTTATTTGTCTAACTTCATCGCCAACTTTAAAATCTATATCTACTTTTGTAGGTGGTTTCAAATTATAATTATCTTTATAATTTTTACCATCTAAATTCATGTCTAAAGAATCATTAAACTTTTTAGTAAATGAATATTGTGAAATACCGCTATTATCTAGTTTCTTCTTATTATCTTTATATATTTCAAATAATAATTCTTTAGGAATTTCATCTAAAAATCTTGATTTTTCATTATATATTATTTTTCCATTATGCATTCTAGAATTTGTTGATGTTATATATAGATATTCTTTTGCTCTAGTAATTGCAACATAACATAATCTTCTTTCTTCTTCTAATTCTTTTTTTGATGGTGAAACTATACTTCTATAACTTGGGAAAATACCTTCTTCTAAACCTGGCAAAAATACTATAGGATATTCTAAACCTTTAGAAGAATGCATTGTCATTAGAGTTATTTGATCATCTGTATCATTTAAATTATCTATATCAGATAATAATGAAATATCTTCTAAAAATTTTCTTAATGACTTATCTTCAGATAATTCTTCAAAACTTATCGCTTTATCAATAAAACTTTCAATATTTTCAATACGTGCAAAAGATTCTTCAGAATACTCTTGCTTTAATTCTTCAAGATAGTTTGTTTTTTCTAAAACTTCATTTATTAATTCAGAAATTGTATTTTCTTCTGAAAAATTTCTAAAATATAAAATTAAATTTCTAAATTCTAATAGATCATTAAATTTACTTCCTAAATCAGGAATCATATCTAAGTTATTTAATGCTTCAAAAAAATTAATTTTATTATTTATTGTAAAATTATTAATTTTTTCTACAGTTGTATTACCTATACCACGTTTAGGTACATTTATTATTCTCTTTAAAGATATCGTATCTTTTGGATTAAAAATTACTTTTAAATATGCTAAAACATCTTTAATTTCTTTTCTATCGTAAAATTTAACTCCTCCAACTATTCTATATGGAATATTACTTTTTAATAACTGTTCTTCTAATATTCTAGACATAGAATTTTGTCTATATAAAATAGCTATATCATTATAATTATAATTTTTTTGTTTAAGCTCTTGAGCTTTTTTTACTATGAAATTTCCTTCTTCAATATCATTTTTTAGTTTACTATAAAATATTTTTTCTCCGACAGGATTACTTGTCCACAAAGATTTATCTTTTCTTGTAATGTTATTTTTTATAACTGAATTTGCAACATCTAATATATTTTGAGTTGATCTATAATTTTGTTCTAATTTTATTACTTTTGCTCCTGGAAAATCTTTTTCAAAATTTAATATATTCATTATATTGGCACCACGCCATGCATATATGCTTTGATCATCATCACCAACAACACAGATATTATTATTTTTTTGAGATAATAATTTTATTAATACATATTGACTTGTATTAGTATCTTGATATTCGTCTACCATTATGTACATAAATCTAGATTGATATTTTTCTAAAATGTCATTATTCTTTTTAAATAATTCTATTGTTTTAAATATTATATCATCAAAATCTAATGCATTGCTTTCCTTTAATTTAGATTGATATAATTTATAAATTTCAGCCATTTTAGATTGTATATTATCCCCAAATGCCTCTTTTTCAAATTCTAAAGGTGTTATTAATTTATCCTTTTTTTCACTTATAATAGACATTACTTTTTTAGTTGGAAACATCTTATCACTTAAATTTAATTCTTTAATAGATTCTTTTAATATTTTTTCAGAATCATCAGTATCATAGATTATAAAATTATTATCATAATCTATGTAATTAATATATTGTCTAAGTATTTTTACACACATAGAGTGAAAAGTTGATATCCATACTCCATTATCATCTAATAACTTGTTTACCCTTTCTTTCATCTCTTTAGCAGCTTTATTAGTAAAAGTTATAGCTAAAATATTAAATGGATTTATACCTTGCTCTACCATATAAGCAATTCTATAAGTTATTACTCTTGTTTTTCCTGAGCCTGCTCCTGCAAGCAGTAAAAGAGGCCCATTTATATTCAATACGGCCTCTTTTTGCATGTTATTTAAGTCATCTGTTAACATTTAAGTTCTCCTCTTATTTTATTATGATTCTCTTTCTTTTAATTTTAATAATATATCTGTATATCTATTAAAAGCTTCATTTAAACTTCTATTTACTCTACTTATAGTAGCTGTAGAAGCTTTAGTTTCATCGCATATTTCTATGTAAGTTTTTCCATCTATAAGCATATCTGCAACATCTACCCTTTGTATAAAAGATTTTAACTCATTTACTGTGCATAGCCCCTGAAAAAAATCATAGCACTCATCTATAGATTCTAAACTTAAAATATAATTAAAGAGCTTATTCATAGATTCAGAATTTATTTTCTTATTAATAGTCATATAAACACCCTTTTTACAAATAAATTTAATATATTTTTAAATTTTCATTTAAAGTAGAATATTAGAAATAATATTTTTTATTTTATTTCTAATACTCTTTCAAATAATTCAATATTAGTATTCAAAATAAGATCATCAGATATATTAAATTCTTCTAAAAGTTCTATTGCAAAGGTGAAATCTCCTAAATGTTTATAAAAGTGTGCATCTGATCCAAGTGTCATAGGAACATTATATTCTTTACATAAACGTATAATTTCTTTTATAGAATTTACATCTTTTCTATGACTTTCTGGTTTTAAAGAAGCATTATTAATTTCTAACACTTTGCCCATATCTGATGCTGCTTTAACAACCTTTTCTATATTTATCGGATATAATACATCTCCGGGATGTCCTATAATTTTTATATTTGGATTTTTCATTGTATTTATAATAGCTATTGTATTTTCATCGACAGTCCCTTGAGGAATGCATGCTGTGTGCAAACTTGCTATTACAACTTCCAATCTAGCTAAAAATCTATCAGCTAAATCTACAGTACCTTCTGTGTCCAAAATATTTAATTCTATACCTTTGTATATTCTTATATCATCTACAAATTTAGGTAACGTTTTTAAATTTCTAAAATAAATTTCCCCGCAGCTACCTGGCATTTTATACCCGTGTTCCGTTATAGCAAATGCTTTTAAATTTATTTCTTTTGCTTGTTCAATATAATCTTTTAAAGTACTATAGGCATGTCCACTTGCAACAGTATGAACATGAGGATCTAGTAAAGTAAACATTTTAAAACTCCTTTATAACATAACTATTTATATTAATTTTATTATAACTTATTTTCTTACTTTTTTCTTCACTAAATTTCATTTTTTTCTTAGAATTTTTTTATTATTTTTTGCAAAAACTTATAATATAATTTAAAATTTTAATGTTAAATTGGTATATCTTTATAAGTGACAAATAAGTATTTATTTATTATAATTAAATTATTAATTTTATTTATACCCCAAAATTAAAATTACAATCATTTTATCTAATAAAAGAGGGGGGTTTTTATGAAAAATTATAAAAAAATAAAAAGCTCTAAAATAGTTGTAGATACTATTTTTTGTAATATGTGTGGAGAAAAAATAGAAAAAGATAAATTTGGATATGAGGCAGACTATTTATCTATAGAAAAAACTTGGGGATTTGGTTCTGAATATGATAATAATACTCATAATATAGATATTTGTCAAAAATGTTATAAAAAATTTATAGATAATTTAAAAATTAAACCTTAAATTATATTTTAAAAAATGTAAACATCATACTCCTAAAAAAATATATTATTAATAATAATATTTTTAGGATGTGTTTTTATGAAAATATTTATAGACCCTGGCCACGGTGGAAAAGACCCTGGAGCACGAAATCAAACAACTGGATTAACTGAAGCTTTTGTTACATTAGATGTTGCACAAAAATTAAAAAGAATTCTTCAAAAAAGGCAATATAATATATTAATGTCCCGTAATAGTGATAATTATGTATCATTATTTGAAAGAGCTAATAAAGCTAATGAGTGGGATGCAGATTACTTTGTAAGTATTCATTGTAATTCTAATCATAATAGCTATGCTACTGGTTCAGAAACCTTTTACTATAAACATGGAATTCGTGCAGAAAGTTTTGCAGATATTGTACAACAACAACTTATACTACAAATAAAAACATTAGACAGGGGAATAAAAACTGCAAATTTTGCAGTTTTACGATTAACAAAAATGCCTGCAATATTAGTAGAAATAGCATTTATATCTAATGAACATGAAGCTTATTTATTGGGCACTTCTTCTTTTAGAGAACAATGTGCACAAGGTATAGCTGACGGTATAACAGAATATTTAAGATCTCATCAAGAGTAATATAAAAAGCCGATAATTATATCGGCTTTTTATATTACTCTTGATCCTGTAACAAATTTATTGGCATAGTAACCACTTGAAAGATTACTAATCATTACTCCTTGACTTCTTACACTAGATGAATGCACAAAATCACCATTGCCTATATAAATACCTACATGTGAAATTCCTGATCCATCTGTATTAAAAAATACTAAATCGCCTTCTTCTAGATCAGATTTACTTACCGTCGAACCATTTTTAGACATATCTTTAGAGCTTCTATTTAATTTAATTCCAAAATTATTAAAAACTGAATAAACAAATCCTGAACAATCTACACCTGTATCTAAATTCGTATTAGCCCATGAATAAGGTGTCCCTATGTATTTTAGAGCAAAATCAATTATTTGTTTTTGCAATGACTTATTATTTTTATCACTACTATTAGAATATGTACTATCGTTTTTGCTATCGTCTTTACTATTATTTTTAATTATATCACTTACATTTACTTCTTCTAGTTGGTTACCAAATTCAGAATATACAAAATCTTTATTTATAAAAGCAATACCTGAACCATACTCTATTTCAAACCAATCACCAGATTGTCCAGAAATTACTATTGGATCATCTGAATCTAACCTTCCCACTATATTTCCATTTGCATCTGGCGTCTCTCTTACATTTACATTACTTCCAGTTATAACACCATCTGCTTTAGTTAATTTTACAAATTCATCTGATACATAACCTTCATTTCCATCTATCTTAATTTTAAAAAATTCATTTTCTTTATCTATAATTTCAATGTTATCTCCATTGTCAACTGTTTTAATAACATTGGAATCTAAATTAGAGTTTTCTCTAAGATTTATAGTATATCCATTTATAACTCCAAAATTTTGTGCATATACATTGCTATAAAAAAAAGCAGAAGCTAAAATAGATAAACCTGTAACTTTTAAAGTATCTTTTGTATTCATGTTCCCTCCAAAATTTGTTACAAATTTATTAAATTTTTATTTTTTTATTATATAAAATTTTCCTACTGAATGTCAATATTAATATTTTTTTTTAGCTTTTATTGCCTTTAATTCTATAACTTTTATTAATATTTATGAGCTTATAAGAAATAATATTTAATATAATTATTTTTTAATAAGGGGGGAATTTATGAATATTATGTTAAAAAAAATAAATTTTTTTATAATTATAATGTTATTTCTCACTATTTTTTTCACATATATTAATAAAAATAATTTAGTATTTGCTAATAACCTCTCAAATTATGAAGAAAATTTTAAATACTACTTACAAAGTAACAATGAATATTTTAATCAAAATAATGAAGAAGTTATTTCAGAATTTACTACAAATTTTAATCCAAATAATTCACCTAGAGTTCATAATATAAAATTAGCTTCAATAGCTATTGACCAAAAAATTATTCAACCAGGTGAAACATTTTCATTTAATAGTACTGTAGGTCCAACTAATGAAGAAAACGGATATAAAATTTCAAAAGTTTTTAGATATGGTGAAGAAACGAAAGGTTTTGGAGGAGGAACATGTCAAGTAAGTACTACATTGTATAATGCTGTTAAACTTGCTGGATTAAAAATTACTGAAAGACATTCTCATTCAAGAAAAGTTTATTATGTAGAAGAAGGAAAAGATGCAGCTACAAGTTATGGTTCTTCTGACTTTAAATTTGTAAATACATTATCATATCCTGTAAAAATAAATTCCTATATGCAAAATGGAAGCATAACAATTCAAATTATAAAAATTTATTAAGAATTTATGACAAAAATTAAAAAAAACTGATATTTTATATCAGTTTTTTATTTGTGATGTCTTACAAATCTATTATCTTCATAATTTACTTTTCCATATAAAGTTAAACAATATAGACCTGATAATCCAACTAAAGCATAAATTATACGACTAATCCAACTACCCATTCCTCCAAATAAAGTAGCTACTAGGTCAAATTGAAAAAACCCTATAAGCCCCCAATTTATAGCACCTATTATAATTAATGTTAGTGCTGTACAGTCAAAAGGTTTTATTCTCATATTTAATCTCCTTTTTACTATATAATTTGTCTTTATTTTAAGACAATTATATTATCTCACTAAATTAATTTTTTAATAAAATTTATTTTGGAATAAAATAAAACTATTAACATATAAATTTATTTTTTGTCTCTATTAATTTCTGTATCATTAGGAATATGTATATCAATAATTGATTTAACTAGTTGTTTAGTAACTACGCTTCTAGTCATAAGCGTTAAAACTGTAAGAAAAAATGATATTGCATCTTTATCTTCGTTTTTAAATTCGCCTATACTTAATCTATCCGATATTTTATCTAGTAATAATGGTGTTTCTTTAATCCAATTATTTATAGAATTCTCATATAAAGAAATATATTCTTTATATATAATGCCTATATCTATAATATTATTAAATGTATTAGTATTATTTATAATAGGTTTAAATATTTTACCTATTTCCTCTAGTGAATAAACATTTTTTAGACTATCTATTATAGACAATAATATTAAATGATTTTTTACGTAAAATCTTTTTTCAAATGGAGGTGGCAATAAACCAATTCTTATATAATTTTGTATCATTGTTTTAGTAAAAAATATTCCCTGTCTTTCAAAAAATCTAACAACTTGAGATATTGTCATTTCATCATTATAATTTTCTAAAACTTTAAGAATATTAATAAACACAATTTCCGAACTTAAATTTAATATTTTATCTTTTTCAAATTTAAAGTCTTTATCGTTGTTGTTCATAAACACACTCCTATTATTTTTTAAATAAATTTATATACTTACTCCTGTATGTCCAAAACCCTTATCCCCTCTAATAGTATTATCTAAATCGTATGTTTCTTCAAATTGAACATTTAATATTTGTGATATAACCATTTGTGCAATTCTATCTCCTCTTTTTATTATAAAAGGATCTTTACCATGATTTATTAATATAACTTTTATTTCTCCTCTGTAATCTGAGTCTATAGTACCAGGAGAATTTAATAATGTTATACCATATTTTAAGGCTAATCCACTTCTAGGTCTTAATTGCGCTTCACAATTACTAGGTATACTAATTTTTATTCCTGTATTTATAACTTTATATTCTGAAGGTTCAATTAGTACATCTTCTTCAATATTTGCACATAAATCTAAACCTGCCGATCCACTAGTCATATACTTAGGTAAATTTAGATCTTTAGCATTTTCAACTTTTTGAATAAAAAAATTATCATTAAAATTCATTTTTTGCACATCCTTCAAAATCTATGTTATCTATATTTCCAACTGCACATATACTCATTTTTTCAATGTTAAATACTTTATGTATTAGTGAATATAAGTCTTCTATGTTAATGCTATTTACTATTTCTATCATTTCATCTGTTGTATAAATTCTATTTAAAAGAATTTGATTTTTGCCATTTGTATTCATTCTACTTGAAGAACTCTCTAAATTTAATAAAAATGAACTTTTTACTTGTTGTTTTGCTTTCATAAATTGATCTTGTGTTATTAAATTAGAATCTAAATTTTTTATTTCTTTCATTATATTTTTTATAGTATTTTCTGTATTATTTTTATTCATCGCTGCATATATACAAAATAACCCTGTGTCTTGATAAGTGACATTATATGAATAAATTGAATATACAAGGCCTTTATCTTCTCTTATATTTTGAAATAATCTAGAACTCATACCATTTCCAAAAATAGAATTAAATATTGCCATTGTTGCAATTTGTTTTATTTCTCTATTTATACCTTCAAATCCTAAAATAAGATTTATTTGTTCTATATCTTTTTCTTTTTTTACTATACATGGTTTATATTTTGTATTATAAATATCATTTCTATCTAATTTACTATTTAAATCTCCAAAATAATATTGTATTTTTTTAATCATATCATCGGAAATAAAATTTCCTGCAACAGATATAACAATATTATCTGCACAATAATTTTTTTTATAATAATTTTTAAAAGTATTAGTATTAAAAGTAGATATTGTTTCTTTTGTACCTAAAATAGGTAATCCTAAAGAATCATTTTCCCAAATATTGTACTGTAATAAATCATTTGCAAGTTCATCTGGAGTATCTTCATACATATTAATTTCTTCTTTTATTACACTACATTCTTTTTTTATTTCTTTATTATCAAATTTAGAATTTAAAAACATATCAGCTAAGATATCAAATCCTTCATCAAAATTTGTATCTAATGTCTTTATATAATAACATGTACATTCTTTTGAAGTAAATGCATTTATTTGACCACCTAAAAAATCCATTTCTTCTGCAATTTGTTTTGCATTTCTTTTATTTGTACCTTTAAATAACATATGTTCTATAAAATGGGATATACCATTAATATCTTCACTTTCATTTCTAGATCCATTTTTAACCCATATACCACAAGATATGGATCTTACAAAATTTATTGGTTCTAAAACTATTTTTAAACCATTAGATAAATTAACACTTTCTATCATTAAAAATCACCTACGCTATAAATTTTAATAAAAAAAACAAGCCTTTAAATTAAAAGTTTTAATCTAAAGACTTTATAATAATACACCTATATATACTTTTTTTCCATAAAAATATTTTATTTTTTGATGTCTTTTTCTTCTTTAATTTCTTCTTTGTTTTCTTCTTTACTTTCTTCTGGCAATGTATCTTTTATAGATAAATTTATACGACCTTGATCATCTATATCTAGTACTTTTACGTTTACAATATCTCCAATTTTTACAACATCTTCAACTTTTTCAACGCGTTTTCTTGCTAATTTAGATATATGAACTAATCCTTCTTTTTCATTAGCAAATTCTACAAATGCTCCAAAATTTAGTATTTTAACTACTTTACCAGAATATATTTCTCCCGGTTCTGGTACCATTACAATACCTTTTATAATTTCTAATGCTTTATTAACATTATCCATATTTGAATGAGATATAAATATTCTACCATCGTCTTCAGTATCTATCTTATCTACACCAGTATCTTCTATAATCTTTTTAATAGTTTTTCCTCTTGTTCCTATAACATCAGACATTTTTTCTGGATCTATAGTTAACATAGTAATTTTAGGAGCAAATTTTGAAATTTGTTCTCTAGATTTATCTATACACTTTAACATAATTTCATTTAAAATATAAATTCTAGATTTTCTTGTATCTTCTAAAGCTCCTTTTATAATTTCTGGAGTTAAGCCATGAATTTTAATATCCATTTGAATAGCAGTGATACCTTTTTCTGTTCCTGCTACTTTAAAATCCATATCACCAAAAAAGTCTTCTAATCCTTGTATATCTGTTAAAAGAACAAAATCATCATCTGTATCTCCTGTAACTAAACCTACAGAAATACCTGCAACAGGTCTTTTAATTGGAACTCCAGCAGACATTAATGAAAGTGTACTACCACAAACACTAGCTTGACTTGTAGATCCATTAGAACTTAAAACTTCTGATACTAATCTTATTGCATATGGAAATTCTTCTTCTGTAGGTATAACTGGCACTAAAGCTCTTTCTGCTAATGCACCATGGCCAATCTCTCTTCTTCCTGGTCCTCTAGAAGGCTTAGTTTCACCAACAGAAAAACTAGGGAAATTGTAATGATGCATATATCTTTTAATTTCTTCTTCATCTAATCCATCTAAACGTTGAACTTCTCCCATTGAACCTAAAGTAGTAACAGTTAAAACTTGTGTTTGACCTCTTCTAAATAAAGCAGAGCCATGTACTCTAGGTATTACATCAATTTCAGCAGATAATGGTCTTATCTGATTTAAAGCTCTACCATCTGGTCTTTTATGATCTTTTAAAATCATTTTTCTAACAGTTTTCTTTTCAAAGTTATACATAGCAGCATTTATAAGTTCTATATATTCATCTTGATTTTCCCCATCAAAGTCTTCTAACATTTTTTCTAAGACTTCTTCTTTTAGATTAGTTATATTTTCATCACGTATTTGCTTGTCATCTGTAAAAACAGCATCTTGCATACGTTCTTCTCCTACTATAGAAACAACTTTTTCATAAATATCTAAAGGTACACTTTTATCTTCATAAGAATGTTTTTCTTTTCCAATTTCAGATACTATATTGTTTATAAATTCCACTATTTTTTTGTTTTCTTCATGTGCAAACATTATAGCATCAAACATTTTTTCTTCTGGTATTTCATATGCACCAGCTTCTATCATCATAACTTTTTCACTTGTAGAAGCAACTGTTAAAGAAAGTTCACTTTTTTCACGCTCTAAAGCATTTGGATTTATAATAAATTTATCATCTATAAGTCCTATACTTACAGAACCTGTTGGACCTAAAAAAGGAATATCAGAAATTGATAAAGCTATAGATGAACCAATCATACTTGCTATTTCAGGACTGCAATCTTGATCTACACTCATAACTGTGGCAACAACAGCTACATCATTTCTATAATCTTTTGGGAATAATGGTCTTATAGGTCTATCTATAAGTCTAGATGTTAAAATTGCTTTTTCTGTAGGTCTACCCTCTCTCTTTATAAAACCTCCTGGTATTTTACCTACGGCATATAATCTTTCTTCGTAATCTATAGAAAGTGGAAAAAAATCTATACCATCCCTTGGTTTTTCAGATGCTGTTGCTGTTACTAATACAGTTGTATCACCATATCTAATAATAGCTGCACCGTTTGCTAACTCAGCTACACGACCTATTTCTACAGTAAATGGTCGTCCACCTAAATCCATAGAATATGTTTTATACATATAAAACTCCTTTCAACTAAAAATAAACTCTAATAGATCCTTAAATATAACAATAATTATTTTTAATTCTAAACACGTTAGGAGCAAAAATAATTATTGTAAAAAAAAATAAGGATCTATTATATTAAAAAGAAAGTGTCCCTAAGTTTAGGACACTTTAAAATAAAAATTACTTTCTTAAACCTAGTTCAGCAATAAGTTCACGATATTTAACGATATCTCTAGATTTAATATAATTAAGAAGACCTTTTCTTTGTCCTACCATTTTTAAAAGACCTCTTCTTGAATGGTGATCTTTTTTATGAGTACGTAAATGCTCTGTAAGATGATTAATTCTTTCTGTTAATAAAGCAACTTGTACTTCTGGAGAACCAGTGTCTTTCTCATCTCTACCAAATTTAGCTATAATTTCTTTTTTATCTTTCATATTAAACCTCCTATTAAATTAAAACCCCTAATGCATTGAGATGGGCGGAGACTCCAAAATCAAAGCATAGGATAATAAAAATAAATTTATAAAATAACTATTTTAAATTATATTTTTTAAATATTATTTATATTGATATAAAATAGCCATCTTATTATTAATTCAATAAATTTTATCATATTTTTCTTGTTTATTCAATAATTATTTTAATAATTATTTTAATTATTCTTCTAATACTTCTAACATTATTTTATAGTCACCTTTTATACTAAGTTGATTAAGATGATCTCTTGCTTTTTCAATAAATAATCTACAGCTCATAGGAATAGTATATTTAAAATGAATTGCTATACCAATATCTTTTGATTTAAATTCGTCATGAAGTTCATATAATTGTTTTGTATCTATAAAATGAATATAAAGATTTAGTTTGTTTTGTAATAATTCTAAATGTTCTGTTTCATTTGACCAGTCCATATCGTCCAAAATTTCTAAAATAACAATATTTTGTTCTTCATCTAAAAAAACATTATCTATTTCTTGCTTAATTAAACTCATATATTCCCTCTTTTCCATTATTAAATTTATTTATTTTAATTTTATTATAACCCTAAATTTAACAAAGTAGTATAATATTTATTGAGTATAACATAACAAAAATTTATATGCAATTAATCATATTTACCTAAATATGTCACTTATTGAAATTTGTAATTTATTGTGATAATATATTATTGTAAAGCATTTTCACGGAAGAAAATATTTTATAATAATATTAATAATTTATACTCATTTATACTATTAATATTTAAATAGTACTATATTTATTTTCTTGAGTTAACTCTATCTAACTAATTACGGGAGGAATGGATTTTATGGAAACAACTTTAGATAGTTTACAGCTTAGAGAAACTTGTACTGTAACCTCTATAAATGCTCAAAAATCACTTCGTAGAAAAATTTTGGACATGGGAATAACACCAGGTACTAAAATATTATTAAAAAATATTGCACCTTTAGGTGATCCAATTGAAATAACATTAAGAGGTTATAATCTAAGCATTAGAAAATCTGAAGCAAAAAACGTTTTTGTTAAAAAGGAGGAAAAATAATGTCAATTACAATAGCACTTTTAGGTAATCCTAATAGTGGTAAAACAACTCTTTTTAACAAATTAACAAAAAGTAAAGGGCACGTTGGTAATTGGCCTGGCGTTACATTTGATAGAAAAGAAGGACAATGTACATTTAAAGATGAAACATTTAAGATTGTAGACTTACCAGGTATTTATTCTCTTGCTCCTTACTCGCCCGAAGAAATTGTATCTAGAAATTATCTGTTAGAAGAGAAACCGGATATAATATTAAACATTGTGGATATTACAAATTTAGAAAGAAATTTATATCTTACAACTCAACTTATGGAAATAGATTGTCCTATAGTTGTTGCATTAAATATGATAGATATTTTCGAAAAACAAGATAATAAAATAGATATAAAACAGTTGTCAGATAATTTACAACTTCCCGTTGTTGATATATCTGCTTCTAATAATACTGGATTAGATAAATTGTTAGAAACGATTTATGAAAATTATAATAATAAAAGAAATGCGACAACTGTTTTAAATAATTTTGCATTAGGTAAATATATAAAAGAATTAAATGATTTATATAATGGTTCTGATAACCAATTATTTTATACAATAGATAGATTAGAAAGTCTAGATGCAATTGATGGTAATAACTCAGAAAAAGTTGAAAAAATAAAGAAAGAAGCAATTAACGAATATAATGGTATTGATATGGAAGCTGTAATAGCAGATTTAAGATATCAATATATAATAAAATATTGTTCTTCTTTAATTAAAAAATCATCTAAATCAGAAGAAACATTATCTAGTAAAATAGATAAAATACTAACTAATAGATTTTTGGGTCTTCCTATATTCTTATTAATAATGTATTTTATGTTTCATGTTACATTTAGTGAAAATTTCCTATTTATAGATGATCTATCAAGTCCTGGAATGTTTCTTAAAGACTTTGTAGAAGATGGTATTGATAATTTAGGTACAGTTGTAGCACAAGCATTAGATAATATAGGTGCTGCTCCTTGGCAAACCGCTCTTATTTCTGGCGGTATATTTGCAGGATTAGGTGCTGTATTCTCATATCTACCTCAAATTTTAATATTATTTTTATTTTTATCAATATTGGAAGATAGTGGATATATGGCTAGAGCATCATTTGTTATAGATAAACTTTTTAAATCTATGGGGCTTTCTGGTAAATCATTTATACCTATGTTAATGGGATTTGGATGTAGTGTACCTGCAATGATGGCTGCAAGAACTATAGAAAATGAAAAAAATCGTATTATGACAATTTTAATGGTTCCTTTTATGTCATGTGGTGCTAAATTACCAATATATACTGTAATAATGAGTGCATTTTTTAAAGGCCATGTTGATACCATAATATTTGGTATATATATATTAGGATTAGTTATCGCAATATTATCATGTTTTTTACTAAAAAATACTGTATTAAAAGATGATGATTCTACATATATTATGGAAATGCCACCTTATAGGATGCCTAATTTAACTTCTTTATTATTAAATCTTTGGGAAAAAACAAAAGGTTTTATAACTAAAGCAGGTACTATTCTTATAACTGCAATTATATTAATTTGGTTTTTATCTAACTTTGATCTTCACTTCCATTTGCTAGATGAACCAAATTCAAAAGATAGTATTTTAGGTGTTATAGGTAATGGTATTAAATTTATATTTACTCCATTAGGATTTGCAAAAGGAGAAGAAGGTTGGAAATTTGTTTCTGCTGCATTATCTGGATTTATAGCAAAAGAATCTGTAATTACTACTTTAGGACAATTATTTTCAACAACTATAGATTCAATAGATGATGCGCCTACAAGTATGGCTTTAACTCATGCTTTACAAAATTCTATGACAACTGCTTCTGCAGTATCTTTTGCAGTTTATAACCTATTAACTATTCCTTGTGTAGCAGCAGTTTCTACTATGTATAAAGAATTATCTTCAAAAAAATGTTTCTTTTTAGCTGTATTATTTCAAATAGTTGTGTCTTGGGTAGTTACTTTTATAGTATATAATATCGTATCTTTGATATTATAGTTTTAAAGGAGATGGTTTTATGGTACCAGCAATTATAAGTATAATACTTATTGCTATAGTAGTATTTAATATATATAATTTAACTAAGAAAAAAGGAAATACTTGTAACTGTGCTTACTGTAGTAAAAATAAGTATTGTTGCAATAGTAAAAAAACAGATACCTTATAATTTTTTTAAATTATTAATTTATATTTAAGTGTTATATTAGACTTACATTTATGTAAATAATTCTATAAGTATAAATATTAAACTTATAAAAATAAATAATTACAAAATTAGCTTAAATAATAAAAAGAAGAAATAAATCTGTTTCTTCTTTTTATTACTTTTTACCACTTATGCCTATGCAATTGTCCCTCTGTTAATAATCCCATAAAATTATTTTGTCTTAATGCTTCAAATAAAATTATTGATACAGAATTTGATAAATTTAATGATCTATACCTTTCATCCATAGGTATTCTTATACATTCTTCTGGGTGTTCTAATAATATTTCTTCTGGTATCCCAGCAGTTTCTTTTCCAAACATTATAAAATCATCTTGACCATAATTTACTTCTGTGTACATATTTTTTGCTTTAGTTGTGGCCATATATAATTTAATATTTTTATTTTTAGATATAAAATCTTCAAAATTATCATAATAAGTGACATCTAAGTCTTTCCAATAATCTAATCCTGCTCTTTTTAATGATTTATCATCTGTACTAAAGCCTAATGGTTTTATTAAATGTAATTTTGTATTAGTAATAACACATGTTCGTCCAATATTACCTGTATTTGATGGTATTTCCGGTTCTAATAAAACAATATTCATATGTAAAAGGTTCCTTTCTATATTAATTTAAAATATTTTAACACATATAAAATAAAATTACATCTTATTAATAGTAAATCTATATAGAATTTTAAACTTTATTACTACTCTATTACAATATTTTATTTTAATTTTAAAAATAATATAATATAAATATATATTAATATTTTTATATAATTTTATTTTAAATTTTATTAATTTTAAGTTATACTACTTTTAATAAAATAATAAATATAGTATATTAACTTTTATTAGTTTAAAATAGAAAATTGGAAGGAGAATATCTAATGAAAAAAAATGTAATTTTTTATCTATGTACAATAATATTTGTATTTATATTTAGTTTATGTCTATTAAATTATAGCTACGCTGAAGAAAATAATAGTAATAATATAACAGATACTAAAGCTATAACTTCTGAAGAAAAAAATAATAATACATATAATGCTAATAATTATGAAATGCGAGGTGTATGGATTGCAACAGTTAATAATATAAATATGCCTCCTATGAAAGAAGCAGAATTTACAAAATGGGCAGATGATATTACTACAAAAATATCAAATTTAGGTTTTAATACTATTGTATTTCAAGTTAGACCTGCAGGAGATGCCCTTTATAAATCAAATTTAGTTCCATGGTCTTCATATATAACAGGTATATCACAAGGTAGTAACCCTAATTATGATCCATTACAAATTTTACTTAAAATAGCACATTCTAAAGGATTAGAATTTCATGCTTGGATTAATCCATATAGAATAACTACATCTAATTTAACTTTAGACAAATTATCTCCTAATAATATTGCAATAGAGAAACCAGAATGGATATTTAAATATGGTAAATCCTATTATCTAAATCCTGGTATACCAGAAGTTTCTGATTACTTAACAAATGTTATTTTAGAAATAGTTGATAATTATGATATAGATGCTATTCATATAGATGATTATTTTTATCCTTCTAAAGTAAAAGGTATAGCCTATACTGATGATGAACAATTTAAAAAATATGGAGCAAACTTTAATAATATTGAAGATTGGCGTAGAAATAATATTACAAACTTTTTAGAAAATTTAAATAAAAAAATTAAGGAACATAAGTACTGGGTACAATTAGGAGTTTCTCCTTCTGGTGTTTGGCAAAATTCTTCTTCTGATGAAACAGGTAGTAATACTAAAGCCAGTGCAGAAAGTTATAATAGTGTATTTGCAGATACTAGATCTTGGATACAAAAAAATATTGTTGATTATATTACACCTCAAATTTATTGGTCTACAAAATTTGAACTAGCAAATTTTAATACACTTGCTAAATGGTGGTCTGATGAAATTTCAAATAGATCAAATAAAAATATAAATTTATATCTAGGTTTAGCTGACTATAAAGTAAAAAATAATTCTGATAAACAGTGGTATGATCCTAATGAAATATTAAGTCAAATAAAAATATCAAAAGATACAGATAATATAAAAGGAACTATTCATTATTCTATAGCTTCTGTGCTAGATAATAATTTAGATTATATGACTAATATTAAAAATACATTATACAAAGATAAGGCTTTAACACCTCAAACTCCATGGAATAATCCAGAAACTCCTAAAGCTCCTAATAATGTAATTTTAAATAAAAAAGATAATTCTGTAGAAATAAAAATATCTACAGATGATAATTTAACAAGAAAATTTGTAATATATAGAATAAAAAAAGACTTACAGCCTACATATGATAAAGCTGATATAGTAAGTATCTTATATAATGATAATAACTCTGCTTTATTTATAGATAATAATGTTTTACAAAATAATAGCTATACTTATCTAATAAAATCAATTTCTTATACAGGTGTAGAAAGTACAAATATCATTAAAAAAAGTATTGATTTTTAATAAAAGATTAACTTATATAAGTTAATCTTTTATTTTTTACATTATAGAATTATACTATAAATTGTGATATATTATACTATATTATTTAAATATTTCTGGAGGTTTTAAATGGAGAATAAAATATCTAAATTAAGAGAATTAATGAAAAAAAATTTTATAGATACTTATATAATAACAAAATTTGATCCTCATCAAAGTGAATACGCTGACGAATATTTTAATAGTGTAAAATTTATATCTGGTTTTACTGGTTCTAACGCTATTGTTGTTATTACAATGGAAAAAGAATGCCTTTGGACAGACGGTAGATATACATTACAAGCAAGTGAACAATTAAAAAATACAAACTTTGAAATTTTTAATATTTCAAACTCTGAAACAGAAGATTTTAAAGAATTTATCTTTAATAATACAAAAAATAATGGCACTGTAGGGTTTGATGGTAAAACTGTATCTTTCAATGAAATTAATAAATTAAAAACATTAATTCAGAAAAAAAATATAAAACTTAAAAGTGATATTGATCTAATAAATGAAATATGGGAAAATAGGCCACCTATATCTAGTGGTAAATTTATAAAACATGATACAAATTTTTGTGGAGAAACTTTATTAGATAAATTAAAATGTGTAAGAATAAAGATGAAAAATTATAGAGCTAATATGTATATTATATCTTCTTTAGATGATATAGCATGGCTTTTAAATATTCGATCTATAAAAAAAAATAGTTCATTTTCATTTTATTGTTATACCATAATAACAAATACAGATTGTATAATTTTTATAGATGAAAACAATGATAATAAAGATATATTAAACGAATTAAAAAATCAAAATATTATAATAAAACCTTACAGTTCAATTGAAAATTATCTAAATAATTTAAATTTAGATACAAATCATACTATTTTAATAGACAGCAATAAAACTAATTATACACTATATAATCTAATTTCTAAATCACAATTAATATTTTTACCTTATGATATAACATCTTCTTTAAAATCAATAAAAAATACAACAGAAATTAAAAATATAAAAATAGCAAATATAAAATACGCTATAGCTTTAATTAAAACTATAAAATATATAAAAGAATCAATAAATGATTTTAAAATGACAGAATTAGATGTAGAAGAAATACTAATTAATAATGCAAAAAAAGATGAAAATTATTTATGTCAAAGTTTCAATACAATAAGTGCTTATAATGAAAATGGCGCTATTATACATTATGATGTTCATCAAAATATACCTAAAACTTTAAAACCTGAAGGATTACTTCTTTTAGACTCAGGTGCAAACTATCTTGAAGGAACAACAGATATTACACGTACAATATCATTAGGAAATGTAACTCAAGAAATGAAAGACTGTTATACTCTTGTTTTAAAATCTCATATAGCACTATCTCAAGTTAAATTTTTAAAATCTACTACTGGTTCAAATTTAGATGCAATTGCTAGATATAATTTATGGCAATATGGTCTAGATTATAAACATGGAACAAGTCATGGTATAGGATTTTGTTTAAATGTCCATGAAGGTCCACAAAGAATAGCTTTTAAAGCAAATGATACTGAATTGGAAGTTGGAATGTTACTATCTAATGAACCTGGAGTATATCTAAAAGATAAATTTGGAATAAGATTAGAAAATTCTATTTTAATAAAAGATTATATGAAAACAGAATCAGGTACTTTTTTACAATTTGAAACAGTTTCTTATATACCATTTGATAGAGACATGTTAAATTTAAATTTACTTGATAAAAAAGAAATAGAATGGTTAAATAACTATCATAAAATAACATTTGAATTATTAAGCCCATATCTATCTTCCGAAGAAAAAGATTGGTTATATATTCAAACTAAACAATTATAAATAAATTAAATAAAATCAATAAAAGAATCTATAAAAATAGTATGTTTTATTGATTTTATTTATAAAAAATTATGTAATGAGAAATTTAAATTTCTCTTAATACCATCTTACTAAAGGAAGATCATTATTAATTCCTTTTGACCATAAAATTTGGTGTAAATCTATAATACCATTATTAAAACTAGCTGCGCATGCACATAAATATAAATCCCACATTCTAACAAACTCTTTATCAAACATTTGTTCTACTTCTTTAATATGCTCTCTAAAATTTTTATCCCATAATAATAATGTTTTATTATAATGACGTCTTAAATTTTCTACATCTAATGTACTAAAGTTATACTCTGCCGATAAATTTATTATTTCTCTTAATGAAGGCACTACTCCACCTGGAAATATATATTTTTTAATCCATGCATCTCCTGGATGTTCTTTTTTAGCACTTATATAATGTAATAAAAATAATCCTGATTGTTTTAATACTGAATCTACATTTTTTAGAAAAATATCATAATTATCTCTTCCAACATGTTCAAGCATACCAACACTTACAATACGATCAAATTGTAAACCTGATTTAGAAAGATCTCTATAATCCATTATTTCTACTTTTAAGTAATCTTCTAAACCTTCTTCTTTTATTCTTTCATTAAATTTATTGTACTGTTCTTCACTTAAAGTAATTCCTAAACCTTTAACTTTATATTTTTTTGCTGCTTGGATAAGTAAAAATCCCCATCCACATCCAATATCTAAAAGTGTCATATTTTCTTTTAAATATAATTTTTTAAGAATATAATCTGTTTTATTTAATTGTGCTTGATATAATGTATCTGTATCATTTTTAAAATAAGCACATGAATAATTCATTGTATCATCTAACCATAATTTATAAAAATCATTACCTATATCATAATGTTGTCTTACTTCTTTAAATTGATTTTTTTTATTAGTTGAAGAAAATATAATGTTTTTTAAAGCTTTTTTGTCTGTAACAAACTTATCCATTTGACCTAAAAACTTATCTAGAGCACTATATAAATCTCCTTCTATTTCTATATCTCCTCGCATATAGGCTTCTCCCAATGCTAAAGATGTACTTTTCATTAGTTCTTTTATATCTGGTATCTTGTTAAATTTAATAACAAAACTTGGTTCTCCATTTCCTATAACATATTCTTCATCTTTAATTTTTACTAAAAATGGATTTGCATCGAACTTGCTTAAGTAACTTATAATTTTATTGTCTAGTAAACTCATATATTTGCCCCCTTTAATGTATTATGTAAAGCTTTCATATAATATTAACAATTATTTATATTATTGACAATATATTTTTTAAAATACCTAAAATGTTAAATATATGCATTTTTATTTTTATTTTGATTTATTTTAAACTTTCTATTATAAAATATTAAAATAATATAATAATAATTTAATACATAAAATTTAGGAATGGTTATATATGAATTTTTTATTAATACTTTGTTTAACAATAATTATGATCTTTTTTACTATATATAATATACTTAAAAATAATAAACACTATATTTTATTTGCAATATTATCTCTTGTATTTATAGGTTTTTTGTTTTCTATTAATATAAATCATT
>CAMLLW010000013.1 GCA_946481295.1 uncultured Clostridia bacterium | reverse complement strand
AAAGTAGATTGGGATGCAACAACAGCAACAGCTACTTACAATGCTGGAAATACAATAGAAAGTGGTTCTTATGTTGCTAACCCTACACAAGTAGCACCAGCAGATACTAATAAATAAAAATTTTAGATACTAGACAATTAAGTTTGTATCATATGCTAAAAATGTAATTTAATATAAAGACTATGCTAAAAATTTTATAAAAGTTTCTCTAAAATTTTAGAGAAACTTTTTGATTTTATATTATTATGTACAGTTTAATAATACATATACAATTAAATATAATATTTTACAAAATTTTTATATAAAAATAATAGAAATATTTTGATTAAAAAGAAAAAAATTAATATAAACATATTAATTTCTTATTATAAAAATTCTATTTAAACATAAAATAAAAATTGTTAAAATAATTATATATATTTAAATATTTTAATAGAAAAAGGAGAAAAATTTAAAATGAAGAGAAATATTGTTTTTTTGTTAGCTGGAATAATTGCTACATCAACTGTATCAACAATGAATGTAAAAGCTCAAGATACTGTATATAATAATGTAAATACAGGAACAGATACTGTAAAAAATAATTCCTCAAATGTAGATAGTATTATTTCAAAATTAGAAAAATCAAAACAAAGTTATAGAGAATTACAGGATATATTAGAAAGCATAAAAATTAATGTTAGTAATAATTTTTCTGCATCTAATTATTCTCTTTCTGGTAAATATATAAAATCAGCTTTAGGAGATCATCTTTACGGTTTAATAACAGCTGATATGAAAATTAAGACTGATTATGAACAAAATGATTTTAGTTCTAGTGGTGATTTAATGAAAGAAATAGAAAGATTTAGATCATCAAATGAATCAGATGATAACACATATAGAGAAGATAATTTAGAAATACTTAGAGTTATGGAACAAGAATTAAAAGGTATGGAAAATTACGTTATAAATATTCCTTCTTCTGAAATTGCAGGTATAACAATTGATATAAATAAAATGTATGATCAAGAAGATTTAAATAAATTAACTAATACTATTAATGATCAAATTGATAAAATAAATAAATTTTTGGAAGATTATAATAAACTTTCTGTAATAAATTATGATGATTTAGATTATGATAATGATGATAATTCTAATTTTGAACTTTCTGTTACTACAAAAGATGTTAATAATGTTCCTAAAACATATTTAGATTTTGATCATTTAGAAGAACAAGTATCATCTCTAGATGTAGATAGAAACTATGATGACTTTGAAGAAAATTATGCTAATTCATTAGAAGACTCAAAAGAAGAAATGAGAAAAATTATTAGTAACTTAAAAGATAAATCAGTTGAAATTGATGCTTCAACAACACAACTTAAATCTGATGATGCATCTAAAAAATTAGATAAAATATCTGGTTTATCTATAGATAGAGGAGTTATTACAATTGGTAGAGGAGAAAATTCTGGCAATTTAAATTATATAAGTTTAGATACACTTTTAGTTCAATTAGCTAAATTTACAAATAATGATATTATTCCAGATGTAGATCAAATGAATAATACTATTAATAGTAACTTATATGAAATTTTATCAAAAAGAATTAATAAAAACTCTATAAAAGATTTATATAATTATATAAATAACAGTGGAAATAATGATAATATTAATGATGCTGTTTCTAAATTTTTATCTGATACTCATTTAAATAATTCTCAACAAAGTCTTATTGCATTAATCGATAATCAAATAAATGAGTTAAAAGGTAATAAAAATCAAATAACAACAGATAAAAATGTAAATTCTAATAAAAATGAAAATAAATCTCTTATAAAAAATTCTGTTGAAGTTATTGCTGATAATAAAATAATTAAAGTAAATGGAGAAGAAAAAGAACTAGATATAGCTCCTTATATCTCAAATGAAAATAATTCTATGATGGTTCCAATAAGATGCGTTGTATATGCTTTAGGATTATCAGATGATCAAGTAAAATGGGATGAAAAAACAGCAATAGTTACTGTAGATACAGGAGATAAAGTTATTAAAATAAAAACAAATGATAATAATACAGTTTCAAATACAAAAAATAATATATTAGATTTAAATGCAGAAATTAAAGATAATAGAGTATTTATACCATTTCGTTCTTTAGGTGAAACACTTAATATTAAAGTAGATTGGAATGCTGATACTTTAACTGCAACATATAATTTTAATAAATAAAAGTTAAAAGCTTGCTTAAAATTTTAAGCAAGCTTTTTATATTTTTTAGAAATTATAGTATAAATATTCAAATTTTAGCCAAAATATTTTTAGGTGATGAGAAATATGAATATAAGTAAAATTTTAGATGAAAACATATCCTATTTAGAAAATGCTTTTTTAGATTGTGCAGATGTAATAAAACGTAAATTTCCAGTTGGAGAAGAAAATCCAATAAATTGTTATGTTATTTACATAGATAATATGACAAATAAGAGTGATATAGAGACTTGTATTATGCGTGGGTTAATATGGCAACTGCATAAATATGATTCTAAACTATTATCTTCTAAAGATAAAATATTTGATGATTTTAAAAATAGTGGAATAATTACAGCTGATATTAAAGAAGCAACTCAATTAGAAGATGCAACTTTATCAGTAATGTCAGGAGATACAGTTTTATTTATAGATGGCGTCGATAAGGTTATGGTTGTTTCTACTAAAGGATGGGATAATAGAGGTGTACCAGAAGCAAAAACAGAAGCTGTAGTTTTTGGTTCTAAAGAAGCTTTTAGTGAAAACATACGAACTAATACTGTTTTAATAAGAAGAAGAATAAGAGATGTTAATTTAAAAGTAAAACAACTTGTAGTTGGTAAAAGAAGTAAGACAGATATAGCCTTAATGTATTTAGATGATATTGTTAGAAAAGAAATTTTAGAAGAAGTTATGGAAAAAATAAATGCAATAGATATAGATGCTATTTTAGATATTGGCTATATAGAACAGTTTATAGAAGATAGCGACGCATCTCCATTTCCACAACTAGAAACTACAGAAAGACCAGATAAAGCAGCTTCTGCTATTTTAGAAGGAAGAATTGCAATAGTTGTAGATAATAGTCCTTTTGTACTAATTGTACCTTCTACCATGAACGTATTTTTCCAATCATCTGAAGATTATTATCAAAAATGGCAAATAATGAGTTTTACTAGAATTTTAAGATATATAGCTGGATTTTTATCTATATCATTACCAGGACTTTATATTGCTACTGCAGTATATCACCCATCAATGCTACCGATGGATTTAACATTTAAAATAGCAGGTTCTCGGGCGAATGTACCTTTTCCTGCAGTTATAGAAATTTTAATAATGGATATAGCTTTTGAGTTACTAAAAGAGGCAGGCGTAAGATTACCAGGTGCTATAGGTAGCACAATAGGAATTGTAGGTGGAATTATTATTGGACAATCTGCTGTAGATGCAGGATTAGTTAGTCCTATAGTTGTCATTGTAATTGCTCTAACAGGTATATGTAGTTTTACAATTCCAAATGTAGCTTTAGTTTCAGGATTTAGACTTTCTAAATATTTATTAATATTTACATCTGCTTGTTTTGGTTTATTTGGTTTTTGGATAGGAATTTTAATATTACTTATTCATTTAGCTAGCTTAAAAAGCTTTGGTATACCTTATTTATTCCCATTTGTATCTGGAGAAATAAATAATTTTAGAGATATGAAAGATAGTATAATAAGATTTCCATTATGTAAAATGAAGTATAGACCAATATTTGCTTCTCCAAAAGCTGATATAAGATTTAATAAAAGTAAATTAGTAAATCAGAAAAAAAGGGAGTAGATTAAATGTTTTCTTATAATAATAAAATTTCTATAAGACAGTTACAAGCACTTTTAATTTTAGATATATTTGGAACAGGTGTAATTGTTTTGCCAAGACGCGTCACTCAATATGCAAACCAAGATGGATGGATACTTGTTTTATTAGCTACTATTTTAGCATTAATTCTTATTTATATAATGACTTCTCTAGCAACAATGTTTCCAAATAAAGATTTTTTAGAATTTACTTCTATAATAATATCTAAACCAGTAGCAATTATTATATCATTAGGATTTATAATAAAACTTATTTTAGGAACATGTTTAGAGCTTAGATTTTTTTCTGAAGTAGTAAAACAAACTATGCTATATAATACTCCTTTTGGAGTGGTGTGTTTAATTATATTATTAGTATCTGGGTATGCTGCAGCAAAAGGTTATGAAACTAGAGGTAGATTAGCAGAAATTTTAATTTTTGTTGTTTTTGTTCCTCTTATAATAGTTTTTGTAATAGCTGCAGCAGGAGTTGATTTTACAAATATTATGCCTATATTAAAAACTCCACCAGAAAGTTTATTAAAAGGTACATTTTTTACATTAGCCTCTTTTAATGGCATAGAACTTGTTATGTTAGCTATTCCATATACAAATAATAAGAAGAAAATAAAAAAAAATATTATTTATTCAATTTTATTTACAGGAATTTTTATGACAGCTATGACTATTATAACAATATGTAGATTTGGATATGCTGAGACTAAATTACAAATGTGGCCTATTATATCTATGACAGATACTATAAATATTCCAGGTTCTTTTTTAGAAAGACAAGAAGCTTTAATTATGAGTTTTTGGATTATATCAGTTTTTGCTATAGTTAACGCAGGTTTATTTTTTTCTTCTTTATTAGCTAAGTCCATAATAAAAAAAGGAAAGCATTCTTACTATATAATAATATTTATAATATTATGTTTTTTAATGTTATTTGTACCTAGCGATATTAATCAAGTTTATGATTTTATAAATTTGATGTTTGTTACTTTTGGAGTTACTTATATGATAGTTATTCCTATAGTTTTACTTATTATAGCTAAACTAAGGAGGTTAGGTGTAAAATATGAAGAAAATTAATATTTTATGTTTAAAATGTATGCTTGTAAGTAGTGCTTTAATTTTTACAGGATGTTGGGATAAAGTAGAAATAGAAGATAGAGCTTTTGTTGTTGCTATAGGTATAGATAAAGCTATGGATAAAGATAGTTTAGATGAATTAGAAGTAGTTACAATAGAACCTAGTGTAGATTCTTTAGAAAATAAATCTTCAGATAAAATGAGTTATTCTAAAATTGGAAATGGAAAAACAGTTTCATTAGCATTAAATCGAATAGATATGTATTCAAGTAAAAGGCAGTATTTAGGTCATACTAAAGTTGCAATTTTAGGAGAAAAAATTTTAAAAGATCCTAAAATGTTATCAGAAACATTAGATGGATTTCAAAGAAATTCAGAAATAAGTAATAAATTATTAATATTAGCTACAGATAAAAATATAGAAAAAATTTTAGATGCAAAAATAAAAGGTGAGCCAATGGCAGGTTTATTTTTATCTAATTTTTATCAAAATAGAGAAAATAACTCTGGAGTTACGTTTAAAAAGGACTTAGATAGTGTACTAGAAGATACACAATTAAATAATACAACTATAATACCTAAAGTATCTTTAGAAGATAAGGATTTAAGATTAGGTGGTTCTGCAATAATAAAAGATTATAGGTTATTAGGTTGGCTTGACAATAAAGATACTAGAGGTTATGTATGGGTAAATGACAATGCTAAAAATACAGAACTTATAACTAAATTAGATAATATCGATACAACTTTATTAGTAGAAAGTCATAAAAAGAAAATGAATTTTAAAAAACTTGATAATGATATTTTAGTAGCAAATATAGATATTGATATATCTGGTAGTATAAAAAATTATGCATTAGGATCAAAAAATTTATATAATCAAAATAATT
This sequence comes from uncultured Clostridia bacterium, assembly GCA_946481295.1. Classification (GTDB taxonomy): domain Bacteria; phylum Bacillota; class Clostridia; order Lachnospirales; family UBA5962; genus CAMLLW01. The sequence goes on along the minus strand of CAMLLW010000013.1, from coordinate 30,700 downwards.
TAAATAAATTAGAAAATCTATATAGCAAAATAGTAAAATCTGAAATAAATACTACTTTTAGAAAATTACAAAGTGAATATAATGTTGATATTTTTAATTTTCTAAAGACAATAGAAAAACAAAATTATGATTTATATCTAGAAATAAAAGATAACTGGAATTATTATTACAATAATATGCAAATTGTACCTAATGTTAATGTAAATATACGTAATATTGGGTCAGTTTATTAGATTAAAAACTTGAATATAACCCCCTAAAATTGGAAAACATTAAATTATAATAATTTAATTAAATTTTAGGGGGTTACGTTAATGAAGAGTATAATAAATTGGTATAAACAAGATAAATATATATTATTGTTATCATTATTTTTAGGAACTTTTATTACATTAATATTTGGATTTTATAGTAAGGCATATTCAAATAATATTCAACAAAATATATCTTCTGAACTTGTAAGACTACATATAATAGCTAATAGTGATAGTAATATAGATCAAAATCTAAAGTTAAAAGTTAGAAATAAAGTTTTAGAAGAATATGCACCTATTTTAGAAAATTTAAAAGATATAAATGAAACAAAAAAATTTTTAAATGATAACTTATATAATATAGAAGAAACAGCTAAAAGTGTAATAATATCAGAAGGATTTAATTATGATGTTTCAGCTACAATAGAAAAAGTTAATTTTCCAACTGTACAGTATGGTAATATAAAATTACCTGCAGGAGAATATACAGCTTTAGAAATAAAAATTGGACAAGCAGAAGGATTAAATTGGTGGTGTATAATGTTTCCTCCACTATGTTTTGTAAATATAACAAAAGGTGAAATTTCTGAAGATATGAAAGAAAAATTAAAAGATTCATTATCTTCAGAAGAATTTGAGTTAATATCAAATGAAGACAATGAAATCATAAATGTTAAGTTTAAAATAGTTGAATGGTGGCAAGAGTTACAACAAAAAAACAAAATTATATATGATAAAGCAAAATAAAAGATTCTTTATTTTAAGGACTTTTATTTTTTTTTTAATATGATATAATAAGTACGATATAAAAGAAGTCTACTAAATAAATAAAAGAATTTTTATTAAATATTAAATTAATTTAGATTTTACTTTTTGTGCTTAATTATTGATTATTTTTTGTATATATATTACTCATTATATTTACAAATAGTTACATATATATTATTTCTTATTAATTAAAAAAGTAGACTTATTATATAAGAACTACTTAGTATAAGTAATATTATAAGATATGAGGGTGAAATATTAATATGAAGAAGAATATTGCTATTTTATTAGCTGGAGTAATGTCTATTTTTGTTATTCCTAGGTTTAATGTAAATGCTGCAACTAATATTGAAAATAATTTAAATACATCTACAAATAAAAGTTCTGTAGAAATATCATCTGGTAGCAAAATAATGAAGGTAAACGGAAATGACCAAACATTAGAAGTAGCACCATATGTGTCAAAAGCAAGTAATTCAATTATGGTACCATTAAGATATATATCATATGCATTAGGTTTATCTGAAGATAGTGTAAAATGGGATCCAAAAACAAGTACAGTTACAGTAAATGCAAATGGAAGAATAGTTGAAATGAAAACTAATGATAATATTATGAAAATAAATGGTAATGATGTGCCAATGCTAAGTAAAGATGGATTAAAAACAAATATAGAAGTTAAAGAAAATAGAGTATTTGTGCCATTTAGAGCATTGGGAGAAGCATTAGATGTAAAAGTAGATTGGAATGCAGATACTGCAACAGCTACTTACATTAGTACTAATAATAAAATATCAGATGATGATACAAATCCAGATATAAAAGATCCTATTGTTGAAATTAAACACTATGGTGACGATGATTTTCAAAGTTGGAGAGATAGTATAAGTCAAAAGAATAAAGCAGGATATGATTTTGATATAGATAGATATAATGATGAAAAACAAGATTCATATAGAGTTTTAGAAGATGACTATAAAAATGGTATGAGAGACCAACATCAATATACTCAAGATAAATACGGAGAAAACACAGGTGTAGAAAGTAATAGATATAACGAGTATAAAGATAGACAAGAAATACATAGACAAAATATATATAATGAGTTTAAAGATAAAGAAAATATTTATAAAAATAATTAAGTTTAAAATTAAATATATAAAAGAAGGAAACCTATTTTATGGTTTCCTCTTTCTTTTTTTATTATAATAAATATGATATTTAAATTTTAAAAATTTTATAATATTAAAAATTAATAAATAGATAATAATAAAATAATCTTTAAATAAAATTAAATATTTTATAAAATATATTAAATGCATATTCTTCTAGCGATAATTAATTATTAATTTAAAAAATTATGATAAAATATAATATAAATAATGTTTAGTAACGAGGTGATAATATGCTACAATTAGATAATTTTAATAATAATGATTATTCAGAAATAAAAAATAATAAAATTATAAATAAAGAAGATACTATTAATAATGTTAAAGCAGGTTATCAATATTTAAATGTGGGAGATTTTGAAATTAATGAAAGTGTAGCTGGTAGTTTAAAATATGGACAAGAAATATATGTATCAATTACAGATGGTGTTTCTTCAGATATAGCTATTATGCCAGGATACAAATGGGAAATAACTAATGGAGATATAAAAATTAAAGATGTAAAAAATAGTAGTAATCTTTCTGCAAATGGCCATAGAAGTAGTAGTCCACATATAGGATTTAAAATTGATAGAGAGTCAACAAAACCTTCTACAATAAAATTTAGTAATGTACATGTTAAAGTTGATGGTAAAGCACCTATATCTAATACAGAATCAGGTGGATATCAAGTAGTTATTTGGGGACCTGGAATTGCAAATAATTATAAGGGATTAATTGATAATAATACAAATGACAATGATTATTTTGAAACACCTGGAATTGGAGATAAATATATAAATGTAGAAACGGGTGCCGATCAAAGTAAACCTAATATTAATAATTCTGTACAAATGTCTTTTGATGATAGTATTATAAAAATAAATGATTCAGAACAAAAATTAGATATAGCTCCTTATATATCAGAAAAAAATAATTCTATGATGGTTCCCTTAAGATATGTATCATATGCATTAGGTTTACCTGAAGATAGTGTTAAATGGGATGCAGAAACAAGTACAGTTACAGTAGATGCTGGAAGTAGAATTATACAAATGAAAATAAATGATAGTATGATGAAAATAAATGGTGTTAATGTTCCAATGTTATCTAAAGATGGATATAGAGTTAATGCAGAAATAAAAAATGATAGGGTATTTATTCCTTTTCGAAATTTAGCAGAAGCTCTTGATATTAAAGTTGACTGGGACGAACAAACAAAAACTGCTACTTATAATTCTTATGGTTTAGATTAAAATCTTCTTAATATAAAAATCTCTTCTAAATGTTTTTGGAAGAGATTTTTTATATATTAGTTGATATAATTTTGTATATTTGATATTATAACGAAAATAAATTAACAGCGATTTACATAATATGTTATAGCTTCTTTACTTTTAATTAAAATAAAGTATACAGTTAATGTTAATTTAGCATATAATTTATAATGAGGGTTAATAATTTAAGGAAAGAGGTAAAGTATGGAGAAGTTGAATGTAGGTGTTATTTTTGGTGGTTTTTCTTCTGAACATGATGTATCTAAGAAATCAGCGATGACAATCTTATTTAATATGTCTAAAGAAAAATATAATATTATACCAATTTATATAGATAAACAAGGAAAATGGTTCTTATATGATGGTAGTTTAGATAATATCAAAAATTTTAATTGGGGTAAATTTGGAACTAATGTATCACTTAGTTGTGATAGAAATAAAAAATCTCTTATAAGAATAGTAGGAGATAAAATAAGCTATATACCAATAGATGTTATATTCCCTGTTTTACATGGGAAAAATGGCGAAGATGGAACTATTCAAGGAATGTTAGAAATTTGCAATATACCTTATGTAGGTTGTAGTTTATTAAGTTCTGCTATATGTATGGATAAATCTATTACAAAAGTAATTGTAAAAAATATAAGTGGTGTTAAACAAGCACCATATTTAACATTTACAGAAAATGATTTAGAAGAAATAGATGAAGTTTGTAAAAAAATTAGATATAAAGTAGGATATCCTTGTTTTATAAAACCTGCTAGAGGTGGTTCATCTGTAGGAATATCTAGATGTGAAAATAAACAAGAATTTAAAGAAAACGTTCAAATAGCATTAAAAGAAGATAATAAAATAGTAGTAGAAAAATGCATAAATATGAGAGAATTAGAATGTGCTGTTTTAGGAACAGGTGACAAAGATACAATAGTATCTAGAGTAGGTGAAATAAAAGCAGCGGATATTTTTTATGATTTTGATGCAAAATATAATAATCCAGAATCTAAGACAATAGTTCCTGCACAAATATCTAAAGAAATAGAAGAAAATATAAGAGAACAAGCATTAAAAATTTATAAAGCTTTAGGTTGTAAAGGATTATCAAGAGTAGATTTTTTCTTAGATTTAGATAAAAATGAAGTTATTTTTAATGAAATAAATACAATGCCTGGATTTACAGAAATAAGTATGTATCCTATGTTACTAGGATATGAAGGTATAGATATTTCTGAAGTTATAGATAGATTAATAAAAATAGCATATGATAAGTAAGTAAGCATAAAAAAGGTTGGGATTAAATGCAATACAAAAATAATACTATAGGAATTTTTGACTCAGGAGTAGGTGGCTTAACTGTAGTAAAAGAAATTATGAAAAAATTACCTCAAGAAAAAATAATTTATTTTGGAGATACTGCAAGAGCCCCATATGGGAATAAAAATAAAAATACTATAGATAAATACAGCATTCAAATTGTAAATTTTTTGCTATCAAAAAATGTTGATGCAATTATAATTGCTTGTAATAGCATATGTGCTGTAAGCTACAATACTCTTAAAGAAAAATTTAATATTCCAATTATAGAAATAATTACATCAGCTTCAAAACTTTGTGTAGATGTAACAAAAAACAATAAAATAGGTGTTATAGCTACAGAGGCAACTATTAATAGCAAAAAATATGAAGAAAAGATTTTAAGTATAGATCCTAGTATAGAAGTATATTCTAAGACATGCCCTTTATTTGTACCTATTATAGAAGAAGGATGGTACGATAATGAAGTAGCAAATTTAACTTGTGAAATATATTTAAAAGAATTACTAGAAAAAAATATAGATACATTATTATTAGGATGTACACATTATCCAATATTAAAAAATAGTATCATAAAAGTTTGCCCTAATTTACAAATTGTAAATCCGGCAGAAGCAATTGCTATGGATATAAAAAATTATTTTACAAAAAAAGAATATTTAAATAATAATTTAGAAGAAAAACATGAGTTTTATGTTAGCGGAAATACTGATAAATTTGATAAAATATGTGAAAATATTTTAAATAAAAATTTTAAATCACAAAAAATAGATATAGAACAATATTAAAATTACATCTGTAAAAATAATGTATAACATACCCCTAATTGGTACACAATTTACATATTAGGAGGGTTCTTTAATAATGAAAATTATAAAGAGTTTATACATTTTTTTTATTTGTTTAACTGTAGGGGCTATAACATCTTATATTGGTTATAAGTTAATGGCTCCACCTATTAATATAAAAGATATGATTGTAAAAGTAAGTGGCACAAAAAATAATTTAAATAATTATATAGAAAATGAAAATATAGAATTTAAAGAAAACATTAATGAAGAAAATAATATTGAAGTTAGAATAAAAGAAAATACGAAAATTATATATGAATATGTAGATAAAAATTTTAATTTTATAAAAAAAAGAGAAGAATATGCACCAGATTTTATGATAGGTAAAACAAGAGAAGATTTAAAATCAGTTTTATCTTCTTGGTATGTAGTAACTTTCTTAGAAAATGAAGTTATATTAAGAAAAGTTATTAAAACATATATACCTGAAAATTATATAATAGGAGAAAAAGATGGTTATATAACTATTTTTTATGATGAACATATAGATGGAAGTAATGTAAAAGAAATAACAGATATACCAATATTACATTTTCCAGAAGAAGAACAAGAAAGATTAAGAAAAGGTATAAAAGTTTCTGGAATGGATGAATTAATAAGAAGAATGGAAGATTATAGTAGCTGATAAATAAAATATCGAAAATTGATATTATTATTTATTAAAAATACTATTTTGAAGAAAAAAATCGTTTTATAATATAAATATTGCACAAAAAAAAGTGATTAATTTTAGAAATATTTATGAACACTAAAATGAATATTAATGATATAATAATTCCTGTGAAAACCCCCAAATTTTTCACAATTACAGATAGGTATATCCTTCAATGTGTTATCTATACTGTAAACCCCATAAAAAATACCTTCTCTTTATTGGGAAAAAGGTGATCAGTCGGAAGATCACCTTTTTCTTTTTTTATCTTTCTTTTTTTATTCCATAACTTACATTTATGTTTTAACTTTTTTAGGTGTATAATCAAATCACAAATAAAATTTATTTTTAGAGGAGGATAATTCTATGAATAAATTAAATAAAAAGATAAACATAAGAAATATTATAGGAACTTTAATATTTATATTAACATTTGTATTACTAGTTTTTTTATTAAAAGAAAATAGTAATAAAAATATCACAAAAATTTCTTACAATGATTTTTTATTAAATGTAAATAACGGAAGCATAAATGCAGTATATTTAGATGATAAACCTGAAATAAATTTTACATTTAAAAATGATAATAAAATGTATTTTACTGATAATCCTCGTAACCCAGAACTTAAAGAAATTTTATTAAAGAATAATATACAAGTTTTAGAAAGAAATCAAAAAAACGGATATTTAATAAATTTAAGTTTAGGGTTATTATTTTTTACTTCAATTTTTTATATAGTTGCAAAAAAGGGTAATAAAAATTCTAAAAGTACAAATATTTCTTTAGATATAATGGCTTTAAAAGTAGATCAAGTTTCTCCGAATGATAAAATTCTTTTTGATGATATAGCAGGAAATGAAGAAGCAAAAGATAGTGTAAAAGATATAATAGATTTCATTAAAAATCCAGAAAAATATAGTAGATATGGTGCTAAAATGCCTAAAGGAATTATATTATATGGATCTCCAGGTACAGGTAAAACTTTAATGGCAAAGGCTGTTGCTGGTGAAGCAGGGGTTCCTTTTTATGCAGTAAGTGGTTCAGATTTTGTACAAATGTATGTTGGAGTTGGTGCAAGTCGTATTAGAGATTTATTTAAAAAAGCTAAAGAACATGGTAAAGCAGTAATTTTTATTGATGAAATAGATGCTTTAGGAAAAAAGAGAAGTTCATCTAATATTACTGGAAATGATGAAAGAGAACAAACATTAAATGCATTATTAACAGAAATGAGTGGATTTAATAATAAAGAAGGAATAGTAGTTATAGCAGCTACAAATAGATTAGATATTTTAGATGAAGCTCTTTTAAGACCTGGAAGATTTGATAGACAAATAGAAATTTCTTTACCAGATATAAATTCTAGAAAAGAAATTTTAAAGTTATATGCAAAGGATAAACCAATATCTAAAAATGTAAATATAGAAGATATCGCAAAACAAACTATATATTTTAGTGGAGCAATGCTTTCAAATTTATTAAATGAATCTGCAATATATGCAGCAAAATCTAATAAAAAATTTATAGAAGATGATGATATACAAAAGGCTTATTATGCTATTATAGCTGGAGAAGAAAAGAAGGATAGATCAAATATAAGTAGTCTAGATAAAAAAATTGTAGCATTTCATGAGGCAGGACATGCAGTAGTAACAAAATTAATGTTACCTAAAAATATAATTTCTAGAGTAACTATAATTCCTAGTACAAAAGGTGCAGGAGGATTTTGTGTAAGTATTCCAGAAGATAAAATGTTGCAAAGTAAACAAGATTTAAAAGCTCAAATAATGGTTAGTTTAGGTGGAAGAGTAGCAGAAGAAATTATATTTGGAGAAGATAATATAACAACAGGAGCAAGTAATGATATAGAGAAAGCAAGTAATATAGTTAAAGATTATATTATAAAGTATGGAATGGGTAGAGGAGTAAAAATTTACGATGATAAAAATAATTATTTAGAAGAGTGTAATATTTTACTAAATGATTTATATAAAGATACTAAAAATTTATTAAATAATAATTTAAACTATTTAAATAGTATTGCAAATTCTTTAATTAATAAAGAATCTTTAAATGAAGAAGAAATTAATCAAATATTTATATAATTAAAAGACTTAAGATAGTCTTTTTTTTATTTATAAATATTAAATAAAGTCTACCTAAAATTTGTCTTCGAACATAATATAGTAATAAGCAATTTTTAAATTTAATTTTGGAGGTATTTATGGAAAATTTGAAAGAAGAAAGAATGTTAATTTTAACAATGTTAAAAGAAGGTAAAATAGTATTTGATGAAGCTATAAAATTATTAGGAACTATAAATTTACTTTTTGGAACAGATATGGATTCTACTGATAAAGTAAAAGAAGAAAGACGTATGATTTTAAGTATGATAAGTGTTAAAAATTTACCTGTTGAAGAAGCTTGTGAATTATTAGGTTCACTTATAACAGGAAATAAGGAAATACAAAATATTGTTAAACAAAACTTTTCAAAAAAAGAAGAGGATTTAGGAAGTTTAACAAAAATAGCAACTGGAATTGTAAAAGATATAGGTATTAGAGTAAATAATTTACTAGATAAAACAGAGCCTGCATTTAAAGATACTGCAAAAAAAGTTGTAAAAAAATCTACTAAAGCAGCATATATATTATCTAAGGCTTTAAATGATTCTATTAAACAAATATAAAATTAAAATAAAAAGTTAGATACATTTTTGTATTTAACTTTTTATTTTGATTTTATATGTTATAATATTGATTAATAATTAATAAATAGGAGGAGAAATTTTTTGGAAAAAAGTGTATTTAAAGAAGTAATGAGTTGGATAATTCTAATTTTAAGTGCAATTATAATAGCATTATTTATAAATAAATTTATAATAGTAAATGCTACAGTTCCTTCTGGGAGTATGGAAAACACAATTATGACAAATGATAGAATAGTAGCTTTTAGGCATTCCTATGCATTTTCAGATCCAAAACGGTTTGATATTATAGTTTTTAAGTATCCAGATAATGAAGATATATTATATGTAAAACGTATAATAGGTCTACCGGGAGATACAATTAAACTTAGAAATGGACATATATACATTAATGATAAAATAAGCCAAGAAGCAGAATCATATGCTAAAGATACAACTGATACAACCTTATGGGAAACGAAAGAATATCATGTACCGGCAAATTCTTATTTTATGCTAGGAGATAATAGGAATGCTTCTGAAGATTCTCGATATTGGAAAAATACCTATGTATCAAAAGATAAAATTTTGGGTAAAGTAATATTTAAATATTATAAAGGTTTTAAAATTTACTAGTTTAATACAGCTTTAAAAATAAAAAGAATTGATGTATAATAAGTATAAATTTTAAATTTAAACTATTGGAGGTTTTATATATATGGAAAAAAGAGTAAGCAAAGATATGACAATTGCAGAAATAATTAGTATAGATAATGGTGTAATTCCTATTTTATTACAAGCAGGTATGCACTGTGTTGGTTGCCCAGCATCTCAAGCAGAAACATTAGAAGAAGCTGGTTTTGTTCATGGGCAAGATATAGATATTCTTATAAATAAAATAAATGAATATTTAGAAAATAAGTAAACAATTTTAGAATAAAAACTATTTAGTATATTTCTAGATAGTTTTTATTTTATAATTTTATTACTAATAAATATTTCTAATAATGTATAAATTTTAATATTATTTAAAACAAAATATAGAAAAATATAAAATTTAGATGTATAATATATGTAATTTATATTAAATTTATATTAAATATCACATAGGGAGGATTTAACATTGAAAAAAGGATTAATGCTTGCTTTAGCTTCAGTAGCAATATTATTTAAAGCAAATAATACAATTTATGCATCAGATGATTTAACAAAATATGATGTAAAACAAATTTATGAAAAGGCAAATAAAAAAATAGCTAATTTACAAGATGTAGATAAGAAGGAAGAGTTTGTACTAAATATTTCTAATGGATCTGATGATTTTAACATAGTTTCAACTACAAATACTGTATACTCTTACTACAATTTAGATGATTTAAAATTACATTCAAATACAGAAACAGATATGCTTGATAAACAAGTTAATTTAGATACTTATTATGAAGATGGAAACCTTTATTTAAATGTAAATGGTGAAAAAGTTAAACAACCTTTAGATGTAAATAGTATGAATGATTTAGATAGCGTTTTAAATTCTACTAATTTATACAATGCTTCACAAAAACAATTAACTAGTGATTCTTACAAAGATTTTATGGAAGATATCAGCTTAGAAAACGTTGGTAAAGACCAAAAAATAACTCTTAAAGCTGATAATCAAAAATTTGATACTTTTTTAAATGATTTTTTAACTAAATATGCAAAAGAATTAGGTATTGAAAATCCAGATAGTTTTACAGCAAGTGTAGATAATATTTCAGAAGAACTTTTAATAAATGAAGATGGATATGTATCTAATAGTAAAGTTAATTTAGACATTGACTTAGTAGTAAATAGTAAAGACTTTAAATTAAGTGGAACTTATAGTGTTACATATAATAACCCTGGTTCATCAGTATATGTTGAAACACCAGATTTAAAAGGTTATAAATTAGCATCTAAAGATGAAAAAGATTTATCTGATGTAGAAAAAGTAAAAAACATAGATACTATTGCAAAAGAAATTGCGTAAATATATAAGATAAAACAGGTAAGAAATTAAATTTTCTTTTACCTGTTTTTTTATTTTTTTCTTTTATTATTTTAAAATTAGTAAATAATAATAATATATAATACACTTAAATCTTGTTAAGTGTATAGGGGATTAATTACAATAGATAAGTATAATAAAGGAGAAACAATATGCAGTCAAAAAAGGTATGTAAGTTAAAAAAATTTTTAAAGGTATTTAGTATATTATTTTTATTTCTAATTTTTATCATAAAATATATACAGTATTATTTTTATATATTTGCTTTTAAAAGTAAAAAAGAACAGAATAGTAACACCTTACATTATATAAATGATAAATATTCTGTATATATAAATTCTTATGATGGACTTATTTTACATGGATATGAGTATAAAAATAAAAATAAAACTAATAATTGGGCTATTGTAGTACATGGTTATAGAGGCTCTGCTGATAATATGTGGCAGGTATCAAAGAGATTTATTGAAAAAGGTTATAATGTAATAATACCAGATAATAGAGGACATGGTAAAAGTGAAGGTAATTATATAGGAATGGGTTGGCATGATAGATTAGATATTATTTCTTGGATAAATAGAATAATATTTAATGATAAAGATGCAAATATAGTTTTATACGGTGTATCTATGGGGGGAGCTACAGTTTTAATGGTTTCAGGAGAAACTTTACCTCAAAATGTTAAAGCTATAATATCAGATTGTAGTTATACTTCTATATCAGATATACTTTCTTATCAAGTTAAATATAGATATAAAATTTTATCAGCTAAATTAATTTTATTTTTAGTAGATAAAATTGTGAAATCAAAAGCAGGTTATAGTTTTAAAGAGGGATCAGTTTTAGAACAAGTTTCAAAATCAAAATTACCGATATTATTTATACATGGAAAAGAAGATGATTATGTGCCACTTTATATGGTTTATAAACTATATAATGCAGCTAATTCTGATAAAGAACTTTTAGTTATAGAAGGAGCAGAACATGCAAATTCTGCTGAAATAAATGAAAAATTATATTCAAAAACAGTATGGGAGTTTTTAGATAAATATATGGTAGATGCTAATTAGTAACTTATAAATTAATTAATGAATTTTTAATAAAATTTTATAGAGAGATTTAAATTATATATTTAGATAAAAAAAAAGAGATATAATATATCTCTCTTTTTTTATTTTAAATTTTCTGGATTTAAACATTCTAATTCTGGTAAAACAAAAATTCCATCTTTTCTTATTAGAACATCATCAAAGTATATTTCTCCACCACCAAATTCTGGTCTTTGGATATTTACTAAATCCCAATGTAATGAACTTTTATTTGTATTATCAGCATCATCATAGCTATTTCCAGGTGTAAAATGGAAAGAACCAGCTATTTTTTCATCAAATAGTATATTATTCATAGGTTCTAAAACATATGGATTAACACCTATTGCAAATTCTCCAATATATCTTGCACCTTCATCTGTATCAAAAACTTTATTAATACGTTCTGTATCGTTAGAAGTTGCTTTTATAATTTTACCATCTTTAAACTCAAGTCTTATATTTTCATAATTAAAACCTTGGTGAGTAGATGGAGTATTATAAGATATATATCCATTTACAGAATCTTTTACTGGTGCTGTATAAACTTCACCATCTGGTATATTCATTTGTCCAGAACATTTTATTACAGGAATACCTTTTATAGAAAATGATAAATCTGTATCAGGACCTAAGATTCTAACTTTATCTGTTTTTTCCATAAGATTTTTTAAAGGATCCATTGCTTTATCCATTTTACTGTAATCTAAATTACATACATTATAAAAGAATTCTTCAAATGCATAAGTACTTTTTCCAGCAGATTGAGCCATATTTGGTGTAGGATATCTTAATATAACCCATTTTTTAGTTAGTCTAGTTTGTGTATGAACAGGAGTGCCATATAATTTACTATACATTTCTAAATTTTCTAGAGGAACATCAGAAGTTTCAAATGTATTTGAACCAGCTGTTATTCCTATATATGCATCCATTTGTTCCATTAATTTTTTATCAAGATCTGCCATTATTTTTATTTGTTCTTCTGTTGCACCTAATAAAAGTTCTCTTTTTGTAGTATCATTTTCTGTCCAAACAAAAGGAATACCTTTTACTTTATAAACTTCTCTTACTATACAATTAACAAGTTCAGCACATTCTATGCCTCTTGACTCTATAAGAATCTTTTCGCCTTTTTTTAGACTACAAGAATAATTTACTAAGTTTTTTGCTAGAGTTTCATTTCTAATGTCCATAACAATCCTCCTACATTCTATTTCTCATTAATGTATAGTATAACAATTTATAATAAAAAAATCCATTAATTTTTAAAATAGTGTTTTAGTATATTTCTTTTTAGCACGAATATCATTACCGAAAAAATATAAAATAGTATACTCACCTGCTATCCTTGATAATATTCTATTTGAATAGGTATTTTGTAAATCTTCAAGGGATAAATTTGTTGATATAATTGTAGGTAATTTTTTTATTAATCTTAAATTTATAATGTTAAAAAGTTCTGCTTGACTTATAGAATTTATACCTTCTGTACCTAAATCATCTATAATTAGCAAATTTATAGAGTAGAACATTTCTATTTTTTCACATAAATCTTCAAATTTATCTCTATTAAATCTAAAATTCTCTACTGTTTGGAAAAGATTACTTGCAGTTGTATATAATACTGGTATACTTTGATCTAATAATTCTTTTGCAATACAATTACATAAAAATGTTTTACCACGTCCGGAGTGCCCATAAAAAAGTATACTTCTATTTTTATTTTGAAATTCTTTTGTAAATTGTTTACAAAATTTATATATATATTTTATATTTTCTTTAGGTGATATTTTATTTTCGTTATCACGTTCTTCAGAAAAATATTCAAAATTAAAATGATCAAAATTTTCTTCTTGTAGAACTTCTTTTATACCAGATAAGTCATAGTATTCATTTATAATTTTTTGTTTAAAGCAGTCACATTTTTCATTATTTATATATCCTGTATCTTTACACTTATTACAATTATAAATATTTTCTATATAATCTTCAGGAATACCTGAATTCTCATATAAATGCTTTTTTTCGTTCTGTAAATTATAGTTTTTATTTTTTAAAGAATTAATTAATTTTTTTCTTTCATAGTCATTATTTTTATTTAATAGTGATTTAGTTATTTCTAAACTTACATTTGCAAGTTCATTATCTATTTCTCTTAATCTTGGTATTGCTTCATAAACTTCTTCTTTTCGTTCTTGTTTTTTTTTATATGCGATTTGTTGGGCTTTATCGTATTCTTTTAATATATTTTTTATAATTCTTGAATTCTCCATAATTATTTTTCTCCTCTTAGAACTTCTTGTAAATATTCAAAATTTGCTCTCTCTAATGATTTAAAATCTATCTGTGGTTGTTTATAATTTACAAATTTATTTGTAGTTTTATATGCCCGCTTATTATTTTGTAGTTTTTTTTCTTCTTGTTTTATTTCGTTTTCTTTTTTATATTTACTATCTAAATTTTTTACATCATTTATAGATTTAACATTATTTTCATGCCAATAACATATAATTTTGTCTATATAAGGAAATGGCTTACGACTAGCATTTAGTGGTTTACGATTTAGCTGAATTACTGCTTTTTCACATGCCTCAAGAACTATATTTATTGGCATTTTAAGCTCATCAAGCCATTTTTTTATAAATTTCATTTCTTCTGTTGTTATATTACTATAATTCCTATCTAATATTTTCATAATTGATTTAGAATTTTTATTAAACATTGCTTCTTTTTTTGTCATTATGCCATTGTCTATCCATTCCATTGCAATAGATTCTATATATTTCATATTTGTTTTATTAGATTCACCACAATAATCTAATAAAATTTCTATAACATCTAGTGGCATTTTAAAATGCTCATGAAATCCAAATATAGTATTTAATTCATTATAAGAAAGCGTTTTTCTTAGAACTTTTTCTGCATGCTTAAAAAGCTTGCTTACTTCTTCAGAATTTTCCATATAAAGATTTAATTCATCAGGAGAATATGTAGGAGCTTTTTTTATATCTAAATTATTATCTTCAGATATTGTAGAATTATATTCAGGGGGTACTGGAACTGGAAAAATAAAATTTATTGAAATATTATTTTCTGAGTCAGAATCTAAAGAAATAATCCCCTTATTTGACCAATATTCCCAACAATTTTTAACATCAGAATCTAATAAATTAAATTTTTGAGCTATATCTTTTGTTGTTATTTTAGTATTTCCACTTAGACATTCTTTTAAGGAATAAATATATATACATGAGTAGGTAGGATTTGCATATGGCATGTAATTTTCTATAAAAGTATTTGAAATAGGTGTATTATAAATACTTGGTATATTCATATTTATAATTGCCATTTTAAATCACTTCCCATTAACAAATTTTGAAATAAGTATAACAAATTTTCATTGTAATTGACAGTGGTATTAATTAATAATTTATAAATAAAAAATATTATTTTTATCATTTATATGTTATTATTTTTATGAAATTTAAGTCTAAAATTTAAAGTTTAAATTTAGAAGGAGATAATAAAATGTCAAATTTATATTTTAAATATGGTGTTATGGGGGCAGGTAAGACTGCAAGAGCTATAATGCAAGCGTACGATTATATAAAAAAGGGTATGGTAGTTAGTGTATTTAAATGTGTAGTTCAAGATGATATAGATGAAAATAATGTATTTTTAAATTCTAGATTAAATATTTCTGGTAATAATTTAAAAATAAAAGCTCATCCTTTTAATAAAAATACAGATTTAAATCGTATATTAGAGTTGGAAGGAAAACCAAATGTAATAATTGTAGATGAAGCTCAATTTTTAAATAGATCTCAAGTGGAAATGTTAGATTCTATTCGTGTGAAATATAATATTGATATATATTGTTATGGATTAAAAACAGATTTTAAAAGAGAATTATTTGAAGGTACGGCTAGACTTATAGAATTAGCAGATGAAATAGAAGAAATAAAAAGTAAATGTCACTGTGGTAAAAATGCAACATCAAATGCTAGAGTTGTAAATGGAAAAATGGTTGTTGAAGGTGAGAAAATATCAGTAGGCGGAGATGAATTATATATAGCATTATGTAATGATTGCTATAATAATAGAAATATAAAAGAATATAAGAAAATATAAAAAAGCAAATAAGTCTTTACTTATTTGCTTTTTGTTTTTAAGATAAAAGTGATTCTCCAAGTAAATAAACATCACCTGCACCCATTGTTATTAATAAGTCATTTGGAACTAAATTAGATAGCATATATTTTTTTGCATCTTCAAAAGTACTAAAATAAAAAACATCTTTACCTAAATTTTTTATTTTATTTACTAAATCTTTTGAATGTATTTTACCTGTATCTATTTCTCTTGCAGGGAAAATATCTAGTATTATAATTGTATCTGCATCTTCAAATGACTTTGAAAAATCGTCTAAAAATTCTAAAGTACGTGTAAATGTATGTGGTTGGAATACACAGTATATTTTATTATGGTCAACTCTTTTTGCAGAAGCTAAAGTACTTTTTATTTCTGTAGGATGATGTGCATAATCATCTATAATTTTTACACCATTAAGTTCTCCTTTAAATTGAAAACGTCTATTTGGATTTTCAAAAGTTTCTAAAGAGTTTATAGCCGTTTCTGTAGGTATATCTAAAATTGAACTAACTATAAAAGCTGCTATTGCATTTAGTATATTATGAATTCCAACAACATTTAAATTTACATTAGATATAAAATTATTTTTATGATATATATCGAAAGAAGGTGTGCCAAGAGGTGAAAATTGTACATTTTTATAATAATAATCAGCATTTTCAGATCCAAATGTTATAATGTTACATTCCAAGTCCTTTGTAATATTTTTAAAGTTTTTTATATTATTATTTATTATGAGATATCCATTTTTATCTATATTTTTTGCAAATTTATTAAAAGATTCTTGTATGTGTTCTAAGTTTTTAAAATAATCAGAGTGATCATATTCTACATTTAAAATAAGACCTATGTGTGGATAAAATTTAAGAAAACTATCAAAATACTCACAACTTTCTGCAACGATGTATTCTGAGTTTCCCATTCTAAAATTACCATTTATAACTTTTAAAAAACCACCGACAGATATTGTAGGATCTTTTTTAGCATCTATTAATATTTTGCCTATTATAGATGTTGTTGTTGTTTTGCCATGTGTACCAGAAACTGCAATTGGATACTTATAAATTTTCATTATAGTTCCTAAAAGTTCTGCTCTATCAATAAGTTTTATATTTTTTGCCTTAGATGCTATATATTCTGGGTTATCTTCTTTTACTGCAGCTGTGTATATAACAAGGTCAATATCATCTTTAATATTATCTTGATGTTGGCCTTTATAAATAGTTGCTCCCATTTTTTGTAGGTTATTAGTAAATGCATTGCTGTTATTATCTGATCCAGAAACAATATAGTTATTTCTAATTAAAATTTCTGCAAGTGCACTCATACTTACTCCACCTATACCTATAAAGTGCACTTTTTTAGTATTATTACCTAATATTAATTTATTAATCATTTTTAATTCCACCAGTCTATATACACATTATTAATATAATATATAAGTATACTATATTTAAGAAAAATTTAAACCATAATTTTCATTAAATAACTATAGTTTAATATATTATATTAGTTTGTACATTTTGAATCAAATTCAATTAAAAATAATTTATATAAGAAACTGTCAATTTTGTAAAATATATTGTATTAAATATAATATTGTAATATAATATAATAAAATAGATAATTATTATTTATTTAAACATAAAATAGTAATAGTTTTACATAAAGAGAGGAGTATGGCATGGAGATTACAAACATTAAATTAAAGAAGTTATTTTGGCAAGGAAAGTTAAAAGGAATAGTAACAGTTACATTTGATGACGCTTTTGTCGTACATGATTTGAAAATTGTAGAAGGAAAATCTGGTTTATTTATTGCTATGCCAGGTAAAAAGATTTCAAGCGATGGAAGTTTTAAGGATATAGCTCATCCTATCAATTCCGAAATGAGAAATAAAATTCAAACAGCAGTTTTAAAAGTATATGAAGATGCAATGAAAGAGCAAAATTTTAATGCTATTGCATTAGATATAGAAGAAAATTAAAAATAAGAAAAGGGTTTTTATAGCCCTTTTTTTATTACCTTTTTATTTAACAATATTTTATAAATAATATATAATAATAAATACAAAATAATTTATTAAGAGGTGTAAAATGGTAGATTTACAAGTAATTATATTAGCAGCTGGGGAAGGCACTAGAATGAAATCAGATACTGCAAAAGTTCTACATAAAGTAGCTGGAAAAGAAATGATTTTGCATGTATTAGATGCAGTAAAAAATATTACTAATAATAAACCTTGTATTGTTGTTGGACATAATGCAGATGATGTTTGCAATAAAATAAATGATGATGTTTGTTTTGTTAAACAAGAAGAACAATTAGGAACAGGTCACGCTGTTTTATCTGCAATAGATTATATAAAAGATGAAGGTAACGTATTAATATTATATGGTGACACACCTTTAATAACAGAAGAAACAATAAATTTATTATTAAAATATCATGATGATAATAAATTAGACGTTACTGTTGCAACAATGATTTTAGATAATCCTTTTGGATATGGGAGAATAATAAAAGAAGATAATAAGTTTAAAAAAATTGTAGAGCAAAAGGATACTACAGAAGAAGAAAATTTAATAAAAGAAGTAAATACAGGCATATATTGTTTTAATGCTTCTGCTTTAAAATTATCACTTTCTAAATTAAATAATAATAATAATCAAAATGAATATTATTTGACAGATACACTAGAAATTTTATTAAATAATAATTATAAAATAGGTACTATGCTTTCTTACTGTTGTAATGATTTTTATGGCATAAATTCTAGAGAGCAATTAGCTCATGCTGAAAAGCTTATGAGAAATAAAATAAATAAAAAATTAATGGATAGTGGAGTAACTTTAATTGATCCAGAACATACTTATATAGATCAAGAAGTTCAAATAGGAAAAGATACAATAATATATCCAAATGTTATTATAGAAGGCAAGACAGTTATTGGCAAAGGATGTGTATTAAGATCGAATACAAGAATTAGTAATTGTATAATAAAAGATTATGTTAATATAGATAATAGTGTTTTATTAGATTCTAAAATAGATGAAAAAACTAATATAGGTCCATTTGCATATATAAGACCAAATAGTGATATAGGTAAAAATACTAAAATTGGAGATTTTGTTGAAGTTAAAAATACTAAAATTGGCAATAATACAAAAGTAGCTCATTTATCATATCTAGGGGATAGTGAATTAGGAGAAAATATAAATATTGGATGTGGAACAGTTACAGTAAATTATGATGGAAAAAATAAATTTAAGACAATTATAAAAGATAATAGTTTTATAGGATGTAATTCTAACTTAGTTGCACCTGTTACTATAGAAGAAAATTCTTATATTGCAGCTGGATCTACTATAACAGAAAATGTAGAAAAAAATGCCTTAGCTATAGCAAGAGCAAGACAAATTAATAAATTGAATTGGCATAAAAAATAAAACTATGTTATAATTACTTTGATTTTAATTTAAAATGACTATTATTAATTTACCTTAGAGAAATTAGGAAGGAAGTATTATTAAATGAATAATGAACCATACAATGGAAATATTAAAATTTTTTCTTGTAACTCAAATTTAGAATTATCTAGAGCTATAGCTAAAAATGTTGGAGTAGAATTAGGAAGCTCAGAAGTTTCTAAATTTAGTGATGGTGAAATTAGTATGAGAATTGATGAAACAGTTAGAGAATCTGATGTATTTATCGTTCAATCAACATGTCCGCCTGTCAATGATAACTTAATGGAATTATTAATTATGATAGATGCAATGAAACGTGCATCAGCAGGTAGAATAACAGCTGTTATTCCTTATTATGGTTATGCTAGACAAGATAGAAAAAGCCGTTCTAGAGATCCAATTAGTGCAAAATTAGTTGCAAATCTTTTGACAACTGCAGGTGCTAATAGAGTATTAACTATGGATTTACATTGTACACAAATACAAGGTTTTTTTGATATTCCAGTTGATAATCTAGTTGGTATGCCTTTATTGTACAAATATTATAAAGACAGATTTAAAGATAAATCAGATTTAATTATTGTATCTCCAGATTTAGGCAGTGTAACAAGATCAAGAAGTTTAGCTGAAAAAATGGATGTTCCAATGGCTATTGTAGATAAGAGAAGACAAAAAGCAAATGTTTCTGAAGTTATGAATATTATTGGAAGTGTAGAAGGTAAAAAGGTTTTAATGATAGATGATATGATAGATACAGCTGGATCTATTACTAATGCAGCAAATGCTTTAACTAAAGCTGGTGCTACAGAAGTATATGCGGCTTGTACTCATGGAGTATTATCAGGACCTGCTTTAGAAAGAATTGAATCTTCTACAATTAAAGAATTAATTATGTTAGATACAGTACCCCTTCCTGATAATAAAAAATGTGATAAAATAAAAATGTTAACAGTTGCAGAGATTTTTGCAGAAGGTATTAAAAACATTCATTATGGAAAATCAGTTTCAAAATTATTTGAATAAGGTAAGTTGACTTTTATAATATTTAAATATAAATAATAAAATCAGGTATAATTAATTTTTATAAATTAAAATTATATCTGTTTTTTATAAAAGGTAAATTAAATTATTTATTTATAAATAGTATTTAATATATTAATGCCCCGATTTTAAATCGGGGCTTAAGTGCGTTTAAAATAGGAGGTATTATTTATGTATTTGATAGTAGGACTAGGAAATCCTGAACCTGATTATAAAGGGACTAGACACAATATAGGATTTGAGGTTATAAATAAATTTGTTTATGATAAAAACTTAAAAATAGAAAGATTAAAACATAAAGCATATATTGAAGATGCTATTTTATTTGATCAAAAAGTAATTTTAGCTAAGCCACAGACATATATGAACTTAAGCGGAGAAAGTGTATTAGAAATTGCAAAATATTATAAAATTAATCCAGAAAATATTATTGTTATTTATGATGATATTACTTTAGAAGTAGGCAATATAAAGATTAAAAAATTTGGTAGTTCTGGAGGACATAATGGAATTAAGAATATAATATATAATTTAAATACAGATAAATTTCCGAGAATTAAAGTTGGAGTTGGTTCTAAACCAAAAGAAATGATATTATCAGATTATGTATTAAGTAGATTTTTACCAGAAGAATTTGATAATATGGTGAAAGGAGTAACAAGTGCTACAGATTCTTTAGATGATATTTTAAAAAATGGATTAGAGTATGCTATGAATAAACATAATAAAAAGAATAAGTGAGGTTGAAATAATTTGAATTCTATATTAAAACCATTAAATGATTTAAAGAGTTTTAATAATATCAAAAATTCTATAAATGATAAGATTTCACCTATTTTAGTAAAAGGTGTTTTAGATTCTCAAAAAGCACATCTAATAGCGGGTATGGCGTTAGAAGTTAAAAAGCCTATTTGTATAATTACTTATTCAGAATTAAAAGCAAAAGAAATCTTAGACGATATTAAGTTCTTTTTTAAAAATGATTATAATATTTTATTTTATCCTTCTAAGGATATTATTTTTTATAATGCAGATGTTAAAAGTATTGATATTATTAAGCAAAGATTTGAAGTTATAAAATCTATATTAAGTAATGAAAAAAATATAATTGTGTTATCTATAGAAAGTTTATTTGATAGATTAACTCCTTTAAATAATTTTAAAAATTCAATTTTAGAAATTTCTGTTGGAGATATTTTACCACTCGATAATTTAATTGAAAAATTAGTTTTCTTAGGATATGAAAGAAGAAATTTAGTAGAAAATTCTGGACAATTTTCTATAAGAGGAGGTATTTTAGATATCTTTCCAATAACTAATGATAATGCTATTCGTATAGAGTTTTGGGATAACGAAGTTGACTCTATAAGAATTTTAGATTCTAGAAGTCAAAGATCTATAGAAAATATAGATAAGATTAGCATTTTTCCTACAAGAGAGCTTATTTATAATGAAGAAGAATTAGAAAATGCAGTTAATTTAATTGAAGAAGAATATGTTAATACAGTAAAGGATTATAATTCTCGAGGTTTATATGAGGAAGCAAATCGATTAGAAGAGTATATTTTAAATATAATAAATAAATTAAAAGAAAATAAATCTTTTAATGGAGTTGATAGCTATGCTCAATATTTTTATAAAGAAGAAGTTACTTTATTAGATTATTTATCAAGTGAAACTTTAATTTATTTAGATGAACCATCTAAAATAAGAAAAAAAGCTGATGATGAATTTGAAGAATTCATAAAAAGTGTTATGAATCGTATTTTAAAAGGTTATATGTTACCATCTAGTATAAAAATGGTTTTTAACTTTGATGTTATTTTAAGTAAATTAAAAAAATTTACCCAAATATTATTTTCAACTTTAGGTCAAAGTACTAAAGACTTTAATCCTAATTTTACTACAGAATTTGAAGTTCATTCTACAAATACATTTAAAAATAGGATAGATTTATTGATAGAAGATTTAAATTTTTGGAAAAAACAAAAAATACGAGTTGTTATATTATCTGGAACAAAAGTAAAAGGTTTAAGATTAGTACAGGAATTATTAAATAGTAATATAAGTTGTAGATATGTAGAAACATTAGAAGATGAAGTTTTAACTGTAGAAACTGTTTTAATAACACATGGAAGTTTAGCAAATGGTTTTGTATATGAAGATATATCTTTAGCTATAATTTCTGACAAAGAATTTTTTGGACAAGATAAGAAGAAATCTAAAAAAAGTAATAAGAAAAAAGGTGTGAAAATTCAGAATTTTTCAGATCTTAATTTGGGAGATTATGTAGTACATGATAATCATGGAGTAGGAATTTATAAAGGTATAGAAACTATTGTTACAGATGGGATAAGTAAAGATTATTTAAAATTAGGTTATGCAGATGGTGGGAATATATATGTATCTATAAATCAAATGGATTTAATACAAAAATATGTATCTGGTGAATCAGTTAAGCCTAAAATAAGTAAACTTGGTAGTACAGATTGGGAAAAAGCAAAAAACAAAGCAAAAAATGAGTTAAAAGTAATAGCGTTTGATTTAGTTCAATTATATGCGAAAAGACAAAATTCTAAAGGCTTTAAATATAGTAAAGATACTGTTTGGCAAAGAGAATTTGAAGATATGTTTCCATTTGAAGAAACAGATGATCAATTAAATGCAATAGAAGATGTAAAAAAAGATATGGAATGCGGTAAAATTATGGATAGATTAATTTGTGGAGATGTTGGTTACGGTAAAACAGAAGTTGCCATAAGAGCCGCATTTAAATCTGTACAAGATAATAAACAAGTTGCATATTTAGTTCCAACTACTATTTTAGCGCAACAACATTACAGTACTTTTATGCAGAGAATGAAAGATTTTCCTATTAATATAGAATTATTAAGTAGATTTAGGACTCCTAAACAACAGAGAGAAACTTTAAAGAAATTAAAAGAAGGTAATGTAGATATATTAATAGGAACACATAGGATATTATCAAAAGATGTAGAATTTAAAGATTTAGGATTATTAATTGTTGATGAAGAACAACGTTTTGGAGTAGGTCACAAAGAAAAGTTAAAAAATTTAAAAAAGGATGTTGATGTATTAACATTAACAGCAACTCCTATTCCAAGAACATTACACATGAGTTTAACAGGAATAAGAGATATGAGTATTTTAGAAGAACCTCCACTTGAAAGACAGCCTATACAAACTTATGTTATGGAGTATAATGAAGAGTTTATTAAAGATGCAATACACAGAGAGTTATCTAGAAATGGTCAGGTATATTATTTAAATAATCGCGTTAAAAATATATCTTCAACAGCTAGTATGTTACAAAAATTAGTACCAGAAGCAAATATAGCATATGTACATGGACAAATGTCTGAAAATGAAATAGAAACAATAATGCTAGATTTTATAAATAAAGATATTGATGTACTTGTATGTACAACAATTATAGAAACAGGTCTCGATATACCAAATGCAAATACAATAATAATTCATGATGCAGATACAATGGGATTATCACAGCTTTACCAATTACGAGGACGTGTTGGAAGATCTAGTAGAATTGCTTATGCCTACCTAATGTATAGAAGAAATAAAATTTTAGATGAGGTTGCAGAAAAGAGACTACAAACAATAAAAGATTTTACAGAGTTTGGTTCTGGATTTAAAATAGCTATGAGAGATTTAGAAATAAGGGGTACAGGTAATATTTTAGGTGGAGAACAACATGGACATATGGATATAGTAGGATATGATATGTATTGCAAATTGTTAGACGAAGCAATAAAAGAAATTAAAGGAGAAGAAATTGTAGAAAATATAGAAACATCTGTAGATATAAATATTTCAGCATATATACCATCTAGATATATATCTAATGGAGAACAAAAGTTAGAAATATATAAAAAGATTGCTAATATAAAAACTAGAGATGATTTTTTTGATGTGCAAGATGAAATTATTGATAGATTTGGTAATATTCCTGATGTAACACAAAATTTATTAGATATAGCACTATTAAAATCTATTGCTAATAAATTAGGAATTACATCTATATCTCAAAAGAAAAATAACATTATAATATCATTTAGTGAAAATAGTAAAGTTGATTTAGAAAAAATTACAAAATTAGTTCTAGAAAATAGTGATAAATTATTATTTACAGCAGGCATTTCACCATATATGACTTATAAAAATAAAGATAAATTAGATATAGAACAAATTAGAGATTTATTAGAAATGATAGAAAATTTGTGAATATTACAAATTGAATACAAAAATATAAATTAATTGTTTTATATCTTTATATAAATTATAATTATATGTATAAAAATTATGATTTAAAGTTGGTGCAAATTAATGAAACAAAAAAAATGTTTTATAGCTGTACTGTTTATTTTATTGATATCTCTAATTACATTATTTTTTTATTTTAAAAATAGTGAAAATTCTAAATATATAGCTACTATTAATAATGATAAAATTTCTGTAGAAGAATATTTATTATATTTAAGAGAACAAAAAATACAATTTGAAGGTTTAGTAGATAAAGGTATTTGGAATACAGAATTTGATGGAGTTTCTGCAGAGGAACTTGCAAAACAAAAAGCATTAGATAATATTGCTTTTGTAAAAGCTATTTTATTAAAGAAAGCAGAATTAGGCATAACATTATCTGAAAATGAAAAATTAGATGCTGAAAAAAAAGCACAGGTTCTTTATAATCAACTAACAAATACAGAAAAAGAAAAAATTTCGTATAATACTGTTTTAAATGTTATGCAGGAAAGAATATTACAAAAAAAAATCTATAATAAATTATCTATAAAGGATAAAAATTATGATTTTAATGCTGTTTACGATAAAATACTTAAAGATATAAATATAGAAAAAAATTGGGATGTTTGGAACAGTATAAAAATAAAAAAGTAAGGTATTATATAAATTATTATACCTTACTTTTTTTATTATTATTTTATAAATTTTTTGATTTTTTCTGTAGCTTCTTCAAATTTATCTTCTGAGTCATTTATTGCATCCCAAGATAAATTTAATTTATCATTTTTATATCTTGGAATTAGATGAATATGAAAATGATTTACAGATTGACCAGCTATTTCACCATTATTTTGTAATATATTTAATCCTTCTAAATCAAATGTATCTTTTAAAGCAACTGCAATTTTTTTTACTACTACAAATAGTTCTTTACATAGTTCATCTGGTAGTTCAAATATATTTTTATAATGTTCTTTTGGTATAACTAAAGCATGTCCTACACTAGATGGAAATCTATCTAATATTACTATAAAATTTTTATCTTCATATAATTTATAAGATTTTATTTCTCCAGAATTAACTTTGCAAAATATACAATTATTCATTTAATTTTCTCCTATCTAATATTAAAGTTTTTCAAATTTATTTAAAATATCTTCAAAAACAGATAATGCATTTTGAATAGGTTCTTTTGTAGTCATATCTAGTCCTGCATCTTTAAGAATATCTATAGAATACTTCTTAGATCCACTTTTTAAAAAGTTTTTATATTTTTCTATATCTGATGTATTATTTTCTAATATTTTTTTAGAAAATGATATTGCTGCAGAATATCCAGTTGCATATTGATATACATAAAATGCAGTATAAAAATGAGGTATTCTAGCCCATTCATAATCTATTTCTTTATCAATAATTACATCAGGACCATAATATTTTGCATTTAAATCGTGATATATATTATTTAAAAGTTCTAATGTTAATGGAGTGCCATTTTCAACCATATCATGTGTTATCATCTCAAATTCTGCAAACATTGTTTGTCTAAATAATGTACCTCTAAATTGTTCCATAAAATAATTTAACAAATATTTTGTTTTTTCTGGTATTGTAGTTTGTTTTAATAAATAATTTATAAGTAAAGTTTCATTTACAGTAGAGGCTATTTCTGCAAGAAATATTGTATAGTTAGCATATATAAAAGGTTGATTATCCCATGTATAGTAACTATGCATAGCATGACCCATTTCATGAGCTAATGTAAACATATCACCAAATTTATTGTCAAAATTAAGAAGTACAAAAGGATGAGTTCCATAAGCACCCCAGCTATATGCACCACTATGTTTTCCTTCATTCTCATAAACATCTATCCATCCACTATTAAATGCTTTTTCTAATATTTGAATATAATCTTCTCCTAGTGGACTTAATGCTTCTAGTACAGTTTTTTTTGCTTCATCATATGAAACTTTTTGATTATAGTTTTTAACTATAGGTGTATATAAATCATACATATGAAGTTCTTCTACTCCTAAAGCTTTTTTTCTTATAGAAATATACTTATGCATAAGATGTAAATTTTCGTTTACTGTTGATATTAAATTAGTATAAATATCTATAGGAATATTATATGTTGATAGAGCTTGTTCTAAAGATGTTTTATAATTTCTAGTTTTTGCAAAAAAAACATCTGATTTAACGCTAGAGCTATATATTGCTGATAAAGTATATTTTTTTGATATATATTGCTCATAATATTTATTAAAAGCTTCTTGTCGAACTTTTCTATCACTAGATTGTAAGAATGATATATATCTACCTTGAGTTAATTCTACATCTTCTTGATTTTCATCTTTTATTAAACCAAATTTCATATCTGCATCATTTAGCATAGAATAAATATTACTAGATGAAGCAGCAATTTCTTGAACATTAGCTAAAATCTGTTCTTGATCTGGACTAAGAATATGTTCACCTTGTCTTATTAGATTATCAAAGTAATGTTCATATAATTTAAGTTCTGGACAGCTTTCTATATATTTTTTTATAGTATCTTGTCCTAATGAAATTATTTCAGGTTCTATAAAACTTATTGCACTAGAAAAGTTTACAATTAAGGAATCAGATTTATTTGATAAACCTTGATAGAAATCATTTGTTGTATCTTCATGAAATTTCATTTGAGCATAAACATATAATTTATCTATAATTTCTGACATCAAATCTCTAGTTTCTAAGCATTTTAATAAATTTTCTGCACCTTTATTCAAGTTGTCTTTAAATTTAGAGAATGTCTCTAGATTTTTTAAAATTTCAGTATATTGGTTTTCCCAAATAGCATCAGTTTTTACTAAATCATCTATATGCCATTTGTACTGTTTATCTATTTCGCTTCGTTTTTTTATTTTTATAGACATAGATGTTCACCTCTTCTAAATTTTAGTAAAATGATATTATTAATTATATCATTAATATTATTAATTTTCTTTATTTTTTTGCAAATTGTAGAGTTAATTTTTGTTATTTAATATAGATTATTATTTATGCAATTTCTATTAGACTATAATATTTTAATTCTTAACTATTTTTGTTTTATTTATAAATTTAATTTTTAAGACATATAATCTAATTAAAACTTTGGAGGTGAATAATGAAAAGTATAAAAAGAATATTTGAAATAGCTGGAATATATGCTTCTATAATGTTAGGAGCTGGGTTTTTATCAGGACAAGAAATTATGCAATTTTTTGTTAGCTATAAAGATATTGGCTTTATAGGATTACTGTTAGCTGCAATTTTATTTGGTATTGTAGGATGGGCAACACTAGAAATTTGTTATACTAATAAAATAAAAAATTACAATGAGTTTGTAGATGTAGTTATAGGTAAGAAGGTAGGAACAATAATAGAGTTTTTAGTAATACTATTTATGTTTACACTTTTTTCTGTAATGTTAGCAGGATCTGGAGCTAGTATACAACAAGCATTTTTTTTACCTTATTGGGTTGGAGTTATAATAGTTAGTATATTTAGTTTTTTTATATTTCTAAAAGGTATGGAAAGTGTATTATGGATAAATGCTATTATGTCGCCATTTATGATAATAGGTGGTGTATTTGTAGCTATGTATAGTTTTTTAAATGAAACAAATTTAGTTTTTTTAAATAGTACAAGTTCTATTAATTTATTAAATATTAAGTGGTTAGCTTCATCAATATCTTATGTTTCTTATAATGTTATAACATCTATATGTATATTATCTTCTATGAATAAAAAAATTATATCTAAGAATGTTGCTAAATTTGGAGGAATATTAGGTGGTATATTTATAGCTACTTTAGGGTTTAGTATAGCTTTACCATTATATTTAAATTATGCAGAAGTTAGTAATTATCAAATACCTATACTTAGTTTAGTACATAAATATAACATAGCTATAGAATACTTTTATTTTTTAGTTTTAATAATAGCAATTTTTACATCAGCTGTTGCAAATGGTTATTCTGTTATTAATTGGATAACTTTAAAATTTAATTTAAATGAAACTATAGTTCAAATATTTATAATTATTTTAGCAATTTGTTTTTCATATATTGGTTTTTCTAATTTAGTAGGAATAGTTTATCCTATATTTGGCATAGTTGGATTTATAGAAATAATTTTTATACTTAAAAAATTCATGTTGAAAAAATAGAAAAATAAATGTTTTTACTTACTTATTGCGGTAATTTTAAAAAAAATGTATTATTTATCTTATATAGCTAAGAGGAGATGATACATTTGTTTAAACAAGTATCAACAAAACAAAAAATTATATATTTATCTAGTATAATTATTTTTATATTAATTTGTTGTATAATATTTGTTAATTTTATGAATGATTCTAGTGAAAAAAATGATATTAATTTTAAATCTAATAATATAAAATTGCAACATGCAGGAAACAATCCTGAAATTTATTCTTGTGGAAAAGAATTTTTCTTTATAACTAAAGATGGAGTAAAGGTATATAATAGTTCTGGTGTATTAAAATGGGAAGAAGTATTTAATATGTCAGAAACTCCAATGGTAGCATCTAATGAAGATTATGTTGCTATTGCAGAAAAACAAGATAAAAACTTATATGTAGCTAATTCTGATAAGCTTTTATATAATAAAAAATTTGATAATATTATACTTAATGTCTCTATTAATAATCAAGGTTATGCTTCTGTAATATTACAAAATGGTGATAATTACACAATATATACTTACGATGATGAAGGAGTAGAAAGAACAAAAACAGAAATACAAGAAGAAAATTTAATTCCTATAGCTACTTCTATTTCAAATGATAATAGTATTTTAGCAATTAGCCTTTTAAATATTAGTCCTACAGAATTAAATTTAAAATCTACAATAGTTCTTTATAGTATAGATAAAAAAAATAATGAAGAATTTAATGATAATGTAATAGGTTCAATTTTAGATAAAGAAGAGTTAATAGGAAAAATTAAATTTATGGATAATAATATGCTTATTGGAATTTCAGATAAAGAGATATTTGGTATAGAAATTAATAAAACTAAAGGTATACAAGAAAAATGGAATTCAAAGTTTAAAAATATATTAACACATTCTCTATATTTAAATAATAATATAATTGCTACAGTATTTAGTAATGATCAAGATAAAAATAATGATAAAAAAAGTTTTATAGTTTTTTATGATATTGATGGTAATATTACAGGAAAATATTATAGTAATAATAGTATTAATTATATTAATGGAAAGGGAGATAATGTTGTTTTAAAAACAGGTGTTTTGGATAGACATATATTAGCATTAGATACTAATGGGAAAAAACTATGGCAGTATAATTTAATTCAAGATATAAAAAGTATTAATTTTATAGAAAATACAAATAAAATTTTAGTATCAGGTATTTTAGAAACAGATATTTTAGAACGTAGTAAAAAGATTTATAATAATGAACAAGATTTAGAAGATAATGTAAAAGAGAAGAGTATAATTAAAGAAGGTTTAATGAAATTAAAAGAGAACAATGAAAACAATAATAAAGAAAATACTACTAATGAAAATAATAAACTTAAAGATACTAAAGAAAATAAAAATAAAGAAGTGAATAATAAAGAAGGTATAGAAAAATAAAACAATTTAAAAGGGGGTTATCACATA
>CAMLLW010000012.1 GCA_946481295.1 uncultured Clostridia bacterium | reverse complement strand
TAAGAAACATATCAGATTTATCAAATGATTTATATTTTGATTTGCCTGGTAATGGTGGAAGTATAGGAGCACCATCTGTATTAATTAATAATATAAGTGTTTCAGGAGAATAAAATTAATAAGGGTACGTATAATTACGTATCCTTATTTTAATTTACTATACCTAAATTTTTTATTATCTTTTCTTTTAAAAATAAATCTGAATCTAAATAAGCCATATTTTGAACTTCTTCTTTTAAATTTTTAATTTTTTCATTTTGATTAGTTTCTATATAAATTTTTATAAGTAATTCATATGTTTTAAAATATAAGGATTTTATTTCTACGCAATATAATAAAAATTGTTCTGCATCGGGATAATTTTTTAAATTTATGAGTTCTTCTGAAAGATTATTAATAGAATTTATAAATGAATTATAATTTTCTTCGCAATTTATTATAGTTTCTAAGTTGTTAGCACCATATTTTAATTTTATTTCTTTATTGGAAAGAGGAGGATCTAGTATAATCATTTTTTCCGTTGATTTTTTTATAACAGAATTTTGTAATTTTATAATTTGTTCATATTTAGAATCATTTTCATATTCTTTAATAGGTAACAATTCTATTTTAGGCACAAAAAATAATTCTTTTGGAATTTCTACTGCTCGAGAAAAATTAGCATTAAATTCTTCTTCTAAATACTGGTCAAAAAATTTTTTTTCTTTTTTCCCTTTATTATTTACTATTATTTTAAATAAAATTGCTAAGAAAGCAAATGTTGCAAATGGTAAAATAACTTCTCTCATTGTATTAATTCACCTTTCTTAAAATTTTCAGTATTATTCATAATTATACAATAATTTTTAATATATGTTATAATATTTTTATTAAAATATTATACTGGAGGCTATTATGCAAAGCTTAAAATTTAATGAGGGACAGTTTAAAGCTATTACTCATTTAAATGGCCCTATGATGGTTGTAGCTGGACCAGGTAGTGGTAAAACTACTGTAATTACATATAGAGTTAAACATCTTATAGAAAATTATAGTATACCAGAAAATAAAATTTTAGTTGTTACATTTACTAAATCGGCTGCAGATGAAATGAAGATAAGATATGAAAAAATTACAAATAAAAAAACAAAAATTCTTTTTTCCACTTTTCATTCTTTATTTTTTAGAATACTACGTTCTCATATTAATATAAATTTAGAAAATGTTCTTAAAGAATCTGAAAAAAAGGAAATTCTTTTAAATATAATAAAAAATTTAAATATAGAAGTAGGAATAGAAGATGAACTTTTTCAATCTTTAAATTTAGAGTTAACTATAGTAAAAAATAATTTTATAGATATAGATTATTATAATTCTACAAATTTTGCTAACGATGAGTTTAAGCAAATATATAGTACTTATGAAAAATTAAAGAAAAAATATAATAAAATAGATTTTGATGATATGCTTATAAAATGTTATGAGTTATTATCTAATAATGAAAATATTTTAAAAATCTGGCAAAATAGATTTTCTCATATTCTTATAGACGAATTTCAAGACATAAATAAAATTCAATATGAAACTATAAAATTATTAGCTCAAAAGTGCGATAGTTTATATATAGTTGGTGATGATGATCAAAGTATTTATAAATTTAGAGGAGCTAAACCAGAATTTTTAATTAACTTTAAAGAAGAATATAATAATGTAGAAACATCAATATTAAATGTTAACTATAGGTCAACAGAAGAAATAATAAATATATCTAATAAAATTATTAGTCAAAATAATTTTAGATTAGATAAAAAAATTGTAGGCACTGGTAAAAGAGGGGTAAATCCTAAAATTATAAAATCAAATGATATAGTTACAGAAGCAGTAAATATAGCAAAAAAGATAAAGTCTATGAAAGATATAAATGTAAATGATATTTGTGTTATTTATCGAAATAATTTACAATCAAGAGCCTTTATAGAAGCTTTTATGAATTTTAATATACCTTATCAATTAAAAGATGAAGTACCTTTAATATATGAACATTGGATCTGTAAAGATATATGTGCTTATATAAATTGTGCTATAAATAAATATGATAATGAATCACTTAAAAGAATTATAAATAAACCAAAAAGATATATAAATAAAGGAATTATTTCTTATTTAGATAAAAATAATGAATCTTTATTATATCAGCTATTAGAAACTAATAAATTAAAAAATTGGCAAAAACAACGTATAGAAGAATTAGAATTTTATTTTAATTCAATAAAGAAAAAAACACCATATGATGCTTTTAAATATATTAGAAAAGTAGTAGATTATAATAGTTATGTAAAAGAGTATTCTAAATATAAAAGAATGAATTATAAAAATTTATTTGAAATTTTAGATGAATTACAAGAAACTTCCAAAGGATTTAAAACTTTAGAAGAATATTTAGAACATGTAAAAGAAACTATAAAAAAATCTAAAGAAGAAAATAGTAAAAAAGAAAAAAGTGATTTAAATGGAGTAACTTTAACAACTATGCACAGTGTAAAAGGATTAGAATTTGAAGTTGTTTTTGTTATAAGTTGTGTTGAAAATGTTATTCCTCATGAAAAAGCTAAATCAAAAGAAGATATAGAAGAAGAACGTAGGTTATTTTATGTTGCAGTAACAAGGGCTAAAAGTATATTATATATCTCTATAATAAAGACAAGATATGAAGAAACTGTAAAACCTACTATATTTTTAAACAACATCATTAAATTATAAAGGAGTTTATATTATGAAGAAATTTAGAATTAAAAATAGAAAAAAATTTATATCTATAGTAGCTGTATTAATGGCTATATTAATGTTTTTAGGAGTATTTTTACCTTCAATTAGCATGGTTTTAAGTATGAGTAAAGGATGATTCTTTATGACAAATAAAAATGATTTTTATAAAAACAAAAATAATGAAGAAAATAATATATCAGAAGATATATTAGATAAAGATACATTATTTATGGCAGAAGATTTATTAGATAAAGATTTTCTAAAAGAGTATGAAATTGAAGATAATTTTGTAGAAAATAATGATATTATAGATAAAGATGAATTAAATATTTCTAATAAAAATAATGAAGATAAAAATCAGAGTAAAAATCAAGACTTTTCAGATATTGGACCAGAACTTATTGAGTTAAATGAAAATTTAGATGAAATAAAAAATATTTTACTAGTTGATAGTGAAGTATCAGAAGAAGATAAAATTGTAACTAAACAAGAAGAAACTAAAAAAGAAAAATTTTTATTATTTATTAATGATAAATTAAAAAAATTTAAAAAATGTGTATTTGATGCTAAGGAATTTGTATTAAATAAAGCTAGTTCTATAGATTTAAATGGTAGATTTAAGTTTATTTTATTTGGAACAGTTTCATTTTCTCTAGCATTTTTAATTGGAACAAGTTTATATACGTCTAATTATATAAAAAATTCCAGATTGCCACAAAATGCTAGATTAAGAGAAAATGATGTTATAAAAATAATTCAAACTAATAAAGGATTAAATAGTAGGAATTTTAATCAAGTTTCAGAAAAAAGAAATTTAGGTAAAAATTCTTTTAACTTATCAAAGTTTTTAATAGATACAAAAGGAACTCATTTTTATTTTGAGCAACCTATAGATTGGAAAGATTATATTGTAAAATTAGTTGATGAAAAAAATAATGATTATAAATTAGATATAAATTTCTACAAAAATAATATAACTAATGAATTAAATTTTAATTGTTTAGATGTGGGAACTAAAGGAGCAATACTTTATATAGAAGATAAGAATACTGGAGAAGTATGTGAATTTCCCTTATCAATTGATGGAGGAGTTCAAATGCCACCAACTGCTTATTTAACATCTTTTACTAGTGTAAGTGGGAATAATAAAGATTATGATATTAACATTATTAATGGTAATTTCTCGCCTTCTGGAAGTTCTTTATTTTATGAAATAAATTGGGATGACGATTACTATTTAAATTTTGATAATATTTTGATATCAGGGGTTATGGATCCACTTTCATATACTAGTTATCAATACAAATTAAATGATGAAAATAAAATTATAGGCAGAATAGATACTGGTGCTGTTTCAAGCTTAGAAAATAATATTAAAGTAAAAACTCAAAATTTATTTAAAGTTTATGATGTAAATAAAAATATTGATATAAGTAATTTAATTTTAAATAAAACTGAATATCAAAAAATTTTAAATATTAAAGATTATAATTTAACTTTAGAACGATTAGGTAAAATGAATGAAAATTATGTATTAGTATTTAATTGTAAAGATAAACAAAATAATAATATACAAGCAGAAATAGATGCAACATTAAATTTAGAAGATAATAATGGACAAAATTTTATATTAGAAGGTAAATCTACTTCAGGTGAGTATGGCACAGATATGTTATTTAATATTAACCAAAAAGATAACTTAATTAATAATAGAATAAAATCATATGAATTAAATATAAAATCTTTAAAAATAAAGGAAAATGACTGTAGTAGTAATATAAATTTAGCTGTTTTACCTAGAGTACAAGATAGATTAACACAAAATATTATAGATTTAGGTAAAAATTATTTATTAGAAAATAATAATAATTATCAAGTAGAAAATTTAGCATATACATTAGATTCTAAATATTTTACAGGAGTTTATATTTTAAAAAATAATAATAAATTAGATAATTATGTAGTAAAAGGTGTAAAAGATGATAATTCTAATTGGGAATTTAATAAAACACTTTTAGAAAGTAAGGACTTATTGTAGGTGAAATTTTTATGATTACAAAAGATGAAATTTTAAATTTAATTTTAGATATATTTGAAACAAAAGATTTTTTAAAAATATATATATCTTCTCCAAGAAATAAAAGTACAAAGTATTTTAAAATAAATGCTAGTACAAAAAAAATAAGTGATAAATACTGTATTCAATTTGCAATGTATTTTGAGGATAAAGTAAAACATATTAATATTTTTAATATTGATGAATTAAGAAAAATTATTTTAGAATTTATTGAAATAGGATATAAACAATGGGATATTTTTTCTAAGGAAAAATCTTATAAAGCACTTTTTGGTAAAAAAAATAATGTTAAATTAATTGAATTAAAAAATAATAATATTATTGTAGATGATATTTCACATAATAAAGAAAAAAATTATATTTTAAAAGAAGGTCAATCTAATGACTGGTTAATAAGCTTGGGAATAATGAATAGCAGTGGAAAAATTTTAAAAGATAAATATAAAAAATTTAAGCAACTTAATAAATTTTTAGAATTATTACAAGACATTAAAGATAATATACCTAATAATGCTAAAATAGTAGATATTGGTTGTGGTAAAAGTTATTTAACATTTGCAATATATTATTATTTAAATAATGTTTTAAAAAAGAATGTTTCTATTATTGGACTTGATATAAAAAAGGATGTAATAGAAGACTGTCAAAAATTAGCTAATAAATTAAATTATAGTAATTTACATTTTATAAATGAAAATATAGAAAACTTTATAAGTAAAGATAAAAAGGTAGATATGGTAGTTACATTACATGCTTGTGATACAGCTACAGATTATGCCTTACAAAATGCAATAGTTTTGAATGCAGATATTATATTATCTGTTCCATGTTGTCAACATGAGCTTTTTAAACAAGTAGAAAATAAAAAATTACAGCCTTTATTAAAGTATGGTGTTTTAAAAGAACGTTTTTCTGCATTATTAACAGATTCTGTTAGAGCAATTCTTCTTGAGACATTTGGTTATGATGTTCAAGTTTTAGAATTTATAGATATGGAACATACACCTAAAAATATTATGATAAGAGCTATAAAAAAACACAATAATATAAATAAAATAACTTTAGAAAAATATTATGAAATGGCTTTAGAGTACAATATAAATCCAAAGTTATTTGAGCTTACTAAAGATTTATTATAGCTTTTATTATTTTACATTCTACAAACTTTATGATAAAATTGCAAAAAATATTTAAGGAATGATTTTAGTGCAAGAAGAATTTGAACGTTCACAATTGTTATTAGGTAAAAAATCTATAGAAAGTTTAGCTAATAAAAAAATAATTATTTTTGGTGTAGGTGGAGTAGGTTCTTATGTATCAGAAGGACTTGCAAGAACAGGAATAGGAAATTTTACTTTAGTTGATAATGATGTAGTCTGTAAATCTAATATAAATAGACAGATAGTTGCTTTACATTCTACAATAGGAAAATATAAAGTAGATGTTATGAAAAATCGTATAAAAGATATTAATCCTTTAGCAGAAGTAGAAACTATTAAAGAATTTTATTTACCAAATCAATCTAATATTAACCTAGAAGAATATGATTATGTCATAGATGCTATAGATACTGTATCTGCAAAATTAGATATAGCTACTATATGTTATAATAAAAAAATACCTTTAATTAGTGCTATGGGGTGTGGTAATAAGTTAGATCCAACAAAATTACAATTTGCTGATATATATGAAACACATACGTGTAGACTTGCTAAAGTTATGAGATATGAATTAAAAAAAAGAAATGTAAAAAAATTAAATGTTGTATATTCTACAGAAAAAGTAGTAAAAAGAGAAGAAT
This sequence comes from uncultured Clostridia bacterium, assembly GCA_946481295.1. Classification (GTDB taxonomy): domain Bacteria; phylum Bacillota; class Clostridia; order Lachnospirales; family UBA5962; genus CAMLLW01. The sequence goes on along the minus strand of CAMLLW010000012.1, from coordinate 33,713 downwards.
TAGATAATATTACATCAAATAAAAGACAAACTCCTGGTAGTGTAAGCTTTGTGCCTTCAGTAGCAGGTCTTATGATAGCAGGAAAAGTAATAATGGATCTTACATATGATTTAAGACCTTAAGATGTAGAAAATTTTCTACATCTTTTTTATATTTTATTATAACTATTAATTTTAATAAAAATTTAAATTTAAGAAAATTTAAATTTTTTAGTTTTCATCATTATCATTATTAGTATTATTATTGTTACTATTATTTTTCTTTTTCTTTTTAACATGGTTAACTGCATCAATAGCAACAACTAGCATTATACCCATTAATTCATCTTGAGAATTTTCAAATTCAATTACATGAGTACTACCTATACGAAGTAATTTTTTATTTATATGAATAATAGGTTTATTATCTGAATATACATCATAATTCCAACCTAAAATATCACCTTTTACATCCCAATTATTAAATTTGATTTTATATTTTGGTTTTACTAGAGTAATTTGTTTTCTAATAGTTCCAATTACAGTGCCATTAACTTCTATTTTAAAAGTTGGCATAACAGATATAAGTTTTTGTTTTATTTTACCTACTTTGTTATTGTTATTATCATAAACATTGAATGTATGTGTTAAAGATATAATTTTACCTTTTACAAAATATTTTTTATTTTCATTTTCATCATATATATTGTAGGAATCTCTCCATGAAAATATTTTTTCTTTAATTAAAAGTTGCATATATATTCCTCCTATAAGAATAATAAATTATAGTATTATAAATAATAAATGATATTTATTTATATATCAATAGCTAAATTTAACAGATATATTAAATATTGTAGAATATATAAATAAAAATAAAATTAGTTATACAGGCACAAAAATAAAAAAAATGAATAGATATATAAAGTGTGGAGATTGGGGGTTAATTTGCATGTTTTTAGAATTATTACAGTGTGTATTTATGTTTTCATACATTTCTGGTAGCAATTCATTTCCCGAAATACTAAGACCCAATGAAGAACAAAAGTATTTAGAAGATTATGCAAATGGCGATGAAGAGGCAAAATCAAAATTAATAGAACATAATTTAAGATTAGTTGCACATATTGTAAAAAGATATAGCGCAACTAATAAAGATATAACAGGAGATTTAATATCTATAGGAACAATAGGTTTAATAAAAGGTGTCAATACTTATAAGCCGGATAAAAAAACAAAACTAGCAACTTATGCTGCAAAATGTATAGAAAATGAAATTTTAATGAATATTAGATCATCTAAAAAGTATTCAAATGATATTTATTTACAGGATACTATAGGTATAGATGGAGATGGTAATGAAGTAAAAATTGAAGATAAAATTGCAGATGATGAAATAAGTATAGAAGATAAGGTAGATTTAAAATTAAAAATAACATTACTTTATGATAAGATAAAAGAGGTATTAAAAGATAGAGAAAGACTTGTTATAGAAATGAGATATGGACTATTTAATGGCAAAGAAATGACTCAAAGAGAGATAGCAAATATGTTAGATATATCTAGAAGCTATGTATAGAATATTTTTATAGACCTACTAAATTTTTTGATAAGGAGAATATTTATCATGGAAGAAGAAAAAGTCCAAAATATTTTTAATGAAAATCTTTCTGATAAAAAAAGGAAAGAGTATATTTTGAAAGTATTTAAATTATATATTGAAACAGTTCTTAATAGTAATATATAAAAAAATAAAGTCTGATTTAGTAAATCATATCAGACTTTATTAAAAAACATAATAATTACCGGGTTGTGTAGATGATATATTAGTAACTTCTATATATGGATATGATCCATATTGGGAATCTTTTATTTTTAAAGTACCTGTTACTTTTACCCAATCATTATTTTGAAATTTATTTAAATTATTATATTTAACAGGAAGACCTATAAAGCATGTATCATCTCCACAGTAACAAGATTTTCTACATATAGCGAAATCTTCATGAAAAGAATCTTCATTATTAGTTTTATATAAGAATCCTTCATATGATATTGTTTTATCTTTATAAGAATTATAGTCTTTATTTATATCTTGAATCAAAGACATAAATACATTATCTGTTAATACAATATTGTCACTTTTTTTTATGTTAGATAAATTTATAGTACTATATTTATCAGAGAATGCTTTTTCAGAATTATTATATTGTGATTCATCTATAATAAAATCATTATAATTATCTGATATTTCTGTATTTGTATAATTACTAGAAGTTGCATTTTTTTCACTACATCCTGTAATAGATATAGTACATATAAACATTATTATATACGCAATATATTTATTCATATAAAAATATCACCCTCTATTATAATTTTATAAATTTACCTAGAATAGATAATAATATCATCACAATTATATTAGCTATAACTATAGATGCTCCAGTAGGTAAATTTAATATAAATGATATATACATACCAATTAAAAAACAAAATATAGATATAATAGCTGAGAATATAATCAATAATTTAAATTTAGAAACAATTTTTTGTGCACTAATTGCAGGAAATATTATTAAGCTAGATATTAATAAAGTACCCATTAATCTAATTCCTATAGCAATTGTTAAAGCTGTTAATAGAGATATTAAAAATTGATACATTGTAACATTAATTCCAGATGCTTTAGCAAATTCTTCATCTGATGTTATTATAAAAATTCTATTATAAAAAATAACATAAGATCCTATTACTAGAATTGCTAAAATAATACTAATATAAATATCTGATTTATTCATAGCTAATATACTACCAAACATATAGTTATATATATCAACAGTAAAGCCTGCTGTGTATGAAATTAGTAAAATACCAAGTGCTAAAGAGGCTGTAGATGCAACTCCAATAGCTACATCACCCTGAATTCCTTTTTTTTGGCTAACTGCCATAATTAAGAATGATGATATAATAAGTATTGGTATTGATGTTTGTAAAGGTGGTAATCCCAATGCAAGTGCTAATGCTAAAGAACCAAATCCTACTTCTGATAAACCATGACCAATAAGTGAATATTTTTTTAAAACAAGGACAACTCCTAGCAATGCAGAACATAAAGATACTAAAATACCTACTATTAGAGCACGTTGCATAAAAGGATAAGATAATATATGCATTAATTCTTCCATACTTATAAAAGGCCTCCTTCTTTTCTATATTGTTTCCATTCTTCTGCAGGGCCCCAAAACTTAATAGTTTTATTCATAAGTAAAACGCTTTTACTATATTCAAGTACATTTTCCATATCATGTGATACCATTACAATTGTAATATTTTGATTTTTATTTAAATCATTTAATAGTGAATAAAAGTTTTTTGTAACACTTTCATCTAAACCAGAGCATGGTTCATCTAATATAAGCAATTTAGGCCTTTTTGCTAAAGCCCTTGCTAATAAAGCTCTTTGTAATTGGCCACCTGATAAATCTCCTATTCTTTTATTTGAGAATTCTTGCATTTTTAGATCTTTTAAAGCATTTTGGGCTAATTCTCTATCATTATTAGAGTAAAAAGGTAGCTTAAAACCATTTTTTTGAGTTCCAGTTAAAACTATTTCAAAAACCGATGCTGGAAAGTTCAAAGGTATTTTATTTGTTTGAGGTAAATACGAAATATCATTTTTACTAATATTATATTTTATATTTCCACTATTAATGTTAACTAATCCAACCATGGATTTTATAATAGAACTTTTACCAGATCCATTATAACCAACAATTGACAAGTAATCATTTTCTGGAATATTAAAACTAACATTATCTACAGCTGTTTTTCTATCGTATAAAATTGTTATGTTAGATAATTCTAATAAATTCATTACTTTTCAAGTCCTTTTTTAAGGTTTTCTAAGTTTTGATACATAAAACTTAAGTAAGTTTTGCCATCATCCATTTCTTTTTTTGAAACTTGTTCAATTGAAGTAAATGGTAATAATTGTGCGTTACTATTTTCGGCAATAGATTCAGCAATACTTTTATTGGCAAATTGTTCGTAGTATACGTATTTTATATTATTTTTTTTCATTGTATCTATTACGTTAGACATTGTTCTTATATCTGGTTCTGCATCAGATGAATAAGGAAGCACATTTATATATTTAATATTATAACGATTTACAAAATAATTGTAAGCAAAATGTCCTCCAAACACTATTGTATTGTTGTCAGATTCTTTTACAGCTTTACTTATATCTGAGTCTAAAGTAATAAGTTGATTTTTATAGTTAGAAGCATTTTTTGTATAATAATCTTTATTTTTAGGGTCTACATTTATTAATATTTCTAATATATTATCTACCATTTTTACGCAATTAGTGGGGTCAAGCCAAATGTGTGGATCATAACTATGATTATGTTCATGTTTTCCTAAATTGTCATCATTATGATGATCATGATCATCATGATTTCCCTTTAAAAGTTTAACTCCTTTTGAAGTATCTACAATTTTTAATTGTGTATTTGATATAGATTTTAGAATTTTATCTACCCAAGGTTCCATTTCATCTCCTGTATATACAAAAATATCAGAATTTTGTATTAGTACAATGTCATTAGGTTTAGGATCAAAAGTATGACTGTCTGCACCAGGAGGCAAAATTAAAGTTACATTTGCTTTATTACCTGCTATTTGCTTAGCAAAGTCGTATGTAGGAAATAAAGTTGTAACTATATTTATTTCTTTTTTATCATTATTTATATTTAAATTCTCTTTTGAATTTGAACAACCTGTAGTTAAAAAAATAATAGAAAAACAAAGTATTATTTTTATTAATATTTTGCGCATGTATGACCTCCTAAAAAATCGATTTACTTTCAAGTTTAAAGGTTTTTTTCTACAAAGTCAATAATTTTATTAGCTATATTGTAATAATGAATAAAGTTATAAAATATTTGAATGAAAATTAATTAAAATGCATATTTATTTATTGATGCTAATTTATGTTAGGATGTAATATTATGAGCTTTTATTTAGAAAATAATAATTATAATGTGGGAATTTATTTAAGAATTTCAAAAGAGGAGCATACTTTTTCAAAAGTTTCAGAAAGTATTTTAAATCAAAAAAAAATAATTGAATCATATATAGAAAAAAATAATTATAATTTATACAAAGTTTATTCTGATGATGGATATTCAGGTACTAATTTTGATAGACCTGCTTTTAAAAAATTATTAGAAGATATAGAAAAACATAAAGTAGATATGGTTATAACAAAAGATTTATCTAGATTAGGGAGAGATTATATTCAAACAGGTTATTACCTAGAAAAATATTTCCCCGAAAATAATGTTAGATATGTATCTATATTAGATAACATAGATACAGGTATAGATAGTTCTATAAATGATATAACACCATTTAAATCTATTATGAATGATATGTATGCTAAAGATATATCTAAAAAAATAAAAAGTGTAAAACAACAAAAAATAAAAAATGGAGAATTTATCGGAAGTAAAGCACCCTATGGATATAGAAGATCTTTAACAGAAAAAAATAAAATAGAAATAGATAATTATTCTTCAGAAATAGTAAAAGAAATATTTAATATGGCACTACAAGGATTAAGTGCTAGAGCAATAGCAATTAAATTATCAGAAAAAGAAATTTTACCGCCATCTCTATATAATAATGTTAATTTTAGAAAATATACAGCTTATACAAAACATTGGAAAGCAGAAGTAGTAAATAATATTTTAACTAATGAAGTATATTTAGGACATATGATACAGGGCAAATTAAAAAAAATTAGTTATAAATCTAAAAAATATGTAAAAATTCCTAAAGAAAATTGGGTTATTGTTAAAAATACGCACAAACCAATTATAGATCAAGATATTTTTAATAAAGTTCAAGAAATTATTGCTAAAAGAAAAAGTATTAAAACTAAAACTTTAGATTATCCTTTAAAAGGAATGATACTTTGTAAAGACTGTAATATTGTAATGGGAGCTGTTCCTAAAAAGGAAAAATATTATTTGAGATGTAGAACATATGCTAAATTTCCCAAGTTAAGAAAATGTACTTCTCATTCTATAAGATTAGATAAAGTTGAACAATATGTAAAATGTAGTATTAAAGATATTATAAGTTTATATTTTACTAAAGATGAATTAATTTCTATTGCTAAAGATGAATTAAAAATTTATTATAAACAATGTCATTTAAATAATAATATAGAAATAATAAATAAACAATTATCTAATATTGATAAAGAAATAGATATTGTATATTTAGATAGAGTAAATAATATTTTAAAAGAAGAAGATTTTATACGTATATATAATCAAAAAAACTTAGAAAAAGAAAATTTAAAAAAAGAGTTAATTAACTTAAACTACTTAGAAAAAGATAAAAATGAAAATGATATTATTTCAAAAAGTATAGAAATAGTAGAAAATTTTATTAATGTTAATAAATTTGAAAAAATAATTTTATCTCAAATAGTAGATAAAGTAGAAATAGGAGATAAAAAAGATATATATATATACTTTAAGTTATAAAATAGTACAAATTGGTCTAATAAAGAAAGTTATGTATCAAGAATAGAGAAGAAAGCATTATATAAACTTAGTAAAGAAATACAACGATAAAAGGAAAGATATATAATTATATCTTTCCTCAGAAACTATAATATAAGTACCCAACTATTAAGCCATCTTAAAAAGAGATTAACGTAAGTTTCATTTACAGATGTTCCAGCAATAACAGGATAAAACATTATAAATAAAATAAGAACAATAAATAAGTATATGTATTTTAATTTAAAGAAACGATTATCAATATTTTTAAAAAATAGAGTGATCATAAGTATTATAAATGGTACTGATGGGAAATAGTGATAAATATAGGTTGTTCTATTTACTAATGCCCAAGGTAAAAATTGACTTAGATATGATATTATCAAAAATATAGCTAATTTAGATTTTTTTATAATACTAATATACACTGTATATATAAATGCAAATATTCCAAACCACCAGATAGCAGGATTACCAAATGATGATATTCCAATTTTTACATTATTAGAAATAGATTCTGAATAATAAAATATAGGTCTAATAATTAAAGGCCATTGCCACCATCTAGAAGAATAAGGATGTATAGATTTTAAATTAGAATGATAATTAAACATATATTTTTGATTATTGATAAAATCTTTAAATGAAATAAAGTTACTATTATTCATATAAGGAATATAAGAAGTAAAATATATTATTACAGGAATAACAATAAAAAATATTAAACAACATAATAATATTTTGTAAATATCCTTATAAAAAATATTTTTATTTTCTTTTTTATAATTAAAATATTCTAATATAATTTTATAAAAGAATATTATAGCAAGACCAAAACCTGCATAAATACCTTGCCATTTACAAGCAATGCCAAATCCCATAAATATTCCACTCAAACCTAATGTTAAAAATAAGTTTTTTGAAGTTAAATTCTTAAAATTTAAGTTATAAAATTGATACATAAAATAATACATACATATGATAAAAAAAGTAGTATATGAATCAATTGTAGCTATTCTTGTTTGAGTAAAATGCATAAAGTCTAAAGATATTAAAAGAGCAGAAAAATTACCCCAAAAATTTGATTTAAAAATTTTTTTACTAAAAATATACATTAGAGGAATCATAAAAATGCCAATTAAATTCCCCATTACTCTATATCCAAAAGGTGTCATACCAAAAATATAAATGCCCAAAGACATAATATCTTTTCCTAGTGGAGGATGTGTTATTTCATAAATAGGTAAATTATTTAGTATTTCAAAAGCAGAGCGTGCATGATAAATTTCATCAAAATAAGTACTATTTTTATAGCTTTGTTTTTTTGGAACTAAATTTTGTTCATCAAAAAGTACAGTAGTATTTGTATTATAAATTTTTATAAGATTATCATTTATATCTTTAAATGCAATTTCAAAAAGCATAAGATTATTAGATTTTGAAATTATTTTAAAATATTTTGCATTACAGTTTACATTAATTTCTTGCCACTTAAATACATTTTCATGTTTGATTTTTTCATTTGATAATAGTTTCCATCTAACATTATCTACAGAATAATATATTTCAAAATCTTGATCATGACTTGCACCTGTAAAATATTGAATTTTTTTTACAATATTAGGCTCAGAAAAATTTACTGTAGCTACTTCATTTTTTTTAGGATGCCAATATGTCTGTACACTTGTTGTATTACCTAAATTTACAAAAGATAATATAGAGTATATTAATGTTAAAAATATTATAAAAGAGTACTTACTTTTAAATAAAGAAAATTTTATAGTTAAAAATGTATATTGATTTTTAAGTATTAATAAAAATAAATATACAAATAAAATTAAGTTTATAAAACCAATAAAAGTAGATATAAAAGCAATATTAATATGTATTCCCATATATAATAACATTACTGTTAAAGAATTTATTAAAAAAGTAGCTGATAGACATAAGTATAAGTTTAAAAAATTTTTATTATTAGAATAAATATAACATATTAAAATTAAAATTAGAGAAGTAAAATAATATCTCTCATGCATTTTTATTGAAAACATAAATATTGCAAAATTTAGAAAAGCTGCTACTAAAAAATAAGTATATTTTTTCTTATTTTTATTAAGAAAATAAAAACTTAATAATGTTATAAGTATTATACAAATTAAACCAAATGAATTATATGATATTAAAAACATAGTATCTTTTATGTTTATCCAGCCATTTGATAAATTTGTTATAATAGAGTATATATTATATGCATTTATAGTCACATATGGATATGATTTTATAGTACTTATATATTGATTTATAATATAACTAAAATCTAATGTAAAAGAATTAGGAATTTTAGCAAACGGTAATAGTACAACAAAAATACTTATTATAGAACAAATAAAGTATTTAATTATAATTTTAAAGCTATCTAAAGAAAAATTATTTATTTTTAAAATTTGATAAATTTTAAATAAGTATATAGGTGTAAATATTAGTGATTGAGGTTTTATTACAGTTGAAATAGAAAAAATAATAAAAGATAATAAATTTTTATTGTTTTCTAATAAATATATAGAATATATTATAAAAAAAGTATATATTGAATCTACTTGCCCCCATACACTAGAGATTAAAATTATAGCAGGATTTAATGTATATAAAATAGCAATTAAAAAACTTTTATAATTATCAGTAAACTTTAATGAAATTTTATATATAAAAATAGAAGATAAAATATCAAAAATTATAGCTGGTAATTTTATAATAAAAGTAAAAGCAAAACTATTAAAATCAAGATTAAAAAGATTTTTAATAATTCCACAAAGATATAATATATACATATATCCTGCTGGATAATCTGTAAAAACATCAGATGAGTAAAAATTATAAAATCCATTAGAATACAATAAATTAGCCCAGATTTTAAATGTATTTATATCAGAATAAAAACCAGCATTTAAAAATAGAGCAATAAAGTGAATTACAATAGATATACTTAAAATAGCTATAATAGTATAATTATTGTTTTTATTGATTTTGTTAAACATCTTAAGTACTTCTCCCAGTTTAATTATTAGTGTATTTTAAAATTTATATAATTATATTATAAATAGATAAAAATAAGAAGTGTATCTTAAAAATATAACTTTTTTAACTTTTGTTCAAATATAATTATAATTTTATAAAATAATGCTGATAAAAAACATAAAATTAAAATAGATAGCATAACCCAATCCATGCGAAAAATCTGACTTCCATAAACAATTAAATATCCAAGGCCATTTTTAGCAACTAAAAATTCTCCAACAATTGCTCCAACAAAACATAATCCAATATTAACTTTTAAAGTACTCATAATAGTTGGAACACTAGCTGGTAATACTACTTTAAAAAGTGCTTGTTTTTTACTGCCACCTAAAGATTCTATTAACTTTAATTTATTATCATCTAATCCTAAAAATGCAGTTAATATATAAATAATTGTTACAATAATACCTGTAAATACAGCTGTAAATATAACAGATTTTGTATTATTTCCAAACCAAACTATTATAATAGGAGCTAAAGCAGTTTTAGGTAAGCTATTAAATATTATTAGATAAGGATTTAATACTTTTTGCCAAAAAGAATTCCACCATAAAAAAATACTAATTAAAATTCCAAAAAAAGAGCTTATTATAAATGCAAAAATAACTTCATAGAGTGTTACACCTATGTGTAAAAATAAACTACCATCTTTAAGCATTGTAAAAAAAGTTATACATATTTGAGATGGTGTACTAAAAATAAATGGGTCTATGACATTAAACTTTGCAAGTAGTTCCCATAATATAAAAAATCCAATAAAAATAAAAAATTGTGTTATTTTTATTTTTATATTAAATATTTTAATTTTTTTTAAATATTTTTCATGTTCATGACTCATTTAGTTTAACTCCTTCCAAATAGTATTAAAACATTCATTAAATTCTTGAGAAGTTCTTAAATTTATTATGTCAGATTCTTTAGATAAGTTAATTTTATGAATATTTATAACTTTCGATGGACGATTACTAAAAACTATTATTTTATCAGATAAACTTATAGCTTCATTAATATCATGAGTAACAAGTAGTGCAGTCTTATTTTCATTTTTTATTATATTTACAATTTCATTTGAAACTGTAAGACGAGTTTGGCTATCTAGTGCAGAAAATGGTTCATCTAACAACAAAATTTCAGGATTTATTGCTAAAGTTCTTATAAGTGCAGCTCTTTGTCTCATTCCACCTGAAAGTTGAGAAGGTTTATAAGTTTTAAAGTTTATAAGGTCGTACCTTTTTAACAAATTTTCTACAAATTCTAAATTTTTATCATTAATATTATTTTTTATTTCTAATCCTAAAATTACATTTTGCCATATATTTCGCCATTCAAAAAGATGATCTTTTTGAAGCATGTAACCTAATGTAGTTTTAGATTCTTGTAATGGAACATTATTTATTAAAATTTCACCATAAGATGGTGAGATAAGTTTTGCAATTATAGATAACAAAGTTGATTTTCCACAACCGCTAGGACCAATTATACTTACAAATTCACCTTTTTCTACATTAAAACTTATATCAGATAATGCTTTCATTTCAGATGAGTTTGTATGGTAAATTAATCCAATATTTTTAACTTGTAAAATTGGATTTGTCATTTTGTTACCTACCTCCTAAAAATATAGTCTTATAGATAATATATTAATAAATTGTCCAAAATGTGAAATTCTATATTATAATAAATACTTTAAAAAAATAAACACTTTTTATTTTTAAAATAAAAAGTGTTTATTTTTATTTTTTTAAAGATACAAATGTATCTATTTGTTTTTCAATAATTTTTAAAGATTTATCCCAAAATTCTTTTTTAGTAACATCTATATCCATTAAAAGAGCTATATTTTTAAGATTATTTTTACCTGTATTTGCTAGCATATTAGTATACTTATCTACAAAATCATCTTTATTTTCTATATATTGTGAATATAGTCCTTTTGCAAATAATAGTCCATATGCGTAAGGAAAATTATAATAATTTTCATCAACACTATAGTAATGTGGTTTACATATCCACATATACTTATGAAGATAATTTTTATCTAATCCATTTCCATATGCTTTAATTTGAGCATCAATCATAATTTCATTTATTTCTTCTACTGATAAAGGTCCATCTTTTCTTTTATTTATAAAGTTATCTTCAAATAAAAATCTACTATAAATATCTACTATTACTTGGGCAGTACTAGAAATATCATTTTCTAATATAAAGAATTTTTCTTCATCTGTAGCTTCTGCTAAAGCAGAATTAAATATTAAAGTTTCACAAAATGTAGAGGCTGTTTCTGCTATAGGCATAGAGTATTCGCTATTAACATATTTTTCATTTTTTAAACATTCACCATGATATGCATGTCCTAATTCATGAGCTAATGTAACCATATCATTAAAAGATCCTTCAAAATTAGAAAGTATTCTACTTTCTTTTATATAGTGAATATTATCACAAAAAGCTCCTCCAACCTTACCCTTTTTAGGTAAAGCATCTATCCAATTATTTTCAAAAGCATTTTTTGCAAAATCACCTAGTTCTTTACTAAATTTAGTAAAATTTTTAATTACATATTGAGAAGCTTCTTCATAAGTAAAAGATATATTAGCATTGCTTATTGGTGCAAATATATCATAAAAAGGTAAGCTATTTTTATGACCTAAAATTTCTGCTTTACATTTAAAATATTTATTAAATATATTTAAATTATCTTTTATAGAGCTAAGCATTGCATCTAATATTTCTTTATCCATTCTAGAATTTTCTAATGTCATATCTAAGATAGATTTATATCCTCGTTTTTTTGAAATTATTAAAGCTTCGCCTTTTATACTATTTAATGCACTTGCACAACTTTTATCTATATTTTCATAAGCTTTTAATTCTGCCTCATATGCATTTTTTCTTGTAGAAGAAGATTCACTATATGCTAAATTACGAACAGATGATAGAGGTAAGCTTTTAATTTCATTATCAACTTTTACATCAACCATTACTGTGCTTGTAAGTTGGTTTCTTAATGTTTCCCAAGCATCAGCTCCTGTTATTTTTAAATTACTATATAAAATTTCTTCTTCTTCTGATAAAGTATGTTTTGCAGAAATTAAATTTTCTTTAATAAAAAAACTATATTCTTTTAGATTATTAGATTTATTAATTATTTCATCTAAATTATCAATACTAGTTAAATATTTTTTAAATAAAGTTTCTGATTTAGATAAGTCGGTTAAGATTTGGTCTACAGTATTAATATTTCTAGTTGCTTCAAAATTTTCAGTATCAACACTGCTAATTAAGCTAGAATATACTAATAACATAGAGAATTTTTCTAAATCTTCGTATTTATTTATATAAGTTTCTATAATTTCTTCAGAATTTTTATTATCATTATTTAAATTTGTATCACACCAGTTGTTAAAAGATTTAACATTACTTTCTAATTGAGACATATCTTTTTTAAATTCTTTAGAATCAAAGCTTGTATATAGTTTATTTAAATCCCAATCTGTTTTCATAAAACCCTCCTATACTTATTAAATATTATTATTTTGATATCGTTGGCAATAATTATACATAAAAGTAGAGTTTATATCTACAATAATAATAAATTATATAAAATATTTAATATATAATATTATACTTGTTTAATTATAAATTATTTTTATAAATGCTTAAAAATATATAATTAATTTATTGAAATTTAAAAAATAGTATATAAATTTTATATATTAAAATTAATATAAAGTTATATCACCTTTTATGTCGATTATTAAGTATATAAAAATTATTTTTTAATATAAAATATAATAATTTGCAAAATACAAAAAATATATTAATTATTAAAACTTAATTAATAAAAATATGATATATTTTATTATAAAAAGAAATATTAAATATTAATAAATAGTAATAAAATTTTTATAATAGGTAGGTGTTACATTTGATAAGCTGGTTTAAAAAGGCTAGAGATCCTGTTAGCAGTGCAACACATTTTTATGGGGCTATAGCTTCTTTATTAACAACATTTCTTATGTTATTTTTAGCAATTTATAGAAAGAATACAGTAGATACTGTTTTAGGTATAGTTATATTTGGTATTTCTTCGATATTACTTTATACAGCTAGCTTTATTTATCATTTTTATAATAAAAAAAATGATAAAATTGAAAATGTATTACGTAAGTTAGACCATTCTATGATTTTTGTTTTAATAGCAGGTACTTATACGCCTATCACTATAACATTTGTTCAAAAGCCAAATAGTTATTATTTTTTAGCTATAATTTGGAGCATTGCAATAGCAGGAATTTTAATTAAAATGATTTGGATTAATGTTCCACGTCTAATTTCTACAATATTTTATTTATTAATGGGATGGGCATTAATTTTTGATTTTTCTGATTTTCATAATGTACCTATAAATTGTTTTATATTAATAGCCATAGGAGGAATTATGTATTCTGTTGGAGCTATTATATATATTGTAAAAAAACCTAACTTATTTAAATCATTTAATTTTCATGACTTATTTCATATTTTTGTTATTTTAGGATCTATTTTTTGTTTTTTAAGTATTTTTATTTATATATTATAAAATAGAGAGCAATTTTAGAAAATAACTAAAATTGCTCTCTATTTTAAATATAAATCTTTTTTAGATTGCTAAGTTTACTAGTAGCATTTTGTAGTAAAAAATCGGCAATAGTAATACATGTCATAGCTTCTATAACTATATTAATTCTTGGAATAATACATAAATCATGTCTTCCATCTATTGTTATAGATTTATTTTCATTATTTACTACTGTTTTTTGTGATATTCCAATAGAAGGAGTAGGTTTAATTGCAACTTTAAAATATATTTTATCACCGTCAGAAATACCTCCAGAAATACCACCATTATTATTTGAATATTTTTTTATAAATTTATCTTTTAAATAGATTTCGTCATTATTTTCATATCCTGTAATAGTAGAAGATAGAAATCCATTTCCAAATTCTATTCCCTTAACAGCACCTATAGACATAATAGCTTGTGATAATTTAGCATCTAATTTATCAAAAACTGGTTCACCAAGACCATAAGGAATATTTTCTACACAACATGTGACAGTTCCACCAATAGAGTTTTTATCTTTTTTACATTTATCTAAAATTTTAATTGATTCTTCATACGCATCTTTACATGGTATTTTAAGCTCATTTTTTTCTGCAAATTTTAAATCTATATCGTTAGAAATATTTATTTTACCTATTGACGATGTATATGAATAAATTTTTATATTAAATTCTTTTAAAAGTTTTCTTGCAATAGCACCAGATGCTACTCTTGCAACTGTTTCACGACCGGAAGATCTGCCACCACCGAAATAATCTCTAAATCCATATTTTAGATTGTATGTTAAATCAGCATGTCCAGGTCTAAAAGTATTTTTAAGTATTTCATAATCTTTTTTTATAAAGTTTTTATTATATATTATTAATGAAATTGGAGTACCAGTTGTTTTTCCTTCAAATATTCCAGATAAAATTTCTACTAAATCTTCTTCAGATCTATTTGTAGAATATTTTGAATTATTTGGCTTTCTTTTTGAAAGATCAAAAATAATATCATCTGTAGATAACTTTATTCCAGATGGAACACCATCTATAATTGCTCCAACTGCTTTTCCATGACTTTCTCCATAAGTAGTAACTTTAAAAAAGTTACCAAATGATGATCCAGAAATAATTATCACCTCTTTTTAATAACTTAATAAAAATATTAACATCTATTTATTTTTTTGTATAGTAAATTGATTATAAATATTTGTTATGTTATACTCATAAAAATAGTATAAAATAATTATTAAATATTTAAATTTTATCGAAAGAAGTGAATAAATATAATTATAGAAAGTATTGATTAAAATAGAGTGCTATAGCCTATAATTTTAATTAAAGGTTATTAACTATTAATTAGTCAGCATATATGGAAACGTGTGTGTAAAATATTAATTACTGTTTGAAATGCTGGGAAGTCCTAAAGGTAGTAGAACCACAACGTAAAGATGAAATAAGCTTAGGCGTGATGGTTACGAAAGTAGAAAAAATTTACTATATGATGCAAGGTTAAATCCTAAACATTTTTTAATGGATAATCAGCAGGAAAGCTTCGAAAAGAAGAATCTTCAACGACTATTCCAATTTAGGAAGTACACACAAGCGTGTGGAAGTGGACAGACCCTAACGATTAAAGTCGAGGGATAAGATATAGTCTGTGCTTGTATGAAAGTACAAGAAGTTCATAGGAGAACTGCATAGAATTTGCGAATCTATGTGAACAATAATTTCTAAAAATATAAAGTTATAAGAATTATAGGAACTTATAATATTTAAAATTCTATAAAGAATAGTTTCAAAATTTTAGTCATAGAATATTCAGAATAAAATAGTTAAACATTTAAAACTTTTAGACAGTAAAAAAGGAAGAGATTTAAATAATCAATTTATACTAGAAGGAGAAAGATTTATAAATAACTTAACAAATATTAATGTAGACTTCTTTGTTTTTTCAGAAAGTATGTCTAAAAAAATTAATATAGACATATACGAAAATAGTGCTAAAGTATATATTTTAAGTGATAAAATATTTAAAAAAATTTCTGATACAGAAACACCACAAGGAGCATTAGTTGTTTGTAAAAAGTTAAAATATAATATAGAAGAAATCTTAAATAAAAATAATCCATTTATACTTTTGTTAGAAGAAATATCAAATCCAGGCAATTTAGGGACAGTTATAAGAACTGCAGATTCAGCTGGAGTAGATGCAATAATACTTTCAAAAAATTGTGTTGATATTTACAATAAAAAAGTATTAAGGTCTACAGCAGGTTCTATTTTTAATGTGCCTATAATACAAAATCAAGATTTAATAGAAATAGTAAAATTTTTTAATGAAAAAGGTATAAAAACGATTGCGGGACATTTAAAAGGCAATAATAATTTATATAAGTTAGATTTAACAAATGGATGTGTAATTGCAATTGGAAATGAAGCAAAAGGATTGTCAGATGAATTAAGTAGTATTATACTTTATAAAGTTAAAATTCCAATTATAGGTAAAGCGGAATCGTTAAATGCATCTGTTGCAACTGCTATTTTACTTTATGAAGTTGTAAGACAAAATTTAGAAAAATAATAAAAGGAGAGAATTAAATGCAAAATCCGATAGTAACAATAGAAATGGAATCAGGAGATAAAATAAAATTAGAATTATATTATGATGTAGCTCCAAATACAGTTAAAAATTTTATAAGTTTAATTAAAAAAGATTTTTATAATGGACTAATTTTCCATAGGGTTATAGATGGATTTATGATACAAGGAGGATGTCCAGAAGGTACAGGAATTGGAGGACCTGGATATTCTATAAAAGGTGAGTTTGCTACAAATGGATTTGAAAATAATTTAAAACATACAGAAGGTGTAATTTCTATGGCAAGAGCTATGGATAAAGATTCTGCAGGTTCTCAATTTTTTATAATGCATAAAAATTCACCTCATTTAGATGGTAGTTATGCAGCATTTGGTAAAGTAGTAGATGGAATGGATATTGTAGATAAAATTGCTACAACGCTAACAGATAATTATGACAAACCACAAAAAGATCAAGTAATGAAAATTGTTACAGTAGAAACTTTTGGAGAAGATTTTGAAGATCCAGAAATTATATAATAATTTTAAAGGTGCTTAGAAACCAGCACCTTTTATTTTTTATATAGAGAGACAAAAATTTTAAACGATAAAACTAACTTTTATTTTATTAAATAGCATTGTGAGTAAAGCTTACAATTTTATTAATAGGTATTTCTGAAATACTTCCTAAGAAATTACCTCCATAATATTCTGCAGGACAATCGAAATTTCCAATAGGACCACTACAATTAGAACCTAAAGGGCAAGCTGGTGGAGCTCCTATATTATTAATAAGTTTTACACAACAATCTCCAACATAAGTTAGAACTCCTGTAAAACCTGTACCTGCAATACCACCGCACTCTGTAAATATAGTAACAGTTTGACCTGTATAACGTAATAAACTTTCTATTAATGATGGATTACAACAAGAACAACAGTTATTATCCATAAACAATCTCCTTTCTAGCTTTTATGAAAAATATAAGTCAACTTTTTATGTTGTCTTAGTACATACTATGAATTACTGTACAAGGTTGTTACAAAAAAATAAAAACATTATTTATATTAAATAATGTTTTTATTTTTTTATCTTTTTCTATTTTTCTTAGCACGTTCTACGCTAACTTTATTACCTCTAATTTTAAAGTTCTTTGTCTTTTTTAAGACAGATCTTAATTGATTTTCAGGTATATCTACAAATGTAAATTCATTATAAATATCTATAGAACCTATTTCAGATCCAGGAATTCCTGTTTCATTAGCTAGTGCTCCAACAATATCTTTAGTTCTAACATTATCATTTTTACCGATACTTAAAAATATTCTAACCATTTCTTTATTGCTATCTCTTTTATAGCTAGATTTATTAAATTTTTGTTTTTTACTCTTACGTTCTTTTTCTTCGTAAGGTTCATCATCAAATTCAATAATTTCTTCTTCTTCTTTATATAAATTCATTTTCATAAGAGCTGATGCAATATCTAATGCTGTATAATCTTCAACCATCATAGACTCAACAATATTTATATATTTAGTAAGATGGCCTTCAGCAATAGAATTTTTTACTTTTTCAACAAAGTTTTTAATTCTTAATTCTTCTATATCAGTAGCAGTAGGAAGTTTTTGACGCTCAACTTTTGCTTTTGTATATCGCATAATATCTTTTAATTTATAAATTTCTTTTCCAACAACAAATGTATAAGCTTTTCCAGAACGTCCAGCTCTACCTGTTCTACCTATACGATGTATATAATATTCTTCATCTTGAGGTAAATCATAGTTAAAAACTATATCTATATTTTCTACATCTATTCCACGTGCGGCAACATCTGTAGCTACTAAAATTTCCAATGTTTTATTTCTAAATTTTTTCATAACTACATCACGTTGTTGTTGTTTTAAATCACCATGTAGTCCTTCTGCAAAATAACCTCGACCTTGTAAATGTTCTACAAGTTCATCTACACGTTTTTTAGTATTACAGAAAATAACGCTAAGTTCAGGGTTATACATATCTAAAATACGACATAACGCTTCTAATTTATTATATTCTTTTACTTCAAAATATGCTTGATCTATATTAGGAACTGTAAGTTCTTTACGTACAACTTTTATATTAACAGGATTTTTTTGATAATTTTTTGTTAATTCTAATATTCCTTTTGGCATTGTAGCTGAAAAAAGAATTGTTTGTCTGTTTTCTGGAGTTTTTTGTAAGATTATTTCTATATCTTCTCTAAAGCCCATATCTAACATTTCATCAGCTTCATCTAAAATTATCATTTTTAATTTATCTAATTTTAAAGTATGTCTTTTCATGTGGTCCATAATACGACCAGGAGTTCCAATAACTACTTGGGGAGATTTTTTTAGTGCCATGATTTGTCTATCTATAGGCTGTCCACCATAAATAGGTAGTACGCGTATATCATTTTTATATTTTGAAAGTTTACGTAATTCTTCACTAACTTGAATTGCAAGTTCTCTTGTTGGACATAATATAAGAGCTTGTAAATTTTTATCTTCAGGATTTATATTTTCTAAGCAAGGTATACCAAACGCTGCTGTTTTTCCAGTACCTGTTTGAGATTGACCTAATACGTCTTTTCCTTCTTTTATAACGCCTATAGCTTGTGTTTGAATTGGTGTAGCTTCTTCAAAGCCCATTTCTTCAACTGCTCTAAGTATTTCAGGTAATAAGCCTAGTTCTTGAAATTTTAGTGTTTTCATTCTATTTTCCTTTCAGTTTTAGCAAATCATTTTGGATTATATAAGATGTACTCAATCAAAAATATAATGCCAAATTTTTTTAAAATTTATGAAGTTTTAAACAAATTTATAATAACAAGTAATTTGTAAAATTGCAAGAATTTTAAGGTGATTTCAAGATTATACTATGATTTGATAAATTTATGTAGATTAAATTTATTTTAAATAATTAAAGGTGGCAATATGCCACCTAATAAATCACATTTAAAAATTTTACCAACCGTAGCCCCAGCCATTTCCATAGCCATAACCAGAACAACCACAGTTACCATATCCATAGCCGCCGTAACCCCAGCCGTTACCATATCCATAGCCGCCGTAACCCCAACCGCCGTAAGGGTAGTATCCAGTGCCCCAGCCGTAATATTTCCCAAAACCGTACAAAATATCCCCACCTTTCTTTTTAAGTACTTACTATATAATATTATTTTTATATAGTAAGTGTGACAAGCTATATGCTATTTTGAATTTTTTGTCATAATAAAAACTTATATACTGTTAATTATTTTAATTAGATAATTTTAAATGTTTATGCCATTTGAGTTTTTTTAGTCTTGTATAAAATAATATACCTCTTATAGACCAGTCTAAATACATTCCCATCCAAACACCTAATAGACCAAATCCTAAAACTATACCTAATATATATCCTGATATAATTCTAAAAGACCACATTGTTATAATTGACACTATCATTGTATATTTAATATCACCTGTAGCTCTTAATCCTGCAGGAATTATAAAAGATATTGGCCATAGTAGTGGCATAGCAATGTATGATGAATACAAAATTTCTTTTATATAATAACTTGATTCATTTGAAGCATTATAAATTTTAATTATAGAATCGGAAAAAGGAAAAAGAATTAAACAGATAACTGCAAAAAATAACATTATACATTTAACAGCAAATGTTATGAAAGTAGGTATTTCATCAATATTTTTTCTTCCTATTCTTTGGCCAACTAATATCATAACAGCAGTAGAAAAGGAATTTCCAGGGATTATAATAAAATTTGTAATTGAATTGCTTACAGAATTTGCAAATATAATAGTTGTACCCATATTAACAACAAAAACTTGTGTGATAAGCTTTCCTACTTGAAATAGTGAAGATTCTATACCAGCAGGTATACCTAAATTTAATAAAGATTTTTGAATATTAATATCTATTTTAAAATATTTCTTTTTTAAATTTATAATAGATGATTTTTTAATTAAGTATATTATTGATATAATTAATCCTATTAAACGAGCTAAACATAAAGCATATGAGGCTCCAGCAACTCCAAAACCTGGAGTATGGATATTTATTAATCCAAAAATATTAAAATTATTTTCAAAAATAAGTATATACCCTAAAATTACATTAATTATATTCATAACTATTGTTATAAACATAGGAGTTTTAGTATCACCAATTCCTCTTAAAATTCCGAAAATAGTTTGATTTATTGCTAATATAGGATATGAGAATATAATTATAGAAAAATAAGTAATACCATACTTTATTACTGTAATTTCAGCATCAGAAAATATTGAAGATATTAGAGGATATTTAAAAAATATAAGTAAAATTAATAAAATACAAGAAATAAATATAGAAAGTATTATAGAAGCCATTGCACATTTATTAGTAGATTCAAAATCTTTTTTTCCATAGTTTTGTGAAACTAAGATAGTACCACCTGTTGCGATAGCAGCAAATAATGAAATAATTATATTACTTAAGCTATCTATCATACTTATGGCCGAAACAACTTCTTCCCCTAAATTAGAAGTCATAATTATATTTACCATACCCATTAAAGTTGTAAAAAATTGTTCAAGTATAATAGGTATAGCAACTGTCATAAGCTCTAATAAAAAGTTTCTTTTTTTTAGTATCAAAATAATCCTCCCCTAATTCATGACATTTTTATAATAAATATAATATTATTTAACACACAATTATGTATTATAAATTTTATTTTTTACATATATACAATTTTTATGTATAATATTAATTATATTTCAAATTAATGATTAAGAATAGGGGCTACGCTTTATATGTACACTGACGATGTTTTATTTAAAAAAGCATCTAAAGGCAATATAGATGCCTTTGGGAAATTAATATTTGAATACGAAAAAATTATATATAATGTTGCATATAGACTAATGGGCAATACAGAAGATGCCAAAGATATGTCGCAAGAAGTTCTTATAAAAATATATAAAAATTTAGATAAATGTAAAGAAATAAAATATTTAAAAAGTTGGATTTATACAGTAACTACTAATACTTGTATAGATGAAATTAGAAAAAGAAAGAATAAATATACTGAAAGTTTAGATAGTGAAAATAATACTGAAGACGGCGAAATATTAAGACAAATTAAATCTGATATTTTAACTCCAGAAGAACAGGTATTAAAAAAAGAAAAAAATAATCAGTTGCAAAATGCTATAAATCAATTACCAACAAATTATAAGACAATTATTGTTTTAAGGGATATAAATAATTTAAGTTATGATGAGATTGCAAAAATAACAAATTTAAATTTAGGTACTGTAAAATCTAGATTATCAAGAGCTAGAAAAGCTTTAAAAAATATAATTTTAAATAAAGAAAACTAAATAAATATTTTTACGTTTTAATTAATATAGATAAATTTATTTTAGAAAGTAGGGGGAAAATTGTCAGACTGTAAAAATTTTTCCGAAAAAATTTCATTATATATAGATAATGCTTTAACTCCAGAAGAACGTTATAAATTTGAAAATCATTTAAAAAATTGTCCTAGTTGTAAAGAAGAATATTTAGAAATAAAAAATATTGTTGATATTATGCATGAAGAACCTTTATTAGATTTACCTGAAAATTTTCATGAAGAAACAATGGAGAAATTAGCTAAAGAAAATATAAAATATAAATTTAAATTTAATAAATATATAAATATAGCTGCTAGTCTTATACTTGTTTTATTTTGTACAAATTTTTTAATGTCATATATTTATAATATTAATTTAAATAATAATTTTACTAATAGTAATTTAAATGAACAAAAACCTTTAATGAAAACAATGGATATAAATCCAACGAGTAATAGTTATATGCCAGAAACTTTTAGTTTACAAGATGATAATATAAAAAATGATAATTATAATCTATTAGTTAATACTACTAAATTAAAAAAATTAAAAGATGATATTAATATAGATAATTTGAATTTAGAAATAACAAATAATACTATAAAACTTAACACTAATATTACAAAAGAACAATATAATAAAATTTTAGATTCGTGTCAAAAATATGGAACTATAGTTTTAGAACAACATAAATATTTATCTGATGATTATTTAAAAGGATTACAAACAGAAATAGATATATACAAAGATGAGAAAAAAATATTACAAGATTATTTAAATAATTCTAGTGTAGAAAATGATAAATTCTTATTAAATTCTAGAATAGAAGAAGTTAATGGAATAATTAATGAGTTACAAACAGATATAAATAATATAGATAAGGATATTATTAATTTAGATTTAACTATATTACAAAAGAATAATTTTTATAGTATATTTACAAAATCTTTTAGTAAAACAATTAATTTTACTTCTAAAATTTTAAATATACAAACTTTTATTTTATTTTTAATTTTATGTGCAATATATTTTACTTATAACTTTTTAAAAAATAGGAGGAAAAAGTTATGATTAAAAGATATTTATTTTTAATATTATCTATCTTATATTTTTCTAAAGTGCAAGTTTTTGCGAGTGATTTAGATAATAATATAAATATAAGTGTAGTTACACAAAATATTAAAGATACTAGGGAAAAAATTAATGAAATTATAAATAATCATAATTTAAATTTAAAAGAATACCAATATAATCATATGATTCTAAATAATAGAACCTATAAAATTTATAATTATAAGATTGAATTAAATTATAAAGATTATGAAAAATTTATTTCTAGCTTAAAAAAAATAGAGAATATAAAAATAGATAAAATAGATGAATTTGATAAAAATAAGTATTTAGATGATATGAAAAAATTAAGAGATGAAAAAATAAATTTAAAAAATGAAATAAATTTATCATTAAATACAGATTCTTCCGCAAATAATAAAATTGTAAGAAGTAATGAAATTGCAGAAAATAAAAAAGAATTATCAACAATTAATAGTAGTTTAGATTTAAATAATATTTTATTAAATGTAAATTTAGAAGTAAAACAAGATGTAATAGAAAATAGCAAAAGTTACTTTTTTAATAATTTATTTATAAATTTTATTTCGTTAATACCAATTATAATAATATTAATACCATGCATAATTGTATTCATATTTATAAAAAAAAAAAGAATATTTAAATAAAAATACTCACTATATTTAATATAGTGAGTATTTTTATTTTTTCACTTTTTGAATAATATTTTTATTTTTAGTAAGAATATTAATTAAAACTAAAAAGGAGTTATAAAGCTTGAAAATTATAAAGAGTAAAAAAGTAAAATTTATATTTTTTACAATATTAACTTTATTAGTAACATTTATAGTTTTCTATATTATTAATTTTAAAACTCAAACTTATACGGGTACATTTGTTAAATATATAGGATAGAAGGTGATATTATTTGGAGATATATATAAAGCCTAAAAAGAAAAGTACAATTGTAGATAATGAAATTGTAAAAATTAAAGATATAGCTGAGGTGATAGCACCGCAAAATATAATATCAAGCCTTAATAATATAGAATTAACTAGAAGAAAAGATAAAAAGAAGGATTTCATATTAATTTCTGTTTTAGATCTAATAAAAATTATAAAAAGTAAATATCCCGATGCACAAATAAATAACGTAGGAGAAATGGATACTGTTGTAGAATTTACCGATTCTATAACAGAAAAAAAGAGGAATAATAAATTTGTAGGATTTTTAAAAATTGCTTTTGTTACTATTGTTTTAATTGCAGGTTCATGTACAGCAATTATGAGTTTCCATACAGATAGTCAGTTATATAAAATTTTAGAAAAATATAAAGAAATATTTTTAAATGATAAAAATGCTAGTATTTTATTTGTTGAGGTACCATATTCTATAGGTTTAGCTTTTGGTATAATAATATTTTTTAATCATTTTATAGGTAAAAAGTTAACAAAAGATCCAACTCCTATAGAAGTAGAAATGTCTATGTATGAAAAAGATGTTGTAGATACTATTAAAGAAGTTTTAGATAATAAAGAAGAAAAAAAGAATAATAAAGAGGGTAGTTAATAATGAACTTTTTTAGACATGCAATTATTCTTTTAATATCTTTTAGTTCAGGAGTTGTTATATCAGGAGCAGTATTTGCACTTATTGCAGTTATAGGAGTAGTTCCTAGACTTGCTCAAAAAACAAATACAACAAAATATTTAAAATTATATGAAGAAGCTATAGTTTTTGGTGGAATACTTGGAACTTTAGATTTATTTATAAATTTAAAGTTTAATTTACCATATATTATAGTTATATTTTTTAATTTTTGTACAGGTATATTTTTTGGTTGTTTAGCTGTTTCTTTAGCAGAAGTTATAGATGTTATTCCTATCATAACAAGAAGAGGAATATTAAAAAAAGGACTTCCATTATTTATACTTGCACTTGCATTAGGAAAATTATTTGGTTCAATCTGGTATTTTATAGTACCTGGATTTTATACACCATAATTTAGGAGGCTAAAATGACTGAAGAAAAAAGTGTATTTCAAAAAGAGAAAGAAAAAGAATATGATAAATTAGTTAAAGAAGTATCACCTAATAGTAATATTGTAACTAACTGCTTAAAAGCTTTTTTTGTGGGAGGAACTATATGTACATTAGGTGAAGCGTTAACAAATATATATATGGGTATGAATATTTCTGATGAAGATAGTAAAGTTTTCACATCTATAACTTTAATATTTTTATCAATTTTACTAACAGGACTTGGATATTATAGTAAGTTAGGTAGATTTGCAGGAGGAGGAAGTAGCATACCTATAACAGGATTTGCAAATTCTGTTGCTTCGCCAGCTATAGAATTTAAAAAAGAAGGATATGTATTAGGAATGGGAGCAAAAATGTTTATTGTAGCTGGTCCAGTTATCGTATATGGTACAGTTACATCTATAATTGTAGGATTAATATATTATATATTAACTTAATATGAGGAGGAAAATTTGTGAAACATATAGGAAGTCAAAGTGCAAAGCTACAATATCCTGTTTATATAGTTAGTACAAGTTCTATAGTAGGTAAAAAAGAAGGAGAAGGACCATTAGGAAAATATTTTGATGTTATATTAGAAGATTTAATGGTAGAAAAAGAAAGCTGGGAGAAAGCTGAAATTGAAATAGCTAATAAATCTTTAAATTTAGCATTAGAAAAATCAGGAATTAAACTTAAAGATATCGATTATATAATTTCTGGAGATCTTTTAAATCAAAGTATGGGAAGTAACTTTGGAATAAGAAGCATGGAAAGACCATATTTAGGTATATTTGGTGCATGCTCTACAATAGGAGAGGCTTTAAGTATAGGAGCAATGATTATTGATGGTGATTTTGCTACAAATATTTTAGTAGGAGCATCAAGCCATTTTTGTGCTGCAGAAAAACAATTTAGATTTCCATTAAATTTAGGAACACAAAGACCTCTTACTTCTACATGGACAGTTACAGGAGATGGAAGTGCAGTTTTAAGTAAAAATGGTACAGGACCATTTATTAGTGGAATTACAACAGGTAAAATTGTAGATTTAGGAATAAAAGATGTAAATAATATGGGGGCAGCTATGGCTCCTGCAGCCGCTGATACAATCTGCACACATTTTAAAGATTTTGGAACATCTCCAAAAGATTATGATGTAATTGTAACAGGTGATTTAGGTTATGTTGGTCATGAACTTACAATTAACTTAGCAGAAAAAGAAGGCTTTGATTTAAGTAAAAATTATGAAGATTGTGGTATTTTAATTTTTGATAGAGAGACTCAAGATACTCATTCTGGCGGAAGCGGATGTGCTTGTTCTGCTACAACTTTTGCAGGTTATTTTTATCAAAAATTAAAAAACAAAGAAATAAATAAAATGTTATTTGTTCCAACAGGTTCGCTTTTAAGTCAAACTTCCTCTCAACAGGGAGAATCCATACCTGGTATAGCGCATGCTGTAGTTATAGAAAGTGGAAGGTGATAATATGAATTATATAAATGCTTTTATAGTAGGTGGGTTAATATGTGTTTTAGGACAAATTTTAATAGATAAAACTAAACTTACAACAGCACGAATTGTAGTTTTATTTGTTGTTTTAGGATGTTTATTACAAAGTATAGGAATATATCAACATATTGTTAATTATGCTGGAGCAGGAGCTACTGTTCCAATAACAGGATTTGGATATGCTTTAGCAAAAGGAGTTTTTAAAGAAGTAGATAATAATGGAATATTAGGCATATTTACAGGTGGTTTAAAAGCTACTTCAGCAGGCATTGCCGCAGCAGTACTATTTAGCTTTTTAGCAGCTTTAATATTTAATCCTAAAGAAAAAAATTAATTCTATAAAATAGAAGATAATTTATTTAAATTATCTTCTATTTTATTTGTATAATTAAAATAATAAACATTTAAGTAATATAATAAATAAATTTAATTAAAACAAACTTTATTAACAATAGAGAATAAAATATTAGTTAATAAAAATTTATTCAAAAAAATATTTAAAATTAAGTAATTTATTGTATACATAGTTCATATATTCAATAAAAATAGATAATTATTAATATTCTTGACAAAGGATAAGTTATTAAATATAATTTCTAATAATAAAAAAGAGTTTATAATAAAATTTATTAATTATAATAGATTCATTAATTTAAAAAATGAACCCTTGTAAGAGGGTTTTTTACTATAGGAGGAAATATGATGAAAGCTATGGGATTAAATGAGATAAGAGAAAGTTATCTAAGTTTTTTTGAAAGTAAAGGTCATTTGCGTTTAAAAAGTCATTCATTAATACCACAAAATGACAAAAGTTTATTGCTTATAAATTCTGGTATGGCGCCACTTAAACCATATTTTACTGGACAGGAAATACCTCCTAACAGAAAAGTTACAACTTGTCAAAAATGCATAAGAACAGGCGATATAGAGAATGTAGGGAAAACTGCTAGACATGGTACATTTTTTGAAATGTTAGGTAATTTTTCTTTTGCTGATTATTTTAAAAGAGAAGCTATGAGTTGGAGTTTAGAATTTTGTACAAATGTTCTTAAAATTCCTGCAGAAAAAATATATATATCTGTTTATGAAAAAGACGAAGAAAGTTATGATATATGGGTTAACGAAATGGAATTTCCTAAGAAAAGAATTATAAAACTAGGAAAAGACGATAATTTTTGGGAAGTAGGAACAGGACCTTGTGGACCTTGTAGTGAGTTCTATTTTGATAGAGGAGAAGAATATGGTTGTGACAGTCCAGACTGTGGTGTAGGCTGTGATTGTGACAGATATATGGAATTTTGGAATTTAGTATTTACTCAATATTATAAAAATGAAGATGGAACATATTCAGAATTAGAAAATAAAAATATAGATACTGGTATGGGACTAGAAAGAATTGCTACAATAATGCAAAATGTAACAAGTATATTTGATGTAGATACTATTAAAGCTATTAGAGATAATATTTGTGAAGTAGCAAATGTTAAATATGGAGAAAATAAAAAACAAGATGAATCTATAAGAATTATAACAGATCATGTAAGATCTTTAACTTTTATGACATCAGATGGTATTTTACCAAGTAATGAAGGTAGAGGCTATGTTTTAAGAAGACTTTTAAGAAGAGCAGCAAGACATGGAAAATTATTAGGAATAAAAGGAACATTCTTAGCAGATATATGTAAAGTAGTTATTGAAGAATCTAAAGGTGCATATCCTGAACTTTTAGAAAAACAAGACTATATTTTTAAAGTAATATCTTTAGAAGAAAACAAATTCTATGAAACATTAGATCAAGGTATGGAAATTTTAAAAAGTATGATAGATGATCTTAAAAATAAGAAATTAGATACTTTAAATGGTGAAGATGCATTTAAAATGTATGATACTTATGGTTTTCCTATAGATCTTATGAAAGAAATTTTATTAGAAGAGAATTTAAAAGTAGATGAAGATGATTTTAATAAATCAATGGAAATGCAAAAAAAACGTGCAAGAGATGCTAGAGAAGAAAATTCTTATATGGGTGCAGAAGAAACTATTTATAATAAATTAGATCTTAAATATTCTACAGAGTTTATTGGATACAATAATTTATCTGCAGATAATTTAATTATAAAGGATATTATTGCAGAAAATGAATTATTAGATACTGTTTCTAAAGGAAATAATGTTTCTATAATTTTAGATAAAACACCTGTTTATGCTCAAAGTGGCGGACAAGTTGGAGATAAAGCTATATTAACAACTGATACAGGAAAAGTACAAATAATAGATTGTATAAAGGTACCAGGAAATAAATTTGCTCATATAGGTAATGTAGTTGAGGGAATTATTTCTGTAGGCCAAAAAGCTACAGTAGTTGTAGATGAAGTTGCACGTTTAAATACAGCAAGAAACCATACAGCTACTCATTTATTACAAAAAGCGTTAAAAGATGTTTTAGGAAATCATATAGAGCAAGCAGGTTCTTATGTTTCATATGATAGATTAAGATTTGATTTTACACATTTTGCTCCTTTAACTAATGAAGAAATAAAAGAAGTAGAAAGTATAGTTAATAACAAAATTTTATTATCTTTACCTGTTGATATATCTGAAAAACAATTAGAAGATGCTAAAGCTATGGGTGCGATGGCTTTATTTGGAGAAAAATATGGTGACATCGTTCGTGTTATAAATGTTGCTGGATATAGTTTAGAATTATGTGGTGGTACACATGTTAAAAATACTTCACAAATAGGTAGTTTTAAAATTGTATCTGAAAATGGAGTTGCATCTGGTGTAAGAAGAATAGAAGCTGTTACAGGTTTTGGAGCTATTGATTTTTATAATAAACAAGAATCTATATTAAAAGATGTTAACGCATTATTAAAATCTAGTAATGAAAATGTTGTTACAAAATTAGAAAGTTTTATTATGCAAAATAAAGAATTAAAAAGCGAGTTAGAAAAATTAAATTCTAAAATTGCTAATTCTAAAGTAGATGATATAATGTCTCAAGTAACTAATATAAATGGAAAAAATGTTTTATTAACAAAACTTGAAAATATCGATATGAATAATTTACGTAGTTTATGTGATAAATTAAAAGAACAAATAAAATCAGGAATTATATTAGCTATAAGTACTGAAAATGATAAATTAAATATAGTATCTATGGTAACAGATGATTTAATAAAAGAAGGATTTAATGCTGGTAATTTAGTAAAAGAAGTTGCTTTAATTACTGGTGGAAAAGGTGGCGGAAGACCTAATATGGCACAAGCTGGAGGAAAAGATATTTCTAAAATAGATGATGCTATATTAAAAGCTAAAGAAATAATTTCTAACATTTAATATAAATTAATAATTAAAAAATTAAGACCTAAAATAAACTTAAATATTTTAGGTCTTTTTATTTTATTTAAATTAAAAGTAATAATTTTTATAATATCTATAATATTGACTTACAAGAATAATTGGTCTATAATGGATAATATTACAAAATAAAACAATAATAGGTGAAGGAGTGTTATGGAATCTATACAAGAAGAAAGATTTAAAAATCTTTTAATTATTAATCAATATTTAAAAGAATCTGATTTAGTTGATTTGCCTAAAACAACTAATTTATTAGATTTTATTTGTAAAAATAAATTAGTAGATTATAATTTAGTATCTGAATTATTAAATCGATTTTTTGGCATAAAAACTTATAAATTAAGTCATTCAAATATTAATAAAGATATTGTTAAAAGTATATTTGATTATGAATTTGTTAAAAAATATAATATTATGCCATTTGACATTATAGATAATAAATTACATATTGTTATGTCAAATCCTTTAGATGATACAGCTTATGAAGATACAAAAATTATTTCTGGTTATGATGTTGAAGTTTACTTTTCTTACTATGAAGATATAAATTTTTTTATAAATTATTTCTTTAATAATGAAAATTTAGATAGTATTACAGAAGAATTCATAGAAGAAACTAATGAAATTACAGAAGAAATTAGTAACACAGAAGAAAATATAGAAGTAGAAGAAGCACCAATAATAAAAATAATAGATACTATAATAGATTCTTCTATATTTTTAAATGCAAGTGATATACATATAGAACCATTTGAAGATATTATAAGAATTAGATTTAGAATAGATGGCCATTTAGAAACACAAAATCAATTAGATAAAAAAATGTATTCTAATATAATATCTAGATTAAAAATTATGTCAGGTATGGATATTTCTATAACTAAATTACCTCAAGATGGATATTTAAAATTAAAAAAGAATGGAGTGAATGTAGACCTTAGATTTAGTACTTTACCAACATTTTTTGGTGAAAAATTTGTTATTAGAATTATTTATCCTAATAAATCTTTAGATTTTATTAATCATGAATTAGGATTTTTTGATGAAGATATAATTAAAATAAAAAATATTTTAAAAAATAATTCTGGAGTTATATTTGTTACAGGACCAACAGGTAGTGGAAAAACAACTACACTAAATAGTTTTATATCATATTTAAATAAAGAAAATGTAAATATAATAACAGTAGAAGATCCTATAGAAAATAGTATACATGGAGTTAATCATGTACTTATAAATAGTAAAATAAATTTAGATTTTAATAATATTTTAAGAAATATATTAAGACATGATCCAGATATAATTATGATAGGTGAAATTAGAGATGAAGAAACTGCAAATATAACTATACAATCTGCAACAACAGGACATTTAGTTTTGACAACTTTACATACAAATGATTCTATTACTACAATACATAGATTATTAGAAATGAATATAAAACCATATTTAATTACATCTGTTGTAAAAGGAATTATATCTCAAAGATTAGTTAGAAGATTATGTAATCACTGCAAAGAAAAAATAAAAGTACCTCCATATTATGCAAATCTTTTAAAATTATCTACAGATGAAAATGTTTATAAAGCTGTAGGTTGTGAAAAATGCAGAAATACAGGATACAGTGGTAGATTTGTAATTTATGAAATATTAGAGTTTGATAAAGAAACACGTAAAATTATAGATAGTACACAAAATATAGATATATTAAGTAAAAGATTAAAAAAATATGGTTTTTCAACAATGCAAGATAATGCAATAAAAAATGTTTTATTAGGCAATACAAGTTTAGAAGAAATTTGTAATGTATTATATACTAATTAAATTATTATGGAAAAAATAAACTTATATTTTTATAAATGTATAGATTTAGATGGCAATATATTAAAAAATAAAATAGAAGCTCCTAACAAAGAGTATGTTATTAAATATCTTCAAAAAAATAACTATTTAATTATATATATTAAAAAAGTGTCATTTATAAATAGAGATATTGAAGATTTAATAAATATAAAAAGAAAAATGAATAGAAAAGAACTTTCAATGTTTTGTAGTCAAATGGCACTTTTTTTTAAATCAGGTATACCTATCACATCAGGTTTAGATATTTTTAATAAACAAGTTAAAAATAAATTTATAAATTCAGAAATTTGTAGAATAAAAAATAAAATATTATTAGGAGAAAAATTATCTAAATGTTTATTAGATAGCAATAAGTTTCCTATTTTACTAATCAATATGATAAAGACTGGAGAAATAAGTGGTAAAATGCCATATATAATGGAACAAATGTCTAATTATTATGAAAAGCAGTGGAGATTAGAAGAAGAAGTTAAAAATATTTTAATTTATCCAATAATTGTTTTTATAAGTATGATATTAGTTATATTTGTTTTCTTTATATATGTAGTTCCTAACTATACATTAATATTTGAAACACAAGATATTTATTTACCTATAATTACTCAAATATTAATAAAAACAAGTAGTTTTATAAGCACAAATATAAAAATAATTATTATATTTTGTGTATCAGCATTTTTTATCTGTAAAATTTTTATCCCAAATACTTATAAGAAAAATATAAAAGATATTCTTTATATTAAGTCCCCCTTTTTAGGTAAGTTTTATATAAAATTAATAAATTTAAGATTTATACAGTGTTTTAATATAATGCTAAGTTCTGGTGTTTCAATACTTGAAATAATTACAGTAACTAAAGAAGTTATG
The DNA here is from genome assembly GCA_946481295.1 of uncultured Clostridia bacterium. GTDB lineage: Bacteria > Bacillota > Clostridia > Lachnospirales > UBA5962 > CAMLLW01. The sequence continues at coordinate 804 of CAMLLW010000012.1, read as the reverse complement.
AATAATAGTTATACTAATAAAATTATGGATCAAGTATATAATGATATAAAATATGGGACAAGCATTAATGTAGCTTTAAAAAAACATAAATTATTTGATAGTCTATTAGTTGGAATGATACTAACGGGTGAAAACACAGGCAATTTATTAGAAATGCTTAATAAAAGTAATATATTTTTAGAAGAAGATATTAATAGAGATATAAAAAGATTTGAAAAGTTAATAGAGCCAATAATAACAATATTTTTAGGAATTTTATTAGGTATTATTATGTTAGCTATTATTTTGCCTATGTTTAGTTTAATGAATTCAATTTAATTAGGATGGATTATATGAAATTTAAATGTTTAAAAAATAATCTTGGAGTAACACTTATAGAACTAATTGTTGTTATGGGTATAATAACAATATTAGGTGCAATTTTAATGCCAAATTTTGTTGGTATGATTTCTAAAGTAAGAATTAAAAGTGATATAGAATCTGCAAGAGTATTAAATGAAATTATATCCCTATATGAAATTGAAAGAGGAAATTCCTTAGAAGATAAAGATACTAAAGAAATATTTAATATACTAAATAAAGAAGGTTTATTAGATATTAAAAATGATAAAAGTGAACCTAATCTACAAACTGATAATGCAGAATGGTATTTTAATAGAAATAATAATTTATTAGTAATAAAAGTACATAATATAAAAGATAGTATATTTGAAAGTTTATCAAAGGAAGAACAAAAATATATAATTAAAGATTAAAATAATATGAAAACAAAGAACAATAGAGGATATACTATTTTAGAAGTAA
>CAMLLW010000011.1 GCA_946481295.1 uncultured Clostridia bacterium | reverse complement strand
CAAGTATTTTTTTTATTTTCTTTCTTGTTTTTAATGTCTTACCTGACAACAGAGACTAGTATATCATCTATATATACATATGTCAACTACTTTTTTCTATTTTAAATAAAAAAATTAAGATAAGCTTAAATGCTAACTTAATTTTTTAATAAATTATTTTAAATTTATTGTGTTATTTTTAATTTCAACATTAATCCCTAATATTTCATTTAAAAATTCAATAGGAACATAAGTTTTTCCTTCAATATTTATAGGTGCTTGTTTTTTTAGTTTTCGTTCTCCAACTTTTCCAATATTATATTCATCTTCTCCTAAATTAATAATTATTCCATTTCCAATATCAACTTTTATATATTTATTTGCTTCATTCCAAATAACATTATAACCTAAAGATTCTATAATATCTCTAATAGGTAACATTATAGTATCATTTTTATACTTTATACTTATATCTTTTGGATTATTATTTAAAACAGTTAATGTTACATTATTTAAATTTTTTAATTTATTTTTTTCTGTTTCATTTAACTTAGGTAATAGTGTTTGATAAAAACTAGATTTTTCTGCAAAAAGAGCTGGTGAAAATTTTATTGAATCTTCTTCTTTCTTATTATTATTTTCACTATTATTTAGTGTAATTATTTTTTTTGCTACGGCTTGTGCTGGTATACTCATAGTTGCTATATCATATAATACAGCTATTTCTTTACCATCTATTTTTTCTAACTTTTTATTTTTTTGATTAACTATTTGTGTGTTTTTATCTACGCTAATTAATAAATTGTTATCTCTTGATAAATATTTATTAGTATTTTTATCTAAATTAAATTTATCAACTTTTAAATTGTATATTTTATTTTTATCATTTTGAATCATAATAACATTTGGCTTGTATTGAGGTGGATATATCATAGTTGTTATTTGATTAGTTCTATAAGAGACTAGTATACTTTGACCCTTTTTTAATTCATTTTTAACTATATCTCCTTTAGAATTTAAAAATAATATATTATCATCGTTGTCATTTACTATAAAATCAATAATATTATTATTATTCTTAACTTTTACTAATATATTATTATTATCTTTTATTATACTTGTTATTTTACCTTCAAAATTTGTAAATAAACTTTGATCTTTTTTATTATCTAACTGTATATTGCTTTCATTTGCAAAAATATTTGTAATTATTGGATTAGAAGTTGCTAAAACAGTAGATACTAATGCAAATAAGTATTTTTTACTAGTTTTCATTTAATACATCTCCTTTAATTAAATATTAATCTTTTGCTATAACTATTTTATTAAAATTTTTAAACTAACATTAAACTAAAAAAGATACTTTATAAAGTATCTTTTTTAGTTTAATTATTATTATAAAATTTATTCTTAATCTTTTTAGTAATTTTATTTATTACTAAAATATTTATAATTATAATTTTATAACTTTTATTAAATTTAATCTATAATTATTCTCTTCATTTAAAGACTATTAATTAAAATTTGAAATATTAATAATATTAATTTTTACCGGATTTTGATGTCTCATTTTTTATAGACAAACTCATATTTTTATTATTTTTTTGGTCATTTTCAATTTTACTAATCTTAACATCTTTGCTTTTTGAATTATCATTTAGTACTATTATTTTTTTAGGTGTAGTTTGTGCAGGTATGCTCATTGTTGCTATATCATATAATACAACTACATCTTTTTCATCTATTTTTTCTGAAATTTTCTTGTTTTTTTCATTTATAATAGAAGTCTTTTTATCTACAGTTATTAATAAATCATTATCATTTGAAATATATTTATTTGTTTTTTTATCAAGTTTAAATTTATCAACTTTTAAATTATACATTTGATTTTTACTGTCATTAGTCATAATTACACTAGGTCTGTATTGTGCTGGATATATCATAGTTGTTATTTGCATAGTTTTATAGGATACTACTATATCTTGACCTTTTTTCAATTGATTTTTAACTATTTCTCCTTTAGAATTTAAAAATAATATATCCATATTGTCATTTACTATAAAATCTATAATACTTTCTCCATTTTGAACTCTTACTAAATTATTATCATCATTTTTTATAATATCTATAATTTTACCTTGAAAATTTGTATATAGGTTTTTTTCTTCCTCTTGTTTAACTTTATTATTTGATGCATCTGATATTATTGCACTAATTGGTTGGTTTGCAAAAGCATATGGTGCTACTGTTGTAGATGTAAAAACCATAGCTGATAATAATAAGAATTTTTTATTAAATTTCATTTATAAACATCTCCTTAATTTTAATTTTATTTTTATATTCTTAAATTTTATTTTTTGTTTATAGTTATATAACGATACTTAATTAAATATTGTTCCACAAATAAAAAAGATACTTTAAAAGTATCTTTTTTATTTCTCATTTTTTGTAGTTTCATTCTCTTTATTATTTGTATTATCTTTATTTTGAGCATTTTCTGTACTGTCATTATTTTCTTTATTATTAGTATTAGAAGTAGTATTTTTATCTTTATTTTCTGTTTTATTATTTTTTGCTTCATCTACAACAACAGGTTTTTCCTTTGTTTCATATTTTACTTTTACACTATCATATACATCTTTTTCTGTTTGCCAATTTAATTTTAAATTTTTAACTTTTTCATCTACAATTTTTTCTGCTTCATCATCTTTAATGATATCTGTAATTGCTTTTTTATAAACATCATATTTTTCTTTAAATGTTGGATTTGATATACACTCCATTACATGATATCCATAATTTGTTTTTACTATTCCCTTATCACCAGGTTTTGCATTAAATGCCCAATCTTCAAATTCTTTCACCATTTTTCCTCTACCAAAGGAATACTCCCCGTTATTATCTTTAGATCCTGGATCTTCAGAATACTCTTTTGCTAATTTACCGATATCTTCGCCATTTTTTATTTTATTTAAAAGTTCATTTGCTTTCTTTTCAGCCTCTGAATTCTTTTTATCTTGTTTAGCTTTTATTTCATTTTCTTTTAAACCTTTTTTATCTTCATCAGATAATGTTGTTGATATTAAAATATGTTTTACAGTTACTTGTTTATCTATTTTTTTATCAACATCTTCTTTATGTTCATCATAATATTTTTTAATTTGATCATCAGTTACTTTAACCTGATCTTTAAAAGAATCTACATATTTTTGTATAGTTAAGAAATCTTGTTGCATATTTTTTAAATCTTGTAATGTAATATCATACATCTTTTTTAATTTCTTTTCACCAGTTTCTTCTTTAGAGTTTAAAGAAATTATAAAATTATCTACTTCTTTTTCTCCCTTTTTAATTTCTTTAGAATCTAATGATATTTTATTATCTTTAGCTAATTTTAAGATAGATTCTTTATTTTCAGCAAGTTTAAGAGCATATTCTTTGATTTCATCCTCTGGACTTAATCCTGATTCATCTTTTTGTTGCCAATATTTTAACTTTTGTTCATCATTATATCCAAACATATCTAAATAATTATCTTGACTAGCTTTATTTATGCCAAAATAATATTTAAAATCTCTTAAATTTACACTAACATCTCCTGCTTTAGCAACAATTTTATTTTCTGTCACTTCTTTACTTTGACATCCTGTAACGTTTGTTATCAAAAAAACAGAAGATAATAGTACGGATATTAATTTTTTCATATTCTATTTCTCCTTTCATTTTAAAATTTATTTTGACCTTTTTAAGTTTAACTTCTAAATAATGATTTTTCAACCATTATTTTAAAAATTTATATTAATTAATAAATTGTTTACATATTAATTTATAAGTTTTTAAATAATAAAATAAAAAGGCTAATTTTTATAAAAATTAGCCTTTTTATTTTATTATTTAAAAATTAATTTCTTAAACTTTTATTTATTACTTGTAACTAAATCATTTGGATTTATATTATCATTTATTGATGATGAATTTGCTGATGGACTTGAACCTGTTTCTAAATTTATATCAGTATTTGTATCTGGTAATGTATTAGTAGAAGTATTTGAATTACTTATTGATGCTCCATTTAAATTTGCAGAAGTATCACTATTAACATTATCTTCTGTTTTTCTAGTACCATCTGTTTTAGTATTATTATTTGAATTAGAATTACTATAATTTGAATCTAGGTCATTATTATTTGAATTAGAACTATTATAACTTGAATTTAAATCATTATTGTTTAAATTAGAATCACTGTAACTTGAATTTAAATTTTGATCTAAAGTACTTGATTCATTTAAATTATCAGTATTACTATAATTATTATTTAATGAATCAGTATCTCTATAATTTTCTTTTAAATCTGTATTACCATTTGTATTTATTCCACTACTATATGAACTATTTTCATTATTATAATTACCATTTAAATTATTATCTTGCATATTATTAGTAGCAGGAGTAGCTGTAGGTGAAGCACTACCATTTATGTTATCTTTACTTTTATCATTTTTATTATTACATCCAGAAATAATAAAACAAAAGACTAAAACAAATATACTTATAATCTTTCTCATATTTTCACCCCTTTCAAAAATTAAGAATTTTTTACATTTAGTATAATTGCCTTTATACGCTCAAAATATTCATAAAAAAATAAAAGTATAAAAATTTATACTTTTATTTTTAATTTCTATTATTTTATTCAAAAATTTCTTGATCATCAATTTTATTTATTTTATCTTCAGAAATTTTAGCAGTACTAACAACCTTAATATTATCTTTTAATGATACAAGCTTTACCCCTTGAGCGATTCTACCGAATGTTGAAATATCAGAAATTCTTAATCTTATTATAATACCTTCTGACGTAATAATCATAACTTCTTCATTCTCACTAACAGAACATATTCCTACTAGACTTCCAGTTTTATTAGTTACTTTATAAATTCTTAAACCTTTTCCGCCTCTATTTTGAATTCTAAATTCATCTATCTCAGTACATTTACCAAAACCATTTTCTGATACAAATAAAATTTTATTTCCTTTTTCTAAAACTTGAGCACCTATAATATAATCGTCTTCATCTAATCTTATAGCTTTAACGCCCATAGCATTTCTTCCTGAAGCTCTTAAAGTATCTTCTTTAAATCTTATACCTAACCCATTTTTAGTAGCTAAAAGTATTGTGCTATCTCCTTTAGTATTAATTACAGATATAAGCTCATCATCATCTCTAATAGTTAATGCTATTACACCTGATTTTTTAATACTTTTAAATAAACTTAATGCTATCTTTTTAATAACACCTTTTTTAGTTACCATGATAAAATATGTTTCTTTATTTAATTCTTGAATAGGAATAACTGTAGTTATTTTTTCATTCTCACTTAAATTTAATAAATTTACTAAAGCAATACCTCTAGATGTACGAGTAGCCTCAGGTATATCATAAGCTTTATTCATAAATACTTTGCCTTTATTTGTAAAATAAAGTAAATTACTATGTGTATTTGTAACAAATAAATTTTTTACAACATCATCTTCTTTAGTTTGCATACCTATTATACCACGTCCGCCTCTATTTTGACTTTTATACATATTTAATGGCATTCTTTTTACATAATCTAAATAAGACATTGTAATAACTGTTGATTCATCATCTATTAAATCTTCAAAATTTATTTCATTATCATCAAATTCAATATCTGTACGTCTTTCGTCGCCGAATTTATCTTTTATAGCTAATAATTCATCTTTTATAATTTCATACTGCATTTTTTTATCATTAAGAATACTTTGTAAATTTTTTATTACTTTTAAAAGATCATTAAGCTCATTTTCTATTTTTTCTTTTTCTAGACCTGTTAAACTTTTTAAACGCATTTCTACGATTGCATTTGATTGTTCATCAGAAAGTTCAAATTTATCTATAAGATTTAATTTTGCATCAGATGTACTTTTTGATGATTTTATAATATTTATAACCGTATCTATATTATTTATGGCTATTAAATAACCCTCTAATATATGTGATCTCTTAAGTGCTTTATTTAAATCAAATTGTGTTCTTCTTTTAATTATTTCTATTTGGTGTTCTAAGTAAAATTTAATAATTTGTTTTAAATTAAGAACTTTTGGTTCATTATCAACAAGAGCAAGCATATTAATACTAAAAGTATCTTGTAATTGAGAATATTTATATAATTTATTTAAAATTACATTTGCATTTGCATCTTTTTTAAGTTCTATAACTATTCTTATACCATGTCTATTACTTTCGTCTCTAAGGTCTGAAATACCTTCTATTTTTTTATCTTTAACAAGATCTGCAATTTTTTCTACAAGTCTTGCTTTATTAACTTGATATGGTATTTCCCTTATAACTATCATCTGTCTATTATTACTAAATTCTTCTATAGAAGCTTTAGCTCTTATAATTATTCTACCTTTTCCTGTTCTATATGCACTTTTTATACCATTAACTCCTAAAATTGTTGCACCTGTAGGAAAATCTGGTCCTTTTATTATATCTATAATTTCATCTAAATCTGTTTCTCTATCTTCTTTAATATAATTATCTATCATTAAATTTATAGCATCTACAATTTCAGATAAATTATGAGGTGGTATATTTGTAGCCATACCAACAGCTATTCCAGATGTACCATTTACAAGTAAATTAGGAAATCTTGCTGGTAATACTACTGGCTCTATAGATTCCTCATCATAAGTAGGCATAAAATCTACAGTTTCTTTATCAATATCTGATAACATATAAACTGCCATCTTACTAAGTTTTGCCTCTGTATAACGTTCTGCAGCAGCACTATCTCCATCAATAGAACCAAAATTACCATGTCCATCAACTAATGTATATCTCATAGAAAAATCTTGTGCCATACGAACCATTGCGTCATATATAGAAGAATTTCCATGTGGATGGTATTTACCCATGGTATCGCCTGTTATACGTGCAGACTTTTTATATCCATATTGTGGCTGTAAATTAAGTTCATTCATTGCATATAAAATACGTCTATGAACAGGTTTTAATCCATCTCTAACATCTGGAAGAGCTCTTGATGCTATTACGCTCATTGCATAACTTATGAACGATTCTTTCATTTCTTGTTCAAGATTTTTCTTAATTATTTTATTTAAATTATTTGCGTCCATATAAATTATATCTCCTAAATATCAAGATTTTTTACAGTCTTAGCGTATTCATTAATAAATTCTCGCCTTAAGTCTACTTTATCACCCATTAGCCTAGTAAATATTTCATCTGCCCCTATAGCATCTTCTATTGATACTTGCAATAGAATTCTATTTTCAGGATCCATAGTAGTAACCCAAAGTTGCTCTGGATCCATTTCTCCTAAACCTTTATAACGTTGTATTGGTTTAATACCATTTCTACCAATTTCATTTAATAATTCATCAAGTTGATTGTCACTATATACATAATATTCTTTTTTATTTTTTTCAACTCTATATAAAGGTGGTTGAGCTATATATACTTTTCCATTTTCTATTAAAGGTTTCATAAATCTATAAATAAATGTTAATAATAAAGTTCTTATATGAGCACCATCAACGTCAGCATCTGTCATAATTATTATTTTATGATATCTTAATTTAGATATATCAAAATCATCGTGAATACCTGTCCCAAAAGCAGTTATCATAGCTTTTATTTCATCATTTATTAAAACTTTATCAAGACTAGATTTTTCAACATTTAAAACTTTACCTCTTAACGGAAGTATAGCTTGAATACTAGGTGTTCTTGCACCTTTAGCAGAACCTCCTGCAGAATCTCCTTCTACCAAGAAAATTTCACATTTTTCTGGATCTTTTTCTAAACAATCAACTAATTTACCAGGCATACGACCATTTTCTAAAACAGATTTTCTTCTTATAAGTTCTCTAGCTCTTTTAGCAGCATCTCTAGCTTTAGATGCTGTCATACCTTTTTCTACTATTAACTTACCTATAGCAGGATTTTCTTCTAGAAAATATTCTAAATATTCACTAACTACAGAATCTATAACATTTTTTGCTTCAGAATTACCTAATTTAGTTTTAGTTTGACCTTCAAATTGAGGATTTGCTATTTTTATACTTAAAATAGCTGTTAAACCTTCTCTAACATCTTCACCAGATAAATTCTTATCATTATCTTTTATTAAATTAAATTTTCTTGCATAATCATTAATAGTTCTTGTAAGAGCAGTCCTAAAACCTGATAAATGTGTTCCACCATCTACTGTATTTATATTATTTACATAAGTATAAGTATTTTCAATAAATCCATCATTATATTGAAGTGCAACTTCTACATTTATTCCATCTTTTGTGGTTTCTACATAAAATATATCATTAAAAATAGGCGTTTTATTTTTATTGATATAACTTACAAATTCCTTTATACCACCTTTATAAATAAAACTTACCTCTTTTGAATCTTCACGTAAATCTATAAGATTTATTTTTAATCCTTTAGTTAAAAATGCTGTTTCTTGAAGTCTTTGTTTTAAAATATCAAAAGAAAATTCTGTTTCTTCAAAAATTTGTCCATCTGGTTTAAAATGTATATAAGTACCACAATCAGATGTATCACCTATAATTTCTAATTTTTTTATTACATTTCCTCTTTCATATTTTTGCTCATAAATTTTGCCATCTTTATAAACTTCTACAGTAAGCCATTCACTTAATGCATTAACAACAGATGCTCCAACACCATGTAACCCACCAGATACTTTATATCCTTCTCCTCCAAATTTACCACCAGCATGTAAAACTGTAAAAACTAACTCTATAGCAGGTATTCCTTTTTGTGGATGTATTCCAACAGGTATACCTCTACCATCATCTTTTACTGAAATAGAATTATCTTTATGAATTTTTACAGTAATTTCTTTACAAAATCCAGCCAAGGCTTCATCTACTGCATTATCTACAATTTCATAAACTAAGTGATGTAATCCTTTTAATGATGTGGATCCTATATACATACCAGGTCGTTTTCTAACAGCTTCCAAGCCTTCTAAAACTTGAATTTGATTCTCATCGTATGCTGAAGTCATTTTAACTCTCCTTTAAAACTAAAAGTAATTTATATAATTTTTCTCAATATAATTTGCATCTAATTGTAGATATTAATAATAGATATAATTAATTTGTTTATTTTAAAATATTTAAGTAAATAGTGTATTTTTAAATTTTTTAATAATTTTAATTGTTTTATGTTTACTTTAAAAAATTTTCTATTTTTATTAAAACTTATTTTTCTATTATCAATACTACAATAATATTTTTTTAAAGGTATCTCTATTTCTGATCTAATATGTAGATACAAAATATTAGCTCTATAAAAAATAAAATATAATTAATAGTATATCATAAAATCAATTTTTTTTTTAGTTTTTTTGCACTTTTCCAGCATTAACATTAAAAATACTTGTGTTCATTTTTGAATAAATTCTATCTAAAATATCTTCTTCACCAGTACACGTTAAAATAGTCTGAATATTTTGAATATAGTTTAAAAGAAAAGTTTGTCTATTTAAATCTAATTCAGATAAAACATCATCTAATAAAAGTACAGGTTTTTCTCTTTTTTGTTCTTCTATTAATTTTATTTCTGCAAGTTTCATTGATAAACAAACAGTTCTTTGTTGACCTTGTGATCCATAATTTTTAACATCTTTATTATTTATAAAAATTAAAATATCATCTTTTTGTATCCCATTAGAAGTATTTCCATAAATTATATCTTTATCTAAGTTTTTTTTAAGTTTTTCTAAAAATTTATCTTTAGATACATTAGGTTTATAGATTAGATCTAAATTTTCTAAATTATTAGTTAAATTACTATGTATTTCTTTAGAAATAGTATTTAATTTTTCTATAAAACTAAATCTAATATCCATAATTTTGCATCCATATTCTAATAATTGTTCATCCCAAATAAATATAGTATTTTTTAAATTACTGTCTTTTTGTATTTTTTTTAATAAATTATTTCTTTGTTTTAAAATTTTATAGTATTGTTGTAAATTATAATAATAAATAGAATTTAACTGACATAATTCTACATCTATAAATTTGCGCCTTTCAGAAGGTCCAGATTTTACAAGTTGTAAATCTTCTGGTGAAAATATAACAACTAATAATATTCCAAATAATTCTCCTAATTTTTTTATTGGTATCCCATTTATAGTTATACCTTTTCTAAAATTTTTACGTAAATAAATACTAATTTTATCAACAAAAGATTCGTTTTTTATAAAGGTTTGTATAATGCCATCTTCTGTATCAAATTTTATTAATTCTTTATCAAAACAATTTCTTTGGCTTCTTCCCATTGCGCAAAAATAAATGCTTTCAAGTAAATTTGTTTTTCCTTGAGCATTATTACCATAGAAAATATTAATGTTATTTTCTAGTTTCAAATTTATATTTTCTAAATTTCTTATATTTTTTAAAAATATCCTATCTACATACATTTTATAAAACTCCTAAATAATAAAAAGCCCTTAAAGGGCTATACTAATTTACAACTTTTATATTTATTACTGCACCTTCTATACTTATACTTAAAATATCATTAGGATATACTTTTTTACCTCTTTCTGAAATAACTTTTCCATTAAGTTTTACAAGTCCATCTTTAATATAAAATTTTGCTTCATATCCTTGAGAAATTATATTTGCTAATTTAAGTAATTGTGATGCTTTTATAAATTCATTATTTATTTTTATTTCTTTTAAATTATTCATATTACTCCTTTTTAATTACTTTAATCTAAGTGGTAAAATTAAATATTTATATTTTTCAGTTCCTAATCCTTTTATTATACATGGACTTAAAGAAGTTGTGAATTGAATACTTATTTTATCTTCTTCTATAACTTTTATTGCATCTATTATATATTTAGGATTAAAAGCTATTTCTAAATCATTACCTTCCATTTCAACCATAATCTCATCATAAAATGTACCAAATTCTGTTTCAGATGTTATAATTAAGCAATCATTTTTTATTGCTATTTTTACAGGTGCTTTTTTACTATTATTAGATACTAAAGAAGCTCTTTCCAATGATGCTAAAATTTGATTCTTATCTGTATAAATAATAGTAGAATAGTCATCTGTTAAAATTTGTTTATATTTTAAAAATTCTCCTTCTAATAATGTGGATATTATTTTACATTCAGAAGTTTCAATTAATACGTGTTTTTCTGTAAAATATATTAAAATTTCTGTATCATTTGATGGTAATATCTTAGAAATTTCATTTAAAGATTTACTAGGTATAACAAAACTAAAATTTAAATTAGTATTTAAATTTGAACTTCTTAATGAAACTCTAAAACTATCTACAGCTACTATATTTAATCTATTATTTTCTATTTCAAAAAGTTCTCCTGTTAATATAGGTTTAGTATCTGTTATTGAAACAGAAAATATAGTTTGTCGTATCATTTGTTTTAATTCATTAGAAGATATTTTAAATTTATTTTCTTTTTCTACTTTTGGTAGTATTGGAAATTCATCTCCTAATTTATTTGCTATTTTAAATTCTGATTTACCACTTTTAATTATAGTAAAATTATTTTCAATTGTATAAATAATTATATCCTCATTATTAGATAAAGTTTTTATTATATCTGAAAAAATTCTTGCTTCTAAAGCTATAGTACCAGTTTCTATTATATCTGATTTTATAAAATTTGTTTCTATTCCTAATTGTAAATCATTAGCTATCATTTTAAATCCTTCTTCTGTAACAGAAAGTAATATACATTCTAAAATAGGTAATGTTGTTCTATTAGATATAGCTTTGTATACTAAGTTTATATTGTTAGTTAAATTTTCTTTTGTACATACTATTTTCATAAAAAATTTATCTCCTTAAATAAAAAGTTATCAACAATTTATATTAAAATATAATTAAATTTATTTTAATTAAAAAATTAAATAATATATATATATTTATATATATTATTTAGTAGTCGTAGTAGTAGGAGTTGTGAATATGTGTATAACTCCTTAAAACTGTGGAAATATAAGAGGTCTAAAGAAGGATAACTTTGTGGATAAGTTGTGGATAAGTTTAAAGTTATGCACATTATAAACATGTCAAAAAACAGCAAAATTATCAAAGCAATTATCAACAAAGTTATTAACAGGGTTATCAACAAAGTTATCAACATATAAACTAGTTTTCTTTTATTCTTTTTTCTAAGTCTAATAATTCATTTCTTATTGTTTCATTTGATTCTATTAATTCAGAAATTTTATCACAACCATGGATTATTGTTGAATGATCTCTATTTCCAAAAGCTTTACCTATTTTAGGTAGAGAAATATCAATAAGTTTTCTACATAAATACATAGCTACTTGTCTAGGATAACTTATGTTTTGTGTACGTTTTTTTCCTATTATATCTTCTACAGTTATATCATAATTATCCGCTACAACTTTTTGTACATAATCTACACTTATTTCTTTTTTTTCATTTTTAATTATTAAATCTTGTAAAGCATATTCTGCTAAGCTCTGAGTTATTTCTGTATTAGATAATTTTGCATATGCAGCTACTTTATTTAGTGCTCCTTCTAAATCTCTTATATTAGATACAACATTTTGAGCAATAAATTTAGTAATTTCTTTTGGTATATGTATATTATCTAGCTCTGCCTTTTTCTCTAAAATAGCAGTTCTAGTTTCGAAATCAGGTAATTGTATATCAACAATAATTCCCCAACCAAATCTTGAACTTAATCTTTCTTCTAATGTTTTAATTTCTTTAGGGGGAAGATCACTAGAAATTACTATTTGTTTATTTGCATTATATAATGTATTAAATGTGTGAAAAAATTCTTCTTGTGTTCCTTCTTTATCAGATAAAAATTGAATATCATCTATTAAAAGAACATCTATATCTCTATATTTATCTCTAAATTCTTGATTTTTATTTTGTCTTATAGAGTTAATTAATTCATTCATAAAAGTTTCTGTGGAACAATATAATACTCTAGTTTTGGGATTTTGACTAATTATATAATTTCCTATGGAATGCATTAAATGTGTTTTTCCTAATCCTACACCACCATATAAAAATAATGGATTATACATTGTAGTTCCTGGGGAATCTGCAACTGCAACTGCGGTTGCATAAGCTAAATCATTACTTTTACCTTTTACAAAGTTTTCAAATACGTATTTTGAAACTAAATTTGAATTGTTTTTATATGAATTTATTTTTTTATTTATGTTTGCTTCAGATTTATTTTCATCTAAATTTGAATCTAAATCTTCTTCTAATATTATTTTTATTTCTAAATCTTCTTTTTCAGTTATTGCTTTTACACTATCAGTAACTGTTTTTATGTATCTAGAATTTATAGTATCTTTATATAATTTATTCGGTGCTTGTAAGTAAAAAAATCCATCTTTTATATATAAAGGTGTAAGATTTTTCATCCAAGTATTATATATAAGTTCTGTAAATTGTGTTTTCATTAGTAAAAGAGATTCAGACCAATATTTTTCTATTAATGGATCCATAATAAACTCCTTCTTAAAAATAAATTTATCCACAAAATCAACAGTATCAACAATATAATAATCCACAACATTTTTTCTGTGGATTATTATATTGTTGATACTGTTGATAAAATATTATAAAAAGAGCAAAAAATTGAATGTTATCAACAGTCTGTGGATAAATTATCAACAGAATCAGTGATTTATTTTTTGCTTAAAATCTTAATTAATTATAAAATTATAAAAGTTATTCACATATTTATCTACAATTTGTTAATAACTTAAATATATATCTATATTATAAACAGAATAGATATATATTAACAAAAAAAATGTGGATAATCAATACTAAAAGATTATATTATTTTTAAATTTTCAACATATTCCTATGGAAAACTTAAATTTATTTTAATCACTATTAATTATGCTAATATTAATTATATCAATTGTTGTTTATATGGCTTGACGTCTAATTATTTATTTAATATAATGTAGACAATGCCTGTGGTAGATTTCATTCTATGCAGTAATTTCCACAAAGGAGGTGCCCGTATATGAAAATGACATTTCAACCTAAAAAAAGACAAAGAAGTAAAGAGCATGGGTTTAGAAAAAGAATGAGTACTAAAAATGGTAGAAAAGTTTTATTAAGAAGACGTAGAAAAGGTAGAAAAAAATTAACTGCTTAATAATAAGTGATAATTATATTTTAAAAGGCCACTTTGATGTGGTCTTTTTTAAAATATAATTTGTTTTTTAATATTTTATATTTATTAAATTATTTGTCTTTTCGGAGGAATAAAAAATGAATTTTACTTGTTCGTTAAAGAAAAACCATCAATTTAGATCTGTTTATAATAAAGGAAGGTCTATAGCTAATAGAAATTTAGTTGTTTATATTTTAAAAAACAATGAACAAGTTAATAATTTAGGAATATCTGTTAGTAAAAAGGTTGGAAAAAGTGTTATAAGAAGTAGGGTTACTAGATTAATAAGAGAGAGTTACAGGTTACATGAAAATAATATAAAAAAAGGATATAATATAGTTATAATTTCAAGAGTATCTTGTGCAGATATTGATTATCATGAGATGTCTAAAAGTTTAATTCATTTATTAAAAAAGCACAATATATATATATAAATATATTATTTTATTGAAAAGAGTGGTATTTTGAAATATATTTTTATAACTTTAATAAAATTTTATAGAAAATTTATTTCACCTTTAATTTTACCAAGATGTAGATTTTATCCTACATGTTCACAATATGCTTTAGAAGCTATAAATAAGTATGGTGCAATTAAAGGTGGATATTTATTTTTAAAGAGAATAATAAAATGTCAACCATTTTGTAAAGGTGGATATGACCCTGTACCTTAATTAAAAATCCTTTAAGGAGGTTTGTAAGTGTTAAAAATTTATTTGTTAACTAATAATATAGCATTAGCTATGGTACAAAAAGAACCTGGTATTATTGTAGGGCCTATTTCTAAATTTTTAGGTTATATACTTAATATTATATTTAATATTGTTTATAGCGTAACTAGAGTAAATTCTTTAGGTATAGCTATAATATTTTTTACTATACTTGTAAAAACTCTATTATTACCTCTTGCTATAAAAAGTGCAAAATCAATGGCAAATATGCAAAAATTACAACCTGAGATGGACAAAATAAATAAAAAATATGCCAATGTAGTAGATCCAGAACTTAAAAATAAAAAAAATATAGAAATACAAAAATTATATTCAGAAAATAAGGTTAATCCATTAGGTGGCTGTTTACCATTATTTATACAGTTACCAATATTTACATCTTTGTTTTACATAATGAATCAATCTTATTTATTTATTGATAAAATTGGAGTTACCTATAAAAATTTAGCTTCAAGTATTATGCAAATTAATGGATATATTGAACCTATAAAGCAAATTCAGTCTTTAGGTTATGCTAAAATTCCTAAAAGTATATCATTAGATCTTAGTGTACAACATGATTTATTACGTCTATTAAATAAGTATAAAATTTCAGATTGGAATACTTATTTAAATAGTTTACCTCAAAATCATATAGAGAATATTAAAGAAATATTAAATCATAAATTGCAAATGGATCAATTTTTTGGAATAAGTCTAATTGAAAATGCTGGAATTTCATGGCCTTCTATTTTAATCCCAATAATTGCAACTATAACTATGTTTTTAAGTTCATATTTATCTATGAAAATTCAACCTACTCCTAAAGATGAAAATACAGCTAATATGCAAAAAACTATGATATATGTAATGCCATTTATAACAGGATTTATGACAATTAGCATGCCTAGTGGTGTAGGTTTATATTGGATAACATCTAATATTTTTCAATTATTTCAACAAATTGTTTTAAATAAATTTATTTATAATCCAAAAGAAAAAACTGCAAATACAAATGTAATATAATTATATTTGTATTTGTAAAGGGGGTTTTATTTTACATGGAATTTATAGAGAAATATGGTAAAACCGTAGAAGATGCAATAAATTTAGCAGTTAACGAACTTGGGCAACCTAAAGAAAATTTAGAAATAAGAATTATACAGGAAAGTAAAAATGGATTTTTTGGTATAGGTGCTAGAAAAGCTATTATATTGGCTAAAATAAAAAAAGAAAATTTGATTATTGAGATTAAGGCTAGGGAATTTTTAGAAAAAATAATATCAAGTATGAATATTAATGTAGAAGTTAAATCAATATTAAAAAATAGAACTTTATTTATAGATATAAGTGGAGATGATGTTGGAATATTGATTGGAAAAAGAGGACAAACATTAGATTCTTTACAGCATATTATTACTCTCGTATTAAATAAGAATAATGATCATCATATTACCGTAATTTTAGATGCTGAAAATTATAGAGAAAAACGTAAGCAAACATTAGAAAAATTAGCTTTGAATTTAGCAGAAAAAGTTAAATTATCTAATAAGAAAACTATTTTAGAACCTATGAATAATTATGAAAGAAAAATTATTCATTCTACGCTACAAAATTATGAAGGTGTAATTACATATAGTCAAGGAGAAGATCCAAATAGAAATGTTATTATAGCACCTAAATAAAAATGTGAGGATATTATCCTCACATTTTTATTTAGGTGCTTATAAAAACACTTAATATATTTTTTAATAAAATATTAAAAAAATATATTGTTAAATACAAAATTTATAAATAAATTACATATTATATTAACAATGATATATATAGAAAAATATGATAAATTAGGTAATTATATATTTATGTTGTATTTAAACATAGTTTCGAGTTACAATATATAAACTATAAAATAATCTGCTTTTTTAAATTTTTATTAAAAATTTAATATTTTAAATTAAAAAACTATTTAATAAATTTAAATTTTATATTAACAAAAATTATTAAAAGATAGTTAAATAAAAAATAAATTTATAAGCATTTTATAAATATAATTTTATTTAAATATTATATAAAATTTAAATTAATCTTTAAGTAAAATATACTATAAAATAATATATTATAAAAAGAGATATTAACTAAACATAAAATGCAAAATTAGAACTTTATTTAATAAAAAGTTATTTTAAAATCGGTATTTACTCCTAATAAAAATTTGTTTCATGTTGTGCTAGCTATTCTCATAAGGGAGATTAAATATGATAGATACTTTAATAGTAGAAAATGATCCTATGGTTTTAGAACTAAATAAGCAATATTTAATTAAAATAGATGGATTTAAATTAGTTGATGCTACTTTAGATATAGATATGGCAAAAAAAATTTTAAATAGTAAAAAGGTAGATTTGGTTTTATTAGATACTTGTATAATGAATGGAGATGGATTTAAATTATTAAATTATATAAAAAAAATTAATTTAGATATAGATATTATATTAATAACTGCAGCAAGTGATGTTATTAGTATAAAAAAAGCTATAAGATACGGAGTTTATGATTATTTAATAAAACCATTTACTTTTAAAAGGTTTTTAAATTCCTTAGAGTCTTTTAAAAATATGAAGATGTTACTAAAGAATAAGCAAAACATAAATCAAGAAGAACTGGATATAATATTTCAAAAGGCTAAAATTAACAAAAAATACAAAATATTACCTAAGGGGCTAACAAAATTTACTTTAAAAAAATTAATATATGAAATTGAAACTTTAGATTCTAAATATTTTTCTACAGAAGAAATAGCATTATTAGTAGGAATATCAAGAGTTTCTATAAGTAAATATCTTAATTTTTTATTAGATATAGGAGTTTTAGAATTAAATATGAATTATGGAACTATAGGTAGACCAATAGCAAAATATAAATATAATATAGAAAATAATTATATATTAGATCAATATTTAGATTAATTATATTTTAAAAATAAGATTAATAAATAAATAATTTATTAAATCTAAAAATTTAATTTAGGAGGAAGTTTAATTATGAGTTTAGGTGAAATTATAATTAAGACTATAACTGACAATAATGTTATTAGTGCTATTACATCATCTATATTTATTATTTTATTAGGATTTTATTTTAGAAAAAAGAATATTTTAAATGAACATGCTGCTAAAATATTAAGTACAGTTATATTATCTGGAGCTTTACCAGCATTAGCGTTTACTTCATTTATGCAGGACATTAATGGAGAATCATTAAAACAAGGAATGAACCTTTTAATCTGGGGAATTGTAATTTATATTTTACTAATAATTATCTCAAAATTACTATATTTCAAGTATAAAGGTGAAAAACAAGATGTTTTAAGAGTATTAACTATTTTTGGATCAACAACATTTTTTGGTATTCCTATTGTTTCAGTAATTTATGGCGCAGAAGGAGCAATGTATGCTGCTATATTTAATATTGGATATAGAATATTTTTATATTCTTATGGATACATTAAAATGTCAGGACTAAAAATGGAAAAGAAAAATATTGCTACAATGTTTATGAATCCTATAGTTATTGCAACATTTTTAGGTTTATTTATTTGGCTTTTCCAAAACAGTTTACCTCATATAAGCGTTAATACAGCAAAAGGTATAAAAGAAGTTTCATTTTTAAGAATAGATCAAAGTTTACCTTGGTTATATAAACCTATGGACTATTTGGCAAAATTAGCTTCCCCATTAGCTTGGTTATCTATAGGTGCTACTTTAGCCGAAACTTCTTTAAAAGATGCTATGCAAACAAAAGAAGCATGGTATTATAGTTTTTCAAAAATAATTGTAGTTCCATTTATAAACTTAGTATTTTTATTAGTATTAACATTAACAAATATTTTACCTGTTTCACATGTTGCTTTTGCTACTGTTATTATTATGATGGCTACACCAACAGCAACTGTTGCAGCTTCTTATGCTATAAAATTTGATAGAGAAGCATTACTTTCATCAAATTGTTCCTTTTTATCAACTATAGTTGCTGTAATAGCTATGCCTTTTTGGATAATTTTAATAGAAGTTATTAAAAACTTGCATATATTTCATTAAATAGGAGATGTTTACTATGAGTATAAAATTAATTTGTTATGGAGTAAGAGATGTTGAAATACCATTTTTTAAAAGATTAAATAAATATAGTTATGAATTAGTCTTAGAAGAAGATTTTCTTAATCATGATAATGTAGAGCTTGCAAAAGATGCTCAAGCAGTAATGATAAGAGGTAATTGTAATGCTGACAGTCAAAATATTGAAAAATTAAATTCATATGGAGTTAAATATATTTTAACAAGAACAGTTGGATTTAATCATATAGATTTAGAAGCAGCTAATAAATTTGGTATTAAAGTAGCTAGAGTTCCAGGATATTCACCAAATGCAATTTCTGAACTTGCTGTTACACTTGCAATGATGCTTTTAAGACATACAGCATATACGGTAGATAGAACAAAAAATAAAAATTTTGTTGTTGATGAAAATATGTTTAGTAAAGAAATTAGAAAATGTACAGTAGGTGTTTTAGGAACAGGTAAAATAGGTTATACAACAGCAAAATTATTTAATGGATTAGGGGCTAATGTTTTAGCTTATGATATTGTAGAATCAGAAGAAGCTAAAAAAATTGTAAAATATATGTCATTAGATGATGTTCTTAAGTATTCTGATATTATTTCTGTGCATGTACCATTTATTAGATATCAAAATTATAAAATGATTAATCAAGATTTTATATCTAAAATGAAAGATGGAGCAATACTTATAAATACAGCTAGAGGTGAATTACAAGATAATGATGCAATTTTAAAAGCTATAGAAAATAATAAATTAGGTGGATTTGGATGTGATGTTTTTGAAAATGAAACAGACTTCTTTTTTAAAGATCTAACTAATCAAAGTTTAAAAGATAATACACTAGAAAGATTAGTCAATTATTATCCTAAAGTTTTAATTACTCCTCATATAGGCTCCTACACAGATGAGGCGCTTATTAATATGATAGAAATATCATATGATAATTTAAATGATTTTTTAACAAAACAAGAAAGTATCAATGAAGTAAAATAATAAAAAATAAAAGGTTATATTATAATATAACCTTTTATTTTTTATTAAATATATAATATTATGTTATAATACTTAAATAGTCATAAATATATAGTTTATTATACTTAAAAAGGAAGATATTTTATGAATAAAAGTTTAGATACAATTGCAGCTATCTCTACTCCTATAGGAAATGGCGGTATAGGTATAGTGCGTATTAGTGGAGATAATGCTTTAAATATTTTAGATAAAATTTTTAAAACTAATAAAAATGTTTTTGAAATAAAAAGTCATACAATAAATTATGGTCATATAAAAGATGATGATCAAATAATAGATGAAGTATTAGTATCTATTATGTTAGCACCTAAAACTTATACTTGTGAAAATATAGTTGAAATTAATTGTCATGGAGGAATTAAAAGTTTAAATTTAGTTTTAGATACTGTTTTAAAGTACGGTGCTAGACTTGCTGAGCCTGGAGAATTTACTAAAAGAGCTTTTTTAAATGGTAGAATAGATTTAAGCCAAGCAGAAGCTGTAATAGATATTATAAATTCTAAAACAGAGCTATCACATAAGATTGCTTTAAAACAATTAGATGGAAATTTATCTTCTAAAATAGGTGAATTAAGAGATAAAGTAATTTTAATGATAGCTACTATAGAGGCATCTATAGATTATCCTGAACATGATATGGAAGAATTAAATTTAAAAGAAGTAAGAAGTAAATCATTAGAATTAATAAAAGAAATAGATTTATTAATAGATGGTGAAAGCAAAGGTAAGATTTTAAAAGAAGGTTTAGAAACAGTTATATTAGGTAGACCCAATGTTGGAAAAAGTTCTTTGTTAAATGTAATTTTAAAAGAAGAAAGAGCTATAGTAACAGATGTTGAAGGAACTACTAGAGATATATTACAGGAGTACGTAAGTATAAAAGGTATTCCTTTAAAACTTATAGATACTGCAGGTATAAGACATACAAATGATATTGTAGAAAAAATAGGTGTAGAAAAAAGTAAAAAAATAGCGGAAAACTCAGATTTAGTTTTAATAATTTTAGATAATTCAAAAGATTTAATAGAAGATGATATTGATCTATTAAAAAAATATAATAAAGATGATAGCATAATTATCTTAAATAAAATTGATTTAGAGAGTAAGCTTGATGAGGCTACTCTACTTAAATATGTTGATAAAGAACAAATTATAAGAATATCAACTAAAGAATTTTTAGGATTAGAAGATTTATATAATAAAATAAAACAAATGTTTTTTAATGGAGATTTAAATATTAGTGATGAAATTATAATATCTAAAGCTAGACATAAGGAATCGCTAATAAATGCAAAAAATTCGCTTGAAAATGTTATAAAAACAATAGATGATGGCTTTACAGAAGATTTTATTTCTATAGATTTGCAAGATTCTTATAAATATTTAGGAGAAATAACAGGTGAAACATTAGAAGAAGATATAATAGATAAGATTTTTTCAGAATTTTGTTTAGGTAAGTAATTAGGGGTGATAATATGAGTTATTTAGTAGATAGTGTAGATGTTATAGTAGTTGGCGGAGGACATGCAGGATGTGAAGCAGCTTTAGCTTCTGCTAGAATGGGTAAATCTACTATAATGTTTACAATAAGTTTAGATAGTATAGCTTTAATGCCATGTAATCCTAATGTTGGTGGAAGTTCAAAAGGACATTTAGTTAGAGAAATAGATGCATTAGGCGGTGAAATGGGTAAAAACATAGATAAAACATATATACAAAGTAAAATGCTTAATGTAGGAAAAGGACCTGCCGTATATTCTTTAAGAGCACAAGCAGATAAATTTAAATATTCTAAAGAAATGTTAAAAACAATTGAAAATACAGATAATTTACGTATAGTTCAAGAAGAAGTTATAGATATTATATTAGAAGACGGCACTTGTAAAGGTATAGTTACTTTAGGAGGTTTAATTTACAAAAGTAAAGCTGTTGTAATATGTAGTGGTACATATTTAAAATCAAGATGTCTATATGGTGAAACTATAGTTAATTCTGGGCCTAATGGATTAAAAACAGCTATGTTTTTAAGTGATAATTTAAAAGATAAAGGGGTTAGAATGTATAGATTTAAAACTGGTACCCCTGCAAGAATAGACAAAAGAAGTATAGATTTTTCTAAAATGAAGTTAGAAAATGGTGATGAAAATATAGTACCTTTTTCTTTTACAAATAAAGAAGAAGATATAAAAAGAGATCAAATTCCATGTTGGCTAACTTATACAAATGAAAATACTCATAAAATAATACAAGACAATTTATATAGATCTCCAATGTATTCAGGAGTTATAAAAGCTACAGGAACAAGATATTGTCCATCAATAGAAGATAAAATAGTAAAATTTTCTGATAAAGATAGGCATCAAGTATTTATAGAACCCGAAGGAGAAAATACAAATCAAATGTATGTTCAAGGTATGTCTACATCATTACCAGAAGAAGTTCAAATACAAATGTATAGAACAATACCTGGATTAGAAAATTGTGAATTTATAAAATTTGGTTATGCTATAGAATATGATTGTATTGATGCTACACAACTTAACTTAAAATTAGAATTTAAAGATATAAAAAATTTATTTTCTGCTGGACAGTTTAATGGAAGCTCTGGATATGAAGAAGCAGCAGCTCAAGGTATAGTAGCAGGTATAAATGCTGCATTATCTGTTGACAATAAAGACCCATTAATAATAGATAGATCTGAAGGATATATAGGTGTATTAATAGATGATTTAGTTACAAAAGGGACTAAAGAACCTTACAGAATGATGACTAGTAGGTCTGAATATAGACTTCTTTTAAGACAAGATAATGCAGATTTAAGATTAACAGAAAAAGGATATAATGTAGGATTAATACCTAAAGAAAGATATGAGAATTTTATAAATAAAAAAGAAACTATAGAGAAAGAAATAAAACGTATCCTTAAAATATCTGTACCACCAAGTGAGGAAGTAAATAGACTCTTAGTAAATAATGATTGTACTCCTATTTCAACAGGAATAAAATTAGCTGATTTAATTAAAAGACCAGAACTTAGTTATCAAAAATTATCTGAATTAGATAAAAATAGAGAAGATTTTTCAAATGAAATACAAGAGCAAGTTAATATTCAAATCAAGTATAAAGGGTATATAGATAGACAGTTAAAACAAGTAGAGCAGTTTAAAAAAATGGAGAATAAGATAATACCAATAGATATAGATTATTTTAATATTAGCGGATTAAGATTAGAGGCTAAACAAAAGTTATCAAATATAAAACCATATAATATAGGACATGCATCAAGAATTTCAGGGGTTTCTCCTGCTGATATTGCAGTTTTAGTAATTTATTTAGAGGCAAATAAAAAAAATTAATGTCACTAATTTAGATTAAAACATAAATTAATATAGTAAATACAATTTATAACATATAAATCCTAAGAATTATACATATAAAATATTTTAATTTTAGAATATTTTATTATAAATTAAAAATGCTTCTTAGGAGGAACTTAATTTGTTTAATAAGAAATTTATAAATATAAAAAATAATAATAATAAATTTAAGGTTTATATTACAGATAAAGATAGCAATTATACTGTAAATAAATTTTTTGATATTATTAATAATAGTGTTTTTATAGATGATGCTAAAATATATATCAGTAAAAATTATATTGATAGAATAAATTTAAATAAATTAAAGAATATGTTTAGTAATAAAAAATCATATCCTTTTATTATAGATATAAATTTTAATAATGTACCTAAAAACTGTAAAAAGGATACTATATTTATAGTTGATGAGAATAAAAATATTACTAATATTTTACACATATATATGCTCCATGAACCAGATGAATTTTGTAATTGGAAGATATACGGTATAGAAGAAGAAAATTAAAAGAGGTGTATTGTGGATTTAAATGATTTGCTAATTAGTTCTATAGAATCTTTAAATTTAAATATTGAGCTAACAGATAAAATGTTAAAACAATTTATAACTTATAAAGATAAAATTTTAGAATGGAATAAAAATATAAATTTAACTGCAATTATAGATGAAAAGGATATAATCTTAAAGCATTTTATAGATAGTATTTCTATTTTAAAAGTTATTAATTTAAATAATAAAAATATTTCATTAATAGATATTGGTACAGGTGCTGGTTTTCCAGGTATACCTGTTAAGATAGTAAATCCAAGTTTAAAATTAACTTTAGTTGATTCATTAAATAAAAGAATAAAATTTTTAAATCATATTATAGATAGTTTAGAATTAGAAAATGTAGTAGCAATTCATTCAAGGGCTGAAGATTTAGGAAAGGATTCTCTATTTAGAGAGAACTTTGATATTGCAACTTCTAGAGCAGTTGCCAATATGAAAGTTTTGTGTGAATATAATTTACCATTTGTAAAAGTTGGAGGGAAATTTATAGCTTTAAAAGGACCAAATATTAATGATGAACTTTTAGAAGCTAAAGAAAATATAAAATTGCTAGGGGGAGAAATAGAAGATATAAAATATATAAATATACCTAAAACAGATATAAAACATACATTAATAATTGTTAACAAAATACATCAAACAAATACAAAATATCCTAGAAAGTCTGGAAAAATAAAATAAATATTATAAAACTGATAGGGAAATATAGGTTATTTCCAAATTATGTTATTTTTCTGAAAATTTGGTAAATAAGATTTTTAACACTAATATATGATAATATATTATTAAATAACAAAATGATGTAATTAAATAAGAATTTATTGATATTAATTAGATGATAATGTTAAATTATCTTTTATACTAAAGAAAGAGGTGTTTTTGTGAGTAATGCAAGTGTAATGTTTAATTCTGAAGTTATTTATTTATCTGTAGATAAAATTGTACCTAATCCTTATCAACCACGAAAATTTTTTAATAAAGAAAATATAGAAGAGTTAGCAAGAAGTATAAAAGAATACGGTGTTATGCAACCAATAAGTGTTAGACTTATAAATGGTGTAAGTTATGAACTTGTTTCTGGTGAAAGAAGATTAAGGGCTACAAAAAATGCTGGAATACAAACAATCCCAGCAATAGTTATAAATATTAATGATCAAGAAAGTGCTATGCTTGCAATGATAGAAAATATTCAACGAGAAAATTTAAATTATATAGAAGAAGCAGAAGGCTATAAAAATTTAATAGATGATTATTATTTTACTCAAGAAGAACTTGCCGATAGAATAGGAAAAAAACAATCTACTATAGCTAATAAAATTAGAATTTTAAAATTATCTAAAAAAGTACATAAGATTTTAATAGAGAATGATTTATCAGAAAGACATGCTCGTGCTTTGTTAAAGTTAGAAGAAGAAGAAGATCATATTAAAATTCTAAATAAAGTTATAGAAGAAGGATTAACAGTAAAAAAGACAGAAGATTTAGTAGAAAAATTAATTATAGAAAAAAATTCTAATTCAGAAGAAGAAAAGAAAAATTTAAAAATAAAACGATTTATAAAAGATATAAGACTTTTTTCTAATAGTATTAAACAGTCTATAGAAATTATGAAAGAATCTGGTTTTGAGACGGATTACGTTATGAAAGAACTAGATAATGGTTATGAAATTAATATTAAACTTCTATATGAAGATAAAGAAAATAAATGTTAAAAAGAGTATATTATATATACTCTTTTTATATGAAATTTTTACATATATTAATAAACTCTAAAGGTTTTTCATTCTGTGGAAATAATTTAGTATTACTTATTATTTCTAATTTTATGTTTGGATTATTTAAATTTCTTATATAATTAAATTCATAATTATCATTACATATTATTGTTGTTGGTATATCTATATTTTTTATATTATTTTTTATATCTAAATCAAATTCTTTTTTTAGTACTGAAGAAAGTATATATTTGCTATTAAAATTTTTAATGTGAGAATACATATTATATTCATCTATATATTTTTTATCTATATTATTATAATTTACATATCCATATTTTTTTAAGAAATTATATATGACTTTTTTAGAAATTAATATATTATAAATACTTGTACCTATAATAGGAATTTCTATTAATAAACTTAATAATTTATTTTTATGATAATTTATATAATTATCTGGAGAAATAAAAATAAATTTTTCAAAATTATTTTTATTAAATAAACTTGCTATTATTGTCATATTTGCAAATCCATTTGATGCAATTATATTTGTTTTTTCTTTAATTACATTTTCTATAAATTCATTTATTAAGCTAACATATAAATAGGATGAGTATGTTATTGGGGGTTTATCAGAGTTACCAAAACCTATTAAATCTATGGCATAAACAGTATAATTTTCACTTAAAGAATCTAAAATTTTTGAAAATTCTTTGTAACTAGCACCAGGTATTAAACTATGAATTAGTAAAATAGGTTTACCATTACCTTGTTTTTTATAGTGTACATTACCAAATGTAGATTTGTAAAAACAATATTTTGTTTCAATTAAGTTTTTATTAATATTGCAGTTTAAAATTAATTTATTTATATTATGTGCTATACAAACAGTAGAACCTGCAACAGTAATAAATTTAGTAAGTTTTTTCATAAATATTAACCTCCTAATTTTTGAATATATAGTTAATTATGTTACAAGTTAAATAAAATTAAAAGTTTTTTGTTAAAAAAAATTTTTTTGCATATACATTTATTAGTATATTATAACTTTTTTATCGGGGGATAGTATGAGTGAATTTGTTATATTAATAGGACAAATATTTGTTATAGGTGTAATTCAAATCATAATAGAAGTATTTATAAATATGAGTGATAAACCTTATCAATCTAAAATTATAAATATAGCATGTTTTATGGGAAGCTTTTATTTATTATTAGATTTTACTTATAATTATTTATTAAAGGATATAAGTAGACTAGTAAATATATCTTTATTTTGATAATATATGTATATAATACTTAAGATTAATGCTATAATACTATATAAATTTATTATTTTCAAAAAGATTAGGGAGAAATTTAAAATGAGAAACTTAGAGCTTATCTATAATTCTAATTCTGGCAATAGAACTTTTAAAAATGATTTAGACACTTGTATACAAATTTTTCAAGATGCAGGTTATAGTGTAAGTATTTTTAGAATAGATAATAAATGTAGAGTAGATGATTATTTAAAAAAATTAAATCCATTAGAGCATTGTACAATAGTTGTAGCTGGTGGAGATGGCACCGTAAATATTGTATTAAATAGCATATTAAAAAATAAAATTAAATGTAAATTAGGAATAATACCGGCTGGTACAGCAAATGACTTTGCTACAAGTTTAAATATACCTAAATCTAATATAGATGCAGCTAAAGTTATAGTAAATGGTAAAACTATAAATTCAGATGTAGGTAAAGTAAATGATTATTACTTTATAAATGTATTTGGTGCTGGGTTATTAACAAATATATCTCAACATGTTGATAATAAATTAAAAAATACATTAGGTAAAATTGCTTACTATTTAAAAGGAATAGAGAAATTTCCTAAATTTGAAAGCATCAAATTAAGAATTAGTAATTCAAATAAAGTTATAGAAGAAGAAATTTTATTTTTAATAGTTTTAAATAGTCCTGGAGCTGGTGGTTTTGAAAAATTAGTTCCAGAAGCTAAAATGGATGATGGGCTCTTTGAGTTTATAGGTATAAAATCTATACCTGTTCAAAATATGATTAAATTATTTTTAAAAGTTTTAACTGGTGATTATCTAAATGATGATAATGTTGTTTATTTTAGGGATAGCTACATTAAAATTGAAAATTGTGTAGATAATATTAATAGTAAAGATATGAATATAGAGACAGATATAGATGGAGAATTTGGTCCTAACCTTCCAGTTGAAATAGAAAATATACCCAATGCTATAGAAGTTTTTACTAATAACTAAAATTAATTTTTGGAGGAATTAAAAATGAACTTTAAAGAAGAATTGTGTAAAAAAATAGCTGACAATACTAATTTTTCAGTAGATGATATTTATAAATTAATAGAAGTACCACCTAATATTGAAATGGGGGATTTTTCACTTCCTTGTTTTAAGTTTGCTAAAAATTTAGGTAAATCACCTCAAATAATAGCATCTGAACTTGCTCAAAAATTAAATGATATAGATTTTATAGACCAAATTAAAACAGCAGGACCATATTTAAATTTTTATTTAAACAAAGAAATTTTTTGTACAAGCACTATAAAAGAAATTATAAAAGAGGGAGAAAATTTTGGTCATTCAAATATAGGAAAAGGTAAAAATGTTGTTATAGATTTTTCATCTCCTAATATAGCTAAACCATTTCATGTAGGACATTTAAGATCAACAGTTATAGGTAATGCTCTATATAATATTTATAATTTTATGGGATATAATAGTATAGGGGTTAACCATTTAGGTGATTGGGGAACACAATTTGGAAAACTTATAGTTGCATATAAATTATGGGGAGATAAAAAAGTAATAGAGGAAAAAGGTATAGAAGAATTAAATAGAATATATGTTAAATTTCATTCAGAAGCAGAAAAAGATCCATCATTAAATGATGAAGCTAGACATTGGTTAGTTAAAATGGAAGATGGCGATAAGGAAGCTTTAGATCTTTGGAGATGGTTTAATGAAATTAGTATGATAGAATTTGAAAGAATATATAAAAGATTAAATATAAAATTTGATTATTATACAGGTGAAAGTTTTTATAATGATAAAATTAATAATGTATTAAAAGAATTAGAAGAAAAGGGAATATTAGAAGAAAGTAATAAAGCAAAAATTGTTAATCTAGAAGAATATAATATGCCTCCATGTTTAATATTAAGAAGTGATGGTGGTACATTGTATCATACTAGAGATATTGCTACTGCATTATATAGAAAAAATACTTATGATTTTGAAAAATGTATATATGTAACTGCTATTGATCAAATATTACATTTTAAACAATTATTTAAAGTAATAGAATTGATGGGTTATGATTGGTATAAGGATTTAGTTCATGTTCCATTTGGATTAGTTAGTTTAGAAAGTGGTAAGTTATCAACAAGAAAAGGTAATGTTGTTTTAATGGAAGAATTGCTAAATGAGGCAGTTTTAAAAACAAAGAGTATAATAGAAGAAAAAAATCCTAATTTAGAAAATAAAGATTTAGTATCAGAACAAGTTGGTATAGGTGCAATAATATTTAATGATTTATATAATAGTAGAATAAAAGATGTAGTATTTTCATGGGATAGAATGCTAAATTTTGAGGGAGAAACAGGACCATATGTTCAATATAGTTGTGTAAGAGCTAATTCTGTATTAGAAAAAGGTGGAGAAATAGATTTTAATAATATAGATTTTTCTATATTAACAGATGATGCATCTATTCAAATTATAAAATTATTATATAATTATAAAGATAAAATTATAGAAGCAGGAAATAAATACGAACCTTTTATTTTAACAAGACATTTAGTAAATATAGCACAAAGTTTTAATAAATTTTATCATGATAATCCTATAATAGTATCATGTGAAAAAACTAAAAATGCTAGATTAGCTTTAGTATATTGTGTTAAAACTGTTTTAGAAAAAGGATTAAGTTTATTAGGAATTTCAACACCTAATAAAATGTAATATAATAAATATTAAATATAATAAGACGTAGTTTTAAACTACGTCTTATTATATTTTTATATAATTTTATAATAATTTATTATGCACAAATTTGTGCATAATCGTAGAGAATAAAACTGAGAATTATAGAGTAGCATATTACAATGAATAAAAAATTGAATTATACACAAAATTATGCACAGATGTGGAGAACTTATTATAATATTAAGATTATAAAAATAAAGATTATAAAATCTAGATATTATAAGAATAATCTATAGTATATGGATAATTTATCATAAATAAAAATTAATATTATTTAAAATAAAAAATTCATGCACAAATTTGTGCACAGGTGTGGAGAACATTACAAGGAGATGTAGAGTTAAATACAATGATATAAATTAAGTTAGCTTAAGATAAAATTATTGTATTTATCATTAATTGCTTATAAATACTTATTATGTTATACTTTAATAAATATTTAATAAATTATAATTATATATTTATAACATGATTTTAATAAAATTAATTTTAAAGTAATATAAAATTTTTATATTATTTTAAAATTAAGATATAGATTATAATACTTAACTTTTAAAAAATTAAAATTTTATCACATTTAAAGAAGTACATATTTATTTTTAAAGATTTTAATGGAGTAAAAAATTACGTATGTTGCAACGTAAGTTTTCTAATAATATTAGTTAATAAAGAAAGGAGAACGTTTGTCAAAATTTTGCAATATTATAAAGGAATAAATCTATATATTATAAGTTAAATATATTTACATACATTAAAATAAATATTACTTAGTTTACTTAAAAATTTATGATTATTTGATATATTTAAGAGCATATTAAACTTAATTAATTATATAGTAATTTTTATATAATTATAAATTATATATAGTTTATAAACTGTTATAATATTTTGATAACGTATTATAAATTTATGGGTAAGATTATAGCAGTAGCAAATCAAAAAGGTGGTGTAGGAAAAACAACAACATCTATAAATTTGGCAGCATGCTTAGCTCAAAATGGGAAAAAAGTATTATTAATAGATAGTGATCCACAAGGCAATGCTACTACTGGTTTAGGAATAAACGGTGATTCTTTAGAAAAATCTTTTTATAATCTTTTAATAAATGATTGTTATATAGAACAAGTAATTATGAAAACTTGTATTGATAATTTAAAAATTATTCCTACTAATTTAGATTTAGTAGGTGCAGAAGTAGAATTATTAGACTATGAAAATAAAGAATATTTTTTAAAAGAAATATTAGATAATACAAAATATTTGTATGATTTTATTTTAATTGATTGTCCACCATCTTTAAGTTTAATAACTATAAATGCTTTAGTAAGTGCTGATTCTGTTTTGATCCCTATTCAATGTGAATATTTTGCATTAGAAGGATTAGCTCAACTATTAAGAACTATAAAAATAGTACAATCAAAATTTAATTCTAGTTTAAAAATAGAAGGAGTAGTTTTTACAATGTTTGATGCTAGAACAAAATTATCTTTACAAGTTATAGATGAAGTAAAAAAGTGCCTTCCAGATAATGTTTATAGAAGTGTTATACCTCGAAATGTAAGATTAAGTGAAGCTCCTAGTTATGGTGTACCTATAACTATTTATGATAGTAGAAGTAGAGGTGCAGAAGCGTATAATCAATTAGCTTTGGAGGTTATAGAAAGGAATATAAGAGTATGGTAACTAATGCTAATAAACGTGGATTAGGTAAAGGATTAGGAGCTCTTTTATCTAGTGAAGAAAAGATTGAAAATATAGGTATTGTTAGTAGAGAAAATAATAATTCTAAATCTGAATCATATATAAAAGAATTAGATATAAATTTAATAGAACCAAATAAGAATCAACCTAGAAAAAATTTTAATCAAAATTCTTTAGAAGAATTAGCAAAATCTATAGAAGAATTTGGGGTTATACAGCCTATAATTGTGAATAAAGAAAAAGATTTTTATAAAATTATAGCAGGTGAAAGACGTTGGAGAGCTTCTAAAATTGTTGGGTTAAAAACTGTTCCTGCGATAATTCGTACTTATGATGAAATGCAAATATTACAAATTGCTCTTATAGAAAATATTCAAAGAGAAAATTTAAATCCAATAGAGGAAGCTTTATGTTATCAAAAACTTGTTGAATATTTTTTCTTTACAAAAGAAGATATAGCAAATAAAGTAGGTAAAAGTAGAAATACCATTGGTAGCATGATTAGTTTGCTAAACTTAGATGTTAGAGTTCAAAATTTTATTGCAGAAAATAAATTAATGCTAGGACAAGCTAAAAAATTATTAGTTATAGAAGATAATAATATTCAATTTGAATTAGCAAATAAAATTATAGACAACTGTTTAAGTTTAAAACAGGCAGAAGAATTAATACAAAATACTTTAGAATACAAACAAGATAATAAGAATAATTTAAAAAATGTAGAAAATCAGTATAAAAATATAGAAGAGAATTTAATTAATATTTTAGGAACAAATGTATCTATAAAAAATGGTAAGAAAAAGGGTAAAATAGAAATAGAGTATTATTCTGAGCAAGATTTAGATAGAATAATATGTATGTTTAATAGGTTACACTAGGAGGTAAAACTTTGTTTGATATAATACAAAATAATAATAATATAATATTACTGATATTGATTTGTTGCTTGTTTTTATTATTTTGTCTTTTATTAGTTTGTTTAGCAAAAATAAAAAATTTAAAAAATAAGTTTAATGAGATGTTAGGTGGAGAACAACAAGTTTCTAATTTAGAAGAAAATTTAAAAAAATATTATGATTTAGTATCTAATTTAGATTCTGAACACATGTTAATAAAAAAAGAAATAGAAGATTTGAACTCTAATTTAAAATTTTGCATACAAAAAATAGGTATAATTAGATATAATCCATTTGATAATATGGGTGGAGATTTATCATATGCTTTAGCAATGTTAGATTATAATAATAATGGATTTGTTATTAATACTATATTTAATAGAGATGATTCAATAACTTATTGTAAACCAATAGAGAATGGAATAAGCAATAAATATAAATTATCAAAGGAAGAAGAAGAAGCTATAAATATAGCTATAAATAATAAAAATTTTATTTTAGAAAATCAAGAACAAAAATAAGATTTATAAGAATAAAAAAATCTCTTTATTTTAAAAGAGATTTTTTTATTCTTTCTATAGATTTATATACTTGAGGTATAGATATAACTATTAAGCTTAATATCATTTCTACTGATATATATGTTGCATTATACACAACTGAAAATTTTAAATTATCTATTGTAGTAGATAATGTACTAAAGAATATGTAACCTGATAAAGTAGATACTAAAAATCTTAATACACAACCTAAGATAAATCCATAATAAAGTCCAAATTTTTTATCTTTAAATATTCCTGAAAGTCCTAAACACATGTAAGCTAAAAAATAATCTAAAAATCCTTGTATTGGATTAATAACGTATGCATCCATTATAAAATTTAAAAGACCAAAGGCTAAACTGCCTATTATTCCAGCTTTAATTCCAAATAAATACCCTATAAGAGATAGTACAAGCATACTACAAAGAGTTATAGAACCACCTTGAGGCATTCGAAATAATGTTATATTAGAAAGTATAAAAGCTAATGCAACACAAATAGCACAATAAGACATTTCTTTTGTAGATAATTTTTTATCAGAGAATTTTAAAAAAGATATTAAAATTATTAATAATAGAACTGAAATGCAAATTATAAATGTTTTCATAAAAAAAACTCCTTTTTAGTTTTACAAAACGCAAATGGAGTGTAAATTTATTATATAAACTTAGCTTTCCTACGCTGGTATTATCCAGATCAGGTACAAAGGGTAAACTCTCAGTCTAAATTATCGACACCCCTAGCGTTTTTCTTAATAATAATATAAATTTTTGTCAAAGTCAAATAATGACTTTGTTACTTAATGTTTAATTAAATTTTTATAGAAAATAATAATATGTAATGTTATTATATTATATAGTATATGCCGTTTAATAAGAGAGGAGTTACACATATGAGATATAAGTTAATATCATCTGATGTTGATGGGACATTACTAAATAATGAAAGAATTCTTTCAGAAGAAAATAAATTAGCTGTATCAAAAGCATTAAGTGAAAATATTAAATTTGTTTTATGTTCAGGTAGAGATACTGTAGCTTTATGTAATTTAGCAGATGAATTAAACTTAACTGGAAAAGGAACTTATGTAATTAGTTTTAATGGAGCTATAATTTATGATGTTGATAATAAAAAAGTTATATATGAAAAAAGATTACCTAAAACAAATATAAATAATTTAATAGATATAATATTAAAAAAATTTCCAGATATAATTTTTACTGCATTTTTAGAGCATAATGTTATAATAACAAATAGAAAAGAAATTAAAGAATATTTTTCATATTTAGAAATATTAGAAAGTTCTAATAATTTAGATAAAGATTTTATAAAAATTTCTTTTGCAAGTGAAAATAGTGAACAATTAAAAGAAGTAGAAAAATTTTTACTAGAATCAAAATCTAATGAAAATTATGATTTAGTATATAGTCATAGAGCTGTATTAGATGTCATACCACTAGGTATAAATAAAGCTAATGCACTAAAAAAATTAATTAATTATATAAATGATATAACAATGGAAGAAATCGTATCTGTTGGTGATAATTATAATGATATAGAAATGGTAAAAGAATCTGGATATGGTATTGCTGTTGCAAATAGTGTTGAAGATTTAAAAAAAGTTGCAGACTATATTACTAAAAATGATAATAATAACAATGCTATAAAAGAAGTTATAGATAAGGTTATAGATTTAAATAAAAAAAATAAAGGTCAATAAAATTGACCTTTACTTTTTTAAATTTTTTATTTTCCATAATATGCTTTTTTATATAAATCAGCCATATCACTGATACTTGGATATCTAGGATTAGCTGTAGTACACTGATCATCAAAAGCTTTTTCAGCTAAATCATCTACAACACTTAAAAATTCTTTCTCATCTATTCCACAATCTTTTATTGTTAAAGGAACATTAAATTCTTTACATAGATTTCTAATTGCATTTGCTAAACTCTTAACACCTTCTTCAGGAGTAGATGATGGTAAATCTAACATTTTAGCAATTGCTTGATATTTTTCATGTGCTATATAATGATCATATTTTGGGAATATAGTTACTTTTGAAGGTGATGAAACACCATTATATTCTATAACCCAAGGAAGTAAAATAGCATTTGAACGTCCATGTGAAATATGGAATTGAGCTCCTAATTTATGTGCTAAAGAATGATTTATTCCTAAAAATGCATTTGTAAATGCCATACCTGCCATTGTAGATGCATTATGAACTTTTTCTCTAGCTTCTCTATTTGAAGGATCTTTAAATGCTATTGGTAAATATTTAAATACATTTTTTATAGCTTTTTCAGCTAAAGCATCTGTAAAATCTGATGCTAAAACAGAAACATAAGCTTCTATAGCATGTGTTAAAACATCTAAACCTGTATCTGCTGTTACAGATGGAGGTACTGTCATAACAAAATCAGGATCTATAATAGCTATATTAGGTGTTAATGCATAGTCAGCAAAAGGATATTTCATATTTTTTTCGGTATCTGAAATTACAGCAAATGATGTAACTTCTGATCCTGTACCAGAAGTAGTAGGTATAGCTAAAAGTTTAGCTTTAGATCCTAATCTATCTATTTTGTAAGTACGTTTTCTAATATCTAAGAATTTTTGTGAAAGTGATTGCATATCAACATCTGGTTGTTCATAAAGTAACCACATTCCTTTTGCAGCATCTATTGGAGAACCTCCACCTAAAGCTATAATTAGATCAGGTTCAAATGCTTTTATAGCTTCCAATCCTTTTTTCAATGTATTAAAAGATGGATCTGGTTCTACTTGGCTAAATACATTTGTAGATACTTTATTAACGCGTTTATTTAAATGATATAAAATTTTATCTACATATCCAAATTGAACCATGGATTTATCAGTTACAATAAATACTTTATTTACATCTTTAATATGTTCTAAATATTGAATAGATCCGAATTCAAAATATATTTTATCTGGTATTTTAAACCATTGCATATTATTTCTTCTCCTTGCCACTCTTTTTTTATTTATAAGATTTACAGATGAAACATTAGATGTTGTAGAGTTTTTTCCGTAAGATCCACAACCTAATGTAAGAGATGGCATATTAGTATTATAAAGATCACCTATTGCTCCATGAGTAGATGGTGAATTTACAATAATACGTCCTGTTTTACATCTATTAGAAAATTCTTTAATTACATTTTCATTATTTGAATGTATAGAAGAAGTATGTCCTAATCCACCAATTTCAATCATTTTTTCACAGAATGAAATACCTTCTTCTACATTTTTAGCTTTTATTACAGCTAATACAGGTGAAAGTTTTTCTTTTGATAAAGGATGTTCATCACCAACGCCGTCTATTTCACAACATAAAACTCTAGTATCTTTAGGAATTTCAATTCCTGCAAGTTCTGCTATTTTATATGGATGCATACCAACAATATTAGGATTAACCATACCTTTTTCTAAATTCATAATAATAGGTGTTAATTTTTTAGTTTCTTCTTTAGTAGTAAAGTAACATTTATTTTGTTTCATATAATCTGTTGCTTCTTTATAAATAGGTTCTTCAATAATAGCTGCTTGCTCTGATGCACAAATCATACCATTATCAAAACTTTTAGAAGTTATTATATCAGTTACTGCTTGTTTTATATCTGCAGATTTTTCTATAAAAGCAGGTACATTACCTGGACCAACACCTAATGCAGGTTTACCTGTAGAATATGCTGATTTAACCATTGCAGAACCACCAGTTGCTAAAACTAAAGATACATTTGGATGATTCATAAGATATTGAGTACCTTCAATACTAGGATGTTCAATCCATTGTATACAGTTTTTAGGAGCTCCTGCTTCTATTGCTGCATCATAAAGAATTTTAGCAGCAGCAGCTGAACATTTTTGAGCTGATGGATGAAAAGCAAATATTATAGGATTACGAGTTTTTATTGAGATAATTGATTTAAACATAGTAGTACTTGTAGGATTTGTGGTAGGAGTAACACCAGCAATAATACCTATAGGTTCTGCTATTTCCATAAAACTATCTTCTGGATTATCTGTTATTATTCCAACGCTTTTTTCATTTTTTATACTATTATAAATAT
Source organism: uncultured Clostridia bacterium (assembly GCA_946481295.1). GTDB lineage: Bacteria > Bacillota > Clostridia > Lachnospirales > UBA5962 > CAMLLW01. Next base: position 3,916 of record CAMLLW010000011.1, on the reverse strand, counting down.
ATTCTGTTGAAAATATATTTTTTATTACTTTATCTTCTACAATACCTCTACCTGTTTCTTCAACAGCCATTTTTGCAAGGCTAATTTGTGCTTTATGGCCTGCTAAAGCCATCTTTTGTATAATATAATCTATTTGATCTTGAGAATAAGATAAAAATTCTTCTAAAGATTTTAAACCATTTTCTACAAGTTTATTAACTTCATTTTCTGCTGTAATAGATTTATTTTTTATTTCTTCAGTTTCAGAGTCTTTGTTTGTTTTCATAATTAACTTCCTCCTAGTTTTTAAATAAAAATACTATTAAATAATTAATTTGATAAATTTTTAACGTCTATATTTTAACATTTAAATTTGAATATTGCAATTAATAAAATATGACATATTTTTGAATAGTATATTAGTTTTATTTATATAATATGACGAAAAAAAAATAAAAAAACTCGAAGCTTAAAATCTAATTAATTTTTAAACTTCGAGAAAAGAGGGGGGATATTAATTATATTGATACTAGTATATTTAAGTATCTCTTACCTAACTTGAGGCTACATTATAGTAATTGCCATAAATAAAAAAAATATACATTAAAACTAAATTAAATTTTGAATTTATGTTATAATTATATAATATTTATCTAAAATTATTATTAATATATCATTTTATCGGTTAAAAAAATAATTTTATAATAAATAAAATTTTATAAATTTTTAAAATATTTATAATAAACGCTATATTTTTAACTAAACAATTTTTAAGTTAAGGAGATTAGAAATGAAGTATGATAATTTAACTTTATTAACAGATTTTTATGCTTTAACAATGATGCAGGGTTATTTAGAAACTAATAAACAAAATGAAATAGTTGTTTTTGATGTTTTTTATAGAATCAATCCTCAAAATGGAGGTTATGCAATTGTTGCCGGATTAGAGCAAATTATAGACTACATAAAAAATATTAATTTTTCTGAAGATGATATATTATACTTAAGAAGTTTAAATAAATTTAATGAAAAATTTTTATCATATTTAAAAGATTTTAAATTTACAGGAGATATATATGCTATTCCAGAAGGTACTGTAGTATTTCCTAAAGAACCTCTATTAACAATAAAAGCACCTATAATAGAAGCACAGTTATTAGAAGCTTGTTTATTAAATATATTAAATCATCAGAGTCTAATTGCTACAAAAGCTTCAAGAATAGTGTTATCTGCTGGTGGAGATAATGTCTTAGAATTTGGATTAAGAAGAGCTCAAGGACCAGATGCAGGTATATATGGTGCAAGAGCAGCAATTATAGCTGGATGTAGTTCTACTAGCAATGTATTATGTGGTAAAATGTTTAATATTCCTATATCAGGAACTAATGCACATAGTTGGGTTATGAGTTTTTCTGATGAAATAACAGCATTTAGAGAATATGCAAAATTATATCCAAATTCATGTATATTACTTGTAGATACTTATGATACTTTAAATTCAGGTGTACCTAATGCTATTAAAGTTTTTAAAGAGTTAAAAGATAGTGGTCATGATTTAAAATTTTACGGGGTTAGACTAGATAGTGGAGATTTAGTTAGTATATCTAAAAAAGTTAGAAAACAATTAGATGATGCAGGATTTAAAGATGCTGTAATAAGTGCTTCTAATGAATTAGATGAAAATTCAATCTATGATTTAAAATTAAAAGGTGCTGAGATAACTGTTTGGGGAGTGGGCACTAATTTAATAACTTCTAAAGATTGGTCATCATTTGGTGGAGTTTATAAGTTATCTGCTATTTATGATAATAATGGAAATAGTATTCCAAAAATAAAAGTATCTAATAGTACTGAAAAAAGAACAAATCCAGGAGAAAAGAAAATTTATAGAATATATAATAAAGATACTAAAAAAATAGAAACGGATTTATTATGCTTATCAGATGAATTAATTACAAATAATAATGATTTAATAATTTTTAATTCAGAAGATAATAATATTACTATAAATTTAAAAAAAGACACATTTATATTAAAAGATCTTTTAGTACCTATTTTTAAAAATGGCAATTGTGTTTATAATTCTCCAAATATTTTAGATATACAACAACATTGTAAAGAAGAATTAGAGTCATTATCATATGATAATAAAAAAATTAAAAATCCAGATATAATTACAATTTATTTATCATCAAAGCTTAATAATTTAAAAAAAGATATGCTAAAAAGAGTTATAGATAAAAATTAAAAATAAAACTATGTATAAAATTTTATACATAGTTTTATTTTTAATTACTATAAAAATTTAAATTTAATTTCCATTCTAAATCTTTTTTAAAATTCTGATCTAGTTTTATTTTAAATTCATTAAAATTTTTTTCAAAATTATCTTCAAATAAATTTAAAAATATATATCCTGATACAATGCTATTATAATAATCATCATATCCATTAAAGTTATTTTGAATTTTATTAGATATATAATAGCATTTTTCTAAGTATTCTGATTTACTATAGTATTCTGATAAAAAGCAATATTCTAGTATAATACCTGCATTTGCTAAGTCCCATCCTAAAATACTAATATCCTTTAAATCTTTATATGTATAATAAATAATATCTAAATAAAGTTTTATTTCTTTATCTTCTATATTGTCTAATATATTATCAATTTCTTCATTTGATAACTTAAATAATTGAAAGTAATTAACTTCTTCTAAAAAAGTATTATTATTTTTACCATTAATAAAATTATTTAATAAAATATTTGCACCTATTTTATCATGAATATTATATTTTTTTAATAGTAATATTTTAAAATTATCAGATATTTCTGTTTCTTCATTACTAATATCTATATTTTTAATATCTTGTTTTAAAAAAAAACATGTATTTTGAAACCATTTTTCAGATAAATTTTTTTCAGGTATTTGAGATGTATTATTTATTTGAACTTTATTAGTTAAATATGTATTTCTATAAAATAAATATAAAATAAAAATAATAAAAAATAATATAAAAATATAAAATAATTTTTTTATTAATTTCATAATATCAACTCTCTTTTTAAATACTATAGTATGTCCTTATTTAATTATATTCAAAAAGTATCATATTATGAAAAATGGTTTTAATGTAATAAATCCATTAAAACCATTTGAAATTTAATTAATATTGTAATTCAAACATATTAAATTTAATAATTATTTTTTAAATGAATAATTAAATTTAATTTACTTAATATAAACATTATTAATAATTAGAAGTATTTCGATTATTATATGTGTTTGAATTTGCTAATCCATTATTATTTAAAGTATCTTGATTACTATAATTTTGGTATGGACTAGCATTATAACTATTATCATTATAATTATTACTATAATCATTTGTTAATCCATTATTATATTGTCCATTATTATAGTAACTACCAACATCATTTTTTATATCTCTCATGCCATCATAAAGGGAATCTCCAACTCTATTAAAATCATTTGATAAACTATCTTTTGCTGTGTTTTCAGCTTCTGTTTTAGTATTATTTGGTTTAGTATTTGCTGTATTAGAATTGTTACTACATCCAGTAGCAAGAAGAGTAATAATCATACTAAAAGTTAAAATTATATTTTTTTTCATTATTATTTCGCCCCTCTAAATAATTTTGTGGGTTTTTCCACAAGATTATTTTTATCAAAAGAAATATTTAAATACTATAAATAAGATGGCATAAAAACAAAAAACTTACATACAAATAGATTTAATTTTATAAATTTAAAAGTTATAAATTTTTTTAAAAATAAAAATTAAAAATATATTGACATTATAAATATTATATGGTATCATGTTTAAGCATTTGAAATAAATGTTTATATATTTTAAATTAAAAGAACCTTGAAAATTGAATATAGAGTAAGAAAGAAAAGAAAAAGAAATAAAG
>CAMLLW010000010.1 GCA_946481295.1 uncultured Clostridia bacterium | reverse complement strand
TTTTAATTAAGGGAATTGAAGTAGCAAAAGGAGAAATTTTATTTAATCACTATATGTCTATGAATCCAGGATATGTAGAAGAGGAGATAGATGGTATAGAAACAGTAGAACCATATTTAGGTTTGCCAGCTTTATGGATTAATGAAACACAAAGAGAAAGAGCAGAAGCATTAGGATATACAGTTGTTGATGCACCAGCTATTATAGCTACACATTTAACAGAAATAATAAGAGATTATTTAAGTGAACTTATTTCTAGACAAGATGTAAAAGTTTTAATAGATAATGTTAAAGAAACTAATCCTATTTTAATAGAAGAATTAATACCTAAACTTATGACTATAGGTGATATTCAAAAAGTTCTTGCAAATCTTTTAAGAGAATCTATATCTATAAGAGATTTAGTAACAATTTTAGAAACATTAGCAGATTATTCTATTGTAACAAAAGATACCGATATGCTAACAGAATATGTTCGTCAAGCACTTAGAAGATCTATTTCTCAAAAATATTTTGAAGAAGATCTTAACACTGTTATAACTTTAGATCCTGAGTTAGAACAACAAATAATGTCTAACATTCAGCAGACTGAACAAGGTTCCTTTATATCCTTAGAACCTGCTACAACTCAAAAAATAATACAAAATGTAAATTCACAAGTTTCAAAACTAACATCTACTGGTATACAGCCAATTATTTTAACATCTCCTATAGTAAGAACTTATTTTAAAAGACTAGTAGAACAAAGCATACCTGATTTAGTAGTTCTAAGTTATAACGAATTAGAGCCAAGTGTAAATATACAATCAATTGGTATGGTAGCTATAGACTAAATAAAAAAGTAATATTTAAGTATTTGAAATATAAAAATATAAGATAAAAACAAAAATGTTATCTATTTATATACAATTTGTATATTTTGATTTTAATAATTTATATTTAAAACTATATATAATATTATTTTTAAAGATATGAATTTATTAATTATATATAAAATTTATTCATAATTGAAATTTTATTGAGGTAAGTATATTATAATGATATAATGTTTTATATGTATAGTTTAAGTAATATAATTAAGTATCTTCTATTATCTAATGTTGATTATACGTTATATATAGCAAACTAGTATTACATTAAAAAATTGTTAAAACACATTATATTATATGTATTTTTATATGCTATATGCTAAGAATATAACTATTAGATTTTAAATAGATTTTTAAAATTATATATCTGATAATAAAATTAAATTGTTTATAATAATATTATTAGTATGAATTTGACAATTTAATATGAAAATATATATACGACAATAATTAGATTTAAGGAGATGAATTTATGCTTTCAGATAATATTAGTATAGGTGATAGAATAGAAATAAGTTTAGAAAATGATCAAGATAAAACTAATACTTATTTTAGTTGTGTAGAAAACACTATACAAAATGATAAAGTTACTATACGCGTACCTATTAATTATGGAAAAGAATTATTTTTAGATAAAAATGTTGAATATTCAATGTTGTTTTTTACAGAAAAAGGTATGATTCTATTTAAAGCAGTGGTAGAATCTTATATAAAACAAGATGATTTTAATTTAATGATTGTAAGACTTTTAAATAAAGGAGAAAAAGTACAAAGAAGAAAGTTCTTTAGATATACATGTTTATTACCACTTAAATTTAAAATTATGTATGAAGATAAGGATCTTGTTTTTTCTAAATATAAAGAAAATAATAATAGTTATGGAGTAGTAAAAGATTTAAGTGGTGGTGGTGTTAGATTTTTATCAAATGAAAATATGGCAGAAAATACAATTATAAAATCTAATATAGGACTAGAAGAAGAAAAATTAACTTTAACAGGAGAAATTATAAATAAAAGTATTTTATCTAATTCTGATTATAAATATCAGTATAGAGCAGTTTTTAAAGGTCTTAAACCTGAAGATCAAGATAAAATAGTTCAATTTATTTTTGCTGAACAAAAGAGATTAATAGAAAAATTAAACTAAAAATTAAAATTAAATAAAATGGAGTGGTTTAATTTATGGGCGATCTATTTTTTAATTTAGATAAAATGCAATTAGATATTTTACAGGAGATAGGTAATATAGGTTCCGGCAATGCTATTACTGCATTATCTCAATTATTAAATAAAAAAATAGATATGAAAGTACCAGATGTAAAATTATTAGAATTTAAAGAAATGGCAAATATTATTGGGGATCCAGAAAATCTTATAATAGGAATACTTGTAAATATAAATTGTAAAGAAATGAATGGAATAGTAATGTTTTTAATAGAAAATAATGATGCTAATGAACTTATAAATAACTTATTTATAGAATATAAAAATAATATTAGTGAAAATAATGAAGTAGATAAATTAAAATTTTCAGCTTTAAAAGAAATAGGTAATATACTAATTAGTGCATATGTATCGTCATTGTCTAATTTATTAAATATAAATCCTACAATGTCTGTACCTTATATGTCAATAGATATGGCAGGTGCTATTTTAAGTGTACCTGCTATAGAATTTAGTAAATACTCAGATCAAGTATTATTTATAGAATCAATTTTTGCTACAGATAATAAAAATATTAGTGGTTATTTTGTATTAGTTCCAGACATAAATTCTTTTTCATTTTTTAAGTCTTTAGCATAAACATAAAGTAAAAAAAGTTTTAAATTTGTAAATAATTCTTAGGAGTTTTTTTATGCAAAATATTATAGTTGTTGGAATGGCAGATTTAAATGTAATTAATTATCCTGGAATATTAACTACATTAGGTTTAGGTTCATGCGTAGGAATAGCATTATATGATACTATAAATACAGTTGCCGGTTTAGCTCATGTTATGTTACCAGATAGTAAACTAATAACAAATAACTCTAATGAAGCTAAATTTGTTGATACTGCTACAGTAAAACTTTTAAATAATATGATAAAAATGGGTGCTAATAAAAAATATATAAAAGCTAAACTAGCTGGTGGAGCACAGATGTTTGCTGTAACATCAAATAATGATAATATGAAAATAGGCGACAGAAATATTGAAGCTTGTTTAAAAGTTTTAAATGAACTTAGAATACCTATAGTTAGTAAAGATGTTGGAGATAAATATGGTAGAACAGTTAAATTATATTCAGATGATGGTAAGTTTGTTATTAAAACTATAGGACATGGAACAAAAACTATTTAAAATAATTTTATAAAAGGTGACTTTATGTTTGAAAAAATACATATATATATAACAATTTTAACAGCCTTAGTGTTTAGTATTATAAGTATAGTTACTAAAGTTAGTTTTTTTGATGCTATATTAAGATTAATTATACTTATAATACTGTCTTTTACTTTTTCACTTCTACTAAAAATATATCTTGAAAAAAATATATTTTTAAAAAATCAAGAGGATAAAGATGATAATATAAATAATACAAATTTTGATTCAATAAATGATGTAACTAGATTAGTTAATAATGATATTAATATGAAAAACGCAGATGATTTATCTAGTAATAATATAGATGAATTAACTAATTTATCTAATAATGATAATAATATAGATAGAGTAGATAGTATTTCTAATGATAGCATATCATCTGATAATAGTATAGATTAGAGAATTAATTTATTTTCTATAGTTTTAAATAAATTAAAATTATTATTACTAGAATAAATAACATCTAATACTATAAATATATAAAAAAGTTAGCAGAAGGTAATATTTAGAATATACAGTAAAATAACTATAATTTTACTATATTAGTAAAATTATAGTTATAAAAAGTTAAATATTAATAAAATTTATAGAGTACACGTAATGTTAAAAAAAATAAAGTTTAATCTATTATAAAGGATAAGAATTATTTTTTAATTTATTAAGTTTCAGGATGGTGTCAAATGGACGAATTTGGGAAGAGTGAAAGTTTATGGCGTGATTATTCAGAGACGAAATCTGAAGATCTAAAAGAAAATTTAATTATTAAATACGCGCCTTTAGTTAAGTACGTTGCAGGGAGATTAAGTGTACATATAAATCACAAAGTGGAATATGATGATCTAATAAGTTATGGTATTTTTGGTTTAATAGATGCAATAGAAAAATTTGATTATAAAAAAGGTGTTAAATTTGAAACTTATGCATCTCTTAGAATTAGGGGATCTATTATAGATAATTTAAGGAAACTTGATTGGGTACCACGTACACTTAGACAAAAAAATAAACAGTTATTACAAGCATCTTCTAATTTAGAATCTGAATTAGGAAGAGAGCCAACAGTATTAGAACTATCAGAAAAGTTAAATTTATCTTTAGATGAAACTAAAAAGTTTATAAAGAAAAATTCGGTGATATCTGTTATTTCATTAGATGATTATTTAGAACAAAGTCATGAAAATTTATTAGTTGAATCTAATTCTATAGATTCACCGGAAACTTATTACACTAGAAAAGAAATGCAAGAAATTTTAGAAAATGCTATAGAAAAATTACCAGAGAAAGAAAAAAAGGTTATAACATTATATTATTTTGAAGATCTTACATTGAAAGAAATAAGCAAAATTATTGGAGTTTCAGAATCTAGGATATCACAATTACATTCTAAAGCTGTTTCGACACTTAAACTTAAACTTAAAAAATTTAGATCAGCATTATAATAAAAAATATTTAATAATTTATAATAAATTAAAATTAGATAAACATACATATTATTAGTCTATAACATAGTAATTTTAAAATAATCTCTAGAATATACAAATAACTATAAATAATATAAAATTAAAATATTAAATTTATTATTTTTAATTAAAAGGGACGATATATTTAGTATAAATGCATATATATATTAGTAATATTAGTTAATTTGTATACGGAGGTGATATAATGTCTATTAAGCCAGTAGATATGCAAGTTATTCTTCCTAAAAGTACTGATGTTATAAAGACTAATAATAATTTATCTAATCGTTCTGATTATCAATCACAAATTTTTTCAGAAATATTACAAAAGAAAAATGATGATAAAAATAATCAAATTAATAGATTAGAGAAATCAGAAAGTAAAAAGGTAAATAGAGATAAAGAAAAGTATAAAAAAGGAAAAGAAGAAGACGAAAGAAAAGAGAAAAAAAAGGGACATAAAAATAAAGGTAGTACAAGTATGTATGATATAAGTATATAAAGATAAAAAAACTGTCTTTAAGACAGTTTTTTTTAAACTTTAAGGGGTTAAGATAAAATAAAAATCTTAAGAGGAGTATAATTATTAATTATGCCCTTTAATTAATAATTATTATAGTATAATTTACTAAGCCATACATAATTCACACTAACTAATAAATGTAATTGTATATAGAACTAACTTTCAGTGTAAATCAATAAGTTAGTTTTAGTTAACATATTTAGATTATATATCCATATTTAAAATTTGTCAATATGTTTTTTTATTTCATTTTATCATTTATTGCTAAATTTGTTGCAATAAAAAATTTATGGTGTTATAATATTGTTAAATCGTTAAATAATTTTTTATGCAAGAGTGAGGTTATCCTCACTCTTGTATTTGTATAGGGCTAGTTTTAGAAGGGATGATACATATGTCTACTAATAAGGATATATTACTTAAAATAGATGAAATTTTAAAACCTATTCTTAAAGAAAATAATTTAGAATTATGGGATTTAGAATTTGTTAAGGAAGGACAAAATTTATATTTACGTATTTATATAGATAAAGAAGACAATGTAAGTATAGATGATTGCGAAGTAGTTAGTCGTGCCCTTGAAGTTAAACTTGATGAATATGATCCAATAGAGCAACCATATATTTTGGAAGTTAGTTCTCCTGGTATAAATAGAGTTTTAAAAAGAGATGAAGATTTCATAAGATTTATAGGTGAAATTGTAGATATTAAATTGTATAAAAGCCGTGATAATAAAAAAGAGTTTACTGGTGAATTATTAAGTCTAGAAAATAATATTGTTTCCATATTAGATGAAAATAAAAATAAAATAAGTTTCGAACGTAAAGAAATTGCAGTTTGCAGATTAGCTGTATTTTTCTAGTGTGAATTGGAGGGTTAATTAGTAAAATGGGCACAAATACAGATCTTATTGAGGCTTTAAATTTAATTGTAACTGAAAAAGGAATAGATCCAGATATAATATTTGAAGCTATAGAAACATCTTTAGTTACTGCATGTAAAAAAAATTTTGGGAATAATCAAAATGTAAAAGTTGTAATAAATAGAGAGAATGGTGAAGTTAACTGTTTTTCTCAAAAAGAAGTTGTAGATGAAGTTTTTGATCCAAATTTAGAAATATCAATAGAAGAAGCAAGAGAAATAAAACCATATTATGAATTAGGGGATTTTGTAGATATAGTAGTTACTCCAAAAAATTTTGGCCGTATTGCTGCACAAACAGCAAAACAAGTAGTAGTACAAAAATTTAGAGAAGCAGAAAGAGATATCTTATTTAATGAATATATTACAAAAGAAAAAGAACTAGTAACAGGAATTGTTCAACGAAAAGAACATAAAAATGTTATTATTGCTTTAGGAAAAATGGATGCATTGTTAACAGTAAAAGAACAAATACCAGGAGAAGAATATAATTTTCAAGATAGAATAAAAGTATATGTTGTAGAAGTTAAACAAACATCTAAAGGACCTATAATTAACGTTTCTAGAACACATCCTGAATTAGTTAAAAGACTATTTGAGCAAGAGGTTCCAGAAATTTATGACGGAAGCATAGAAATAAAATCTATATCTAGAGAAGCAGGTTCTAGGACAAAAATAGCTGTTAAATCTAATAAAAATGGTTTAGAAGCTGTCCCTTCTTGTGTTGGGCAAAATGGTTCTAGAGTAAATGTCATTATGAATGAACTAAATGGTGAAAAAATTGATATTATAGAGTGGAATGAAGATCCTAAAAAATTTATTTTTGCTGCATTAAGCCCTAGTAAAGTAACAGGCGTATTTGACAATGAAGAAACTAAAACAGCAACTGTTATTGTACCTGATAAACAATTATCATTAGCTATAGGTAAAGAAGGAGAAAATGCTAGATTAGCGGCTAAATTAACAGGTTGGAAAATAGATATTAAAAGTGAAACTAAAGCATTAGAAACAAATTTTATTACTAAAGAAGAATTAAAAGAATTAAAAGATAATAATAAGCTTAAAAAAAATAATAAATCTAATAAAAATATTAAACAAAATAATATTAATTCTTCTGAGGAGAAAGATACTAGAATATAAATTTAAAATTATAAATATTGGTGTTTAGTATATTTATATTAAATTTTTAAGCGGGTGATACTATGAGTAATAAAAAGTTACCTCTTCGAAAATGTACTGGTTGCCAAGAAATGAAAAATAAAAAAGATCTTATTAGAATTGTAAAAAATAACGAGGGAGATTTCTTTTTAGACTATACAGGTAAAAAAAATGGTAGGGGAGCCTATATATGCGCTAATCTAGAGTGTATGGAAAAAGCTCATAAATTTAGAGGATTAGAAAAATCTTTTAAATCTCCTGTACCTAAAGAAATTTATAAGACTTTAGAAGAAGATCTTTTAACATTTTTGAAAGGTAGTGCAAATGAATAAAAAATTTATTTCTTTATTGTCTTTAGCACAAAAGGCAGGTTTTATAGTAACTGGTGAAGAACAGTGTGAAAAAGCTATTTCATCAGGTAAAGGAAAGCTAATTATCTTAGCTACAGATGCTTCTGATAATACTAAAAAAAAGTTTAGAAATAAAAGTATATACTATAAAGTTCCTATAAGGATATTAAGCGATAGAGATACACTTAGTAAAGCTATAGGTAAAAATAATAGACCTACATTAGTTATAATAGATGATAGATTTGCAACGCAACTATCTAACTTAATAGATAGTATTAATTAAAAATTTTTGGAGGTGTCGAGGTTGGCTAAAGTGCGTGTACATGAATTAGCAAAAGAACTGGATATATCTACAAAAGATTTAATCAATTTTCTAGTTAAAAATGGTATAGAGAATAAAAAAACAATGTCTAGTTTAAGCGATTATGAAGTTAAGTTTGCAAAAGAAAACATTATAAAAAATGATAAAGTTAGAAATAATAATTATAAGAATAACTTTAATAATAAAAGTATTCAAAATAAAAATATAGTTAAGGGAAGAAATAAAAATATTAAGCCTATGAACAAAATCAATAATAATAAATCAAATATCAATACAACTAATAATTCTAATAGAGAAAATAATAACTCAAATAAAGAATTAAATGAAAATAAAAATCAAAATAATAGACCTTATAATAAAAGTTTTAATAAAAACTATAACAATAAGTTTAATAAAGATAACAAAAATAAAGCTGAAGGCAATAATATAAATAATGAAAATAAAGGCCAAAAACAGCAAAATAATAGATTAAATAATAAGAATTATAATAATAGTGGAAGTATTGATAATAGAAATAGAAATAATAATAAATTTAATAATCAAAATAGTGATAATAAAATAAACAATTTTAGTAAAAATAATAATACTAGAAAACAAAATAACAATTTTAAAAATAAAAAACAAAATAATGATTATAATGAAGAAAACGATAATATCGTTAAAATAAGCAATAAAAATCAAAATAATAGATTTAATAAAAATAATCAAAATAATAACATAAATACAAAACCTAAAGTTAATAATGGTCCATATCAAAAAAAATTAAGTAATAAAGAAAGACGTAAGTTAGAAAGAGAAGAAAAACAACGTCAAGAAGAACTTTTAGCTTTAGAGAGAGCAAAAGCTGCAGAAAATGATGTTAAAGTTATTAAAATTGGTAAAAGTATAACTGTAAAAGATTTATCTGAAGAATTAGAACAAAATAGTTCAGAAATAATTAAATTACTTATGAAAATTGGTATAATGGCTACTATAAACCAAGAAATAGATTTTTATACAGCTTCTAATATAGCAGAACAATTTGATGTTATTGCTGAAGAAGCAGATGAAGTAGATTTATTAGAAGAAGCATTTAAAGATGAAGAAGAAGATAAACCGGAAGATATGAAAGAAAGACCACCTGTAGTTGTTGTTATGGGACATGTAGATCACGGTAAAACATCTTTATTAGATACTATAAGAAGTAGTAGAGTTACAGACAAAGAAGCTGGTGGTATAACTCAACATATAGGAGCTTATACAGTAAATGTAGGAGAAAAATTAATAACATTTTTAGATACACCAGGACATGAAGCTTTTACTGCTATGCGTATGAGAGGAGCTCAAGTTACAGATATAGCAATTTTAGTTGTAGCAGCAGATGATGGGGTTATGCCACAAACTATAGAAGCTATAAATCATGCGAAAGCAGCTAATGTTGAAATTATAGTTGCTATTAATAAAATTGACAAACCAGATTCTAATCCTGATAGAGTAAAACAAGAACTTGCTGAACACAATGTTTTAGTTGAAGACTGGGGTGGAGATGTCCCTTGTGTAGAAGTTTCTGCTAGAAATAAAATAGGTATAAATGAACTTTTAGAAATGATACTGTTAGTTGCAGATCTTAAAGAGTTTAAAGCAAATCCTGATAGAAAAGCTAGAGGAACAGTTATAGAAGCACAGTTAGATAAGGGAAGAGGTGCAGTTGCTACTATTTTAGTTCAAAGTGGAACATTAAATGTTGGAGATCCTATTGTTGCAGGAAAATCATATGGAAAAATTCGTGCTATGATGGATGATAAAGGTAATAAAGTTAAAAAAGCAACTCCATCAACTCCTGTAGAGATTTTAGGGTTATCTTCTGTTCCAATGGCTGGAGATGTATTTCACGTAGCAAATAATGATAGACATGCAAGACAAATTGCAGAATCATTAATAGCTCAAGGTAGAGAAAATTTAATTAAAGTAACTCCTCAAAAAGTATCATTAGACGATTTATTTAGTCAAATAAAAGATGGCAACGTGAAAGAATTAAATATTGTTATTAAAGCAGATGTACAAGGATCTGTAGAAGCAGTTAAAAATAGTTTAGAACGTCTTTCAAATGAAGAAGTTCGTATAAAAGTTATTCATGGAGCAGTCGGTGCTGTAACTGAATCAGATGTTATGTTAGCATCAGCATCTAATGCAATTATTATTGGATTTAATGTAAGACCAGAAACTACTGCTAAAAATGTTGCAGATACTGAAAAAGTAGATTTAAGATTATATACAGTAATCTATAATGCCATAGAAGATGTAACTGCAGCAATGAAAGGATTATTAGATCCTATATTTGAAGAAAAAGTTATAGGTCATGCAGAAATTAGACAACTCTTTAAAGCTTCTGGTGTAGGTACAATAGGAGGCTCATATGTTACAGATGGTAAAATATTAAGGAATTCACAAATAAGAATTTTAAGAGATAATATCATTGTACATGAAGGAGAACTATCTGCCTTAAAAAGATTTAAAGATGATGTTAAAGAAGTAAGCACAGGATATGAATGTGGATTATCATTTAATAAATATAATGATATAAAAGTAGGTGATGTTGTAGAAGCATATATTATGGAAGAAGTAAAAAGATAAATTTGAGGTGAAATTTTGAAAAAACGTAGTGGTATTAATAATAGAATAATTCGCATAAATGATGAAATTTTAAGAGAAGTAGCAAATATAATAAGATCTGAACTTAAAGATCCTCGAATTAGTAAATTAACAAGTGTAACAAAAGTAGATACTACAAATGATTTAAGTTTTACTAAAATATATGTTTCTATAATGGCTGAAGAAAATGAAAAAAATGAAGTTATGGAAGGTTTAAAAAATGCTTCAGGATATATAAGAAGACAATTGGCAAATAGAATAAACTTAAGGAATACGCCTGAAGTAAAATTTTGCATAGATGACTCATTAGATTATAGTACAAAAATAAATGATTTATTAAAACAAGTACATGACTCTAGGGAGTCTGAGGAATTATAGTTATGGAAAATAAAAATAGTGATTTATCTAAAATAATAAGTGTTATTGAAAAAAGTAATAATATTGTTATAGCTGGGCATACAAATCCTGATCCTGATTCTATAGGATCTTGTCTAGCTATGGCTATGGCATTAAATAAAAAAGGAAAAAAAGTAAATGTTCTATTAGAAGATTTCAGTAGAAAATTTGATATTATACCTGGGAAAAATTTTATATTTAAAGGTGATATAAATATATTAAAACCAGATTTATTTATATCTTTAGATTGTGGAGGTATAGAAAGATTAGGTAATAGTTTAGATTTATTTAAAGAGTGTGAAAATACAATAGTAATAGATCATCATATAAGTAATAATTATTTCGGAAAATATAATTTTATTAATCCTAATGTATCTTCTGCTTCAGAATTAGTATATAAAATTATTGTTAATATATGTGATATTGATAAAGATATTGCTTCTGCTATATATGCTGGAATTCTAGTAGATAGCGGAGGATTTAGACATAAAACAACTTCTTCAGAAACTTTAAAAATAGCTAGTTGCTTATTAGAAAAAGATATAGATTTTTCTAATATATATAATAGATTAATTAAGATGAAAACTTACGAAGAATTTAGTATATTTAAGAAAGCAATAGGAAAAGCTATAGTATTAAAAGATATACCTGTAGCGTATACAACATTAACATTTGAAGATTTTAAAGAGTGTAATGCTGATAATAAAGATATAGGTGGTATTGTTGAATTTATTCTTAATATGGAAGGTATAGAAGTTTCTATATTAGCATACCAAAAAAGTGAATCAGAAACAAAAATAAGTTTAAGATCAAAAAATATAGATGTAAATAAAATAGCTAGCCAATTTGGTGGTGGCGGGCATATAAATGCATCAGGAGTTACATTAAGAAAAAATATTGAAGATTCTATAGAAGATATTTTATCTTGTTTAAGAAAAGAGTTTTAAATTTTATGATAAGTGGGTTTATAAACGTTTATAAAGAGGCCGGTTTTACTTCACATGATGTTGTTGCTATTATAAGAAAAAATTTAAAAGGGATAAAGACAGGACATACAGGTACACTAGATCCAGATGCAGAAGGTGTCTTACCAATTTGTATAGGAAAAGCAACTAAACTTGCTGAATATGTTGGTGGAAATACTAAAAAGTATAGAGCAACTGTAAAATTAGGAATAACTACAGATACTCAAGATACTAGTGGAAATATAATATCTAAAAAAGAAGTAAACTGTTCTAAAGAAAATATAGAAAAAGTAGTTTTATCTTTTTTAGGTGAGTATAACCAAATACCACCAATGTACTCAGCACTTAAAGTAAATGGAGAAAAATTATATAATTTAGCAAGAAAAGGTAAAAGTATTGAAAGAAAACCAAGAAAGATAGAAATATATAATATAAGTATATTAGATTTTTTATCTAATAATAGATTTATAATAGATGTAACATGTTCTAAAGGTACTTATATACGTACACTTTGTCATGATATAGGAGAAAAATTAGGTACAGGTGCTTGTATGGAATATTTAATTCGTACAAAGACTGGCAATTTTGAACTTAAAGATAGTATAAAATTAGAAGATTTAAAATATAAAATAAATGCTAATGGAATAGAAGATATTATTATACCAATAGATAAAGTTCTTATAGATTATCAAAAAATAACTGCATTTAATACAGCAAATAAATACCTATATAATGGTAATAAAATAAGCATAAATTTCATAAAAAATAAAGAAAATTTTAATAAAGAAAAAGATGCATTACTTTATGACTCTTGTGGAAATTTAATTGGTATTTATAAGTTTATCGGAAATGAAGAAATAAAACCTATTGTGATGTTAGCAGATTTAACTTAGAGATATAGGTGATTTTATGGAATATATAGATAATGAAAATATTAATCAATTAAATAATACTGTAGTTACTATTGGTAATTTTGATGGTTTTCATATAGGACATGCTAAATTAATAAATGTTGTGAATTACTATAGGAATAAATATAATTTAAAAAGTGTAGTTTTATCTTTTTTTCCTCATACTAGAAAAGTTTTATTTAATGAAGATATAAAATATATTTTTTCAAAGGAAGAAAAAATATATTTATTTGAACAAATTGGTATAGATATTTTTATAGAATATCCTTTTAGTTTAGAGTTTTCTAAGTTATCTCCAGAGGAGTTTATTAAAAATATTTTAGTAGATAAATTAAATTGTAAAGTACTTGTAGTAGGTGAAGAATTTAGCTTTGGAAAAAACAAGTCAGGAAATACAAAAAAATTAAAGAATATTTGTAATGATTATAATATAGAGGTTATAATAGTAGAAAATGAAATATATAATAATAATAAGATAAGTTCTACTAATATAAGAAAATTAATTTCTGATGGTAATTTTAAAGAAGTTAAAGATCTATTATTTAAAGACTACTTTATAAAAGGTGTAGTAAGATCTGGTAACAAAATAGGAAGAACTATTGGATTTCCTACAGCAAATTTATCTGTAAGCCAAAATAAAATATTACCTATAAATGGAGTATATATAACAGAAACTTATATAATTAATGAAAAAAAATTATATAAAAGTATAACAAGTGTAGGAAATAATCCTACTATAGATGATAATAATAATATCAATATAGAAACATTTATTTTTAACTTTAATAGAAATATATATAATGAAGAAATAGTAGTATATTTTTATGATTTTTTAAGGAGAGAGGAGAAATTTAATTCTCTAGAAGATTTAAAAAGTCAAATTGATTTTGATGTAATAAGTGCTAAAAAAATATTAGGTATATAAAATATGATTAATTAATTATACTATGTATGTAGTTTAAATATTTACATATGTTATAAAAATCATTATAATATGGAAGATGGAATTTTTATTTTAATGGAGGATTATTCATGCAAAAAGAAAATAATTCAGTTATAAATATGCTGGAGTATGCTAAGAATTTAGAGCAAAAAAATGAAAGAGAAAAAATTATAAATGAAGTTGTTTCTGAAATAAAAGATGGAAAATTAAAAGTAAAAAAAATAAATCTAGATATAAAACAAGAAGAATTTCTTAATAAATTTAAAATCTATATACCTAAGAATTTTAAATTAATGCCAGATAAAATTGCAAAAGCAAAATACCCTAGTGAAGCAAGACCTAATATTATATATACAGATAAAAATAATACATGCAATATAGGATTAAATTATTTAAATGTATTATTAACTGATGATATGGTTATAGAATTTAGAGATGCAATGAAAGATGCTTATTTATTAGAAAATAAATCTGCACAAATTATTGAAAAATCAAGTTTTAAAGTTGAAGATACTACTATTGCTTATTATAGCTTTTATAGTCCAGCTGGTGATATAAATATGTTTAATTTAATATCTATATTATCAATAGAAGATAAACCTTTAATAATAAATTTTAATTGCTTAGAAAAAGATAAAGAAAAATTAGAATTATTATTTTTTGGAATTTTAAAAACAATAGAAATAATATAATTAAATTTAATACAAAATAAAAACTACTTAAAGTCTGAAAATTTAAAGTAGTTTTTTTATTTTTTTAAAAAAAGTGTTGACAATATAAATAATATATACTATAATATATTTTGTTGATAGGAAATGCAAATATTTGCGGATGTAGTTTAATGGTAGAACTTCAGCCTTCCAAGCTGATCACGTGGGTTCGATTCCCATCATCCGCTTATTTAAAAGGGTTATCGTAAATGATATCCCTTTTTTGTTATATTAATTTTCATTATTTTTTAATTTTATATAATTTATAGCAGATTTTTTTCTATCTTCATCTATTGCAGCATAATATTTTTTTGTTGTATTTACATTTTTGTGACCTAATACAGTTGCAACTAAATATATATCCTGAGTTTCTTTGTATAAATTAGTTCCATATGTGCTACGTAATTTATGTGGAGATATTTTTTTAAATTTTGTTACTAAAGATGCATATTTTTTTACTAGTTTTTGAATTGTTCTAGGAGTTATACGTCTATTTTGCATAGATAAAAAGAAAGCTTCTTCATGCCCAGGATTAGGTGATTTTTCTATTCTTTCATTATAGTATATTTCTAATGCATTTTTTACTTCTTCTCCAAAATAAATTATTGATTCATTTCCTCCTTTTCTTATTATATTAATGCTATTATTATAAAAATCTATATCTGATATACCTATTCCAACACATTCAGAAACACGTATACCTGTTCCTAATAATAAAGTTATTATAGCTAAATCTCTATTTTTTGTATAATTATGATAGTTTCTTTGCCTTTCAGTTAATTTACTACCACTAGATACTTCGTCTAAAAGATTAGATATTTCTTTTACATCTAAGCGTACTATTACTTTTTCATGTATTTTAGGATTATCTACAAAATTTGCAGGATTATACGATAATTTTCTTTTTTTATTAAAATATAAAAACATCCTTCGTATTGAAGATAATTTTCTTGACTTAGCTTTTTCAAGATTTTTATATCTATGTTTAATACCATTATTATCTTCTTTTTCATAATATGTTATATAATTTAAAAAATTTTCTATGTGATCTACATTAACTTTAGATAAATCATTTAAAGAAAATGAATTTATTGATAAAAAATCAAAATCAGGTTCATTTTTAATTAAATAATTAAAAAAATTTTTCAAATCATAAGAATATGCTAATCTTGTATTTGTAGAAATATTTATAGCAATACCTCCAAAAAACTCTTTTAAAAATTTAGGGAGCTCATTAAGATTTTTATTAAGTAATAATATTTTTTTAGCATCTACTTCATCACTATAAGAGTAAGACATATTTGCACCCCTTTACCTAAATTTATATTTATTTTATAGTTATTTATTTTATCATAAAATTATACTTGATCAAGGAAAATAAAAGAAAAATTTTATTATTATTGTTAATTTAGTTTAAACTTGTGAAAATTTTTATTTATTTTCAAATTATATTTTAAATATTAAACTTTGAAGTTAAATTGTAATTAACTAAAATAAAATTAATATTATATTTTAAAATATAAACACAAAAAGAGTAAAATTTAATAAACTTTACTCTTTTTATAGTTTGTTTTTTATAATTCTTCAAATTGACTATTGTAAAGATCAGCATAAAAACTTTTTTGAGCAATTAGCTCGTCATGTGTACCACTTTCAATAATATTACCATCTTTTAACACTAAAATCAAATCTGAATTTTTAATAGTTGATAATCTATGTGCAATAACAAATGATGTACGATTTACCATTAATGTATCCATAGCATTTTGAATAAGTTCTTCTGTTCTAGTATCTACAGAACTTGTTGCTTCATCTAAAATAAGCATAGGTGAGTCTTTAATTAATGCTCTTGCTATTGTAATAAGTTGTTTTTGACCAGCTGATAAACTGACACTATCATCTAATATTGCGTTATATCCATCTTCTAAAGTCATAATAAAATGGTGAATACCTATTTTTTTACATATTTCTATAACATGATCTAAAGGAACATTTTCTTTATTATAAACTATATTTTCATAGATAGTACCTTCAAATAACCATGTATCTTGTAGAACCATACAAAATTGTTTATGAACTTCTTCACGTGTTACAGATGATATAGGAATATCTCCTATTTTAATTTCTCCTAAATTAACTTCATAAAATTTCATTAACAGATTAACTAATGTACTTTTACCAGCTCCTGTTGGACCTACAATAGCTATTTTTTGACCTTCTTTAGCAGAAACAGAGAAATCTTTAATAATTAATTCTTCGTTATATCCAAAGGATATATGAGAAAATTCTACATCATATTTTATATTTTCAAAATTGTTAGTTTTATTTGATTCGTCAGATAATTCTTTTTCTTCTAAAAATTCAAATATTCTATCGCTTGCAGCCATTGCAGGTTGTAGTGTAGCAAAAGCTTGAGATATTTGAGATAAAGGTTGTGTAAATAATCTAATATAGATCATAAAGGCAACAACAATTCCAAAAGAAATACTATGTTGTATAACTAATATTGAACCAACTATACATACAGCTACATAACCAAAGTTACCTACAAATAGCATAAGAGGTTGCATAATACTAGCTAAAAATTGAGATTTCCAATTGTTATTATAATATTCCATATTTAATTCATGGAATTCTTCTATAGATTTTTTATTTGCATTATTTGTTTTTATTATAATTTCGCCAGAATAAGTTTCTTCTATAAAATCATTTATTTTAGCAATTGCTCTTTGTTGTTGAATAAAGTAAATTTGTGAGTTTCCCATTATTTTTAATACTGCAAAAAATCCTAATACTGAACAAATAATTGATGTTAAAGCTAATATCCAATTTGAAATAAACATCATAATAATTGTTGCAATTACTAATGTTGATGCAGCTATAAAAACACTAGTACTTTGAGATAAAGATTGACCAATTGTATCTATATCATTTGTAACTCTACTTAATGTATCTCCATGATTGTGAGAATCAAAATATCTTAGTGGAAGTTTATTTATTTTTTTAGTTACATCTCGACGTAAATTAGAAACTACTCTTTGAGCTGTGTAGTTTAAAATTATACCTTGAGTATATGTGAATATAAAACCAAAAGTATATAGTATAACTAGTGATATAGCTATTTTAACTACAGCATCTGTATCTATGGAAGAATTTAATCCACTTGTAATAATATCAGTTATTTCACTTAATTTATTTGGACCAATAATAGTAAGTAAACTTCCTAAAAATGCAAAGATAAATGCTATAACAAAGTAAGGTAGATAATTTTTAGAATAATTTATTAATTTACTAGCAGGACTCTTTTTTGTGTTATTATCCATTTTAGAAGTTTTTACATTACTCATTTTCTAACTCCTCCTTTGATAATTGAGAATATGCAATTTCACGATATACAGAGTTAGATTTTAGAAGTTCTTTATGTGTTCCTCTTCCCACAATTTCACCTTCATTGATAACTAAAATTAAATCTGCGTCTATAATTGTACTAACTCTTTGCGCAACAATAATTCTAGTAGTATCTGATAATCTATTATCTAATTCTTTTCTAAGTTTTTTATCAGTTTTGTAGTCTAAAGCTGAAAAAGAATCATCAAAAAGCATAATTTCAGGTTTTCTTGCAATAGCTCTTGCAATAGAGATTCTTTGTTTTTGACCTCCAGAGAAGTTAGTACCACCTTCTGCGATTTTAGTATCTAATTTATCTTCAGTTTCTTTAACAAAGTCTATAGCTTGTGCAATTTCTAATGCATTATAAATATCATCATCTGTTAAATTATCGTTATTACCAAATTCTATATTTGATTTTATAGTTCCACTAAATAATATAGGTTTTTGTGATATATAAGATACTTTATTATTTAAATTTTCTAAACTATAATCTTTAACATTTAATCCATTTACAAGTACTTCACCTTGTTGTACATCATATAATCTAGAAATTAAATTTATTATTGTACTTTTACCACTACCAGTAGAACCTATAATTGCTACAGTATCACCTTTATTAGCTTTGAAATTTATATTTTTTAATACAGGTTCTGCAGAATCTTGATATCTAAAAGTAACATTTTTAAATTCAACAGTACCAGATTCATTTACTGATGAATCTAAATTTCCATCTACTATAGAAAGTTCTGTATCTAAAACTTCATTAACCCTTAAAGCAGAAACCCTAGCTCTAGGTAACAAAATAAGAGTAAATGTTAGCATCATAAATGCAGCAATAATTTGAACAGCATAAGAAGAAAATACAACCATATCACTAAAAATATTTATTCTAATTTCAACATTACCATTTTTACTTATTAAAAATGTTCCTATCCAATACACTGATAATGTTAAAATATTTAAAATAAAATTTGTACTAGGTTGTAGTAGAGACATGATACGTCCAACAAATATATGTGTATTTGTAAGATTATTAATTATTTCATTAAATTTTTCTGTTTGATATTCTTCTGCATTATAAGCTCTTACAACTCTTAAACCAGTAAGATTTTCTCTAACAATATTATTTAATTTATCTGTTAAAGATTGAATAATTCTAAATCTAGGTGATGTAAGAGCAAGTACTGATACAATTAAAATAATTAATATAATTACTGCTATACTTGTAGAAAATGTCCATGTAGAATTTTTATGTGCAATTTTAGATATTGACCATATTGCCATTACAGGGGCTTTAATCATTACTTGTAATGACATTGCAACTAAATTTTGTATTTGAGTAATATCATTAGTTGTTCTAGTTATTAAGCTTGCTGTAGAGAATTTATTTAATTCCTTTAAGGAAAAATGTTGAACTTTACTAAATAAATCACCTCTAATACCTGCAGATAAACTTGCTGATACTACAGCTGATAAATATCCAACAACTACAGAAGCAATACAACTACCTAAAGTATATACTATCATTAAAATACTAGGCGTTTTAATAGCTGAGAGAGTTGTATTATTTGATTGTTGTAGGACTGCTGTTAAGTCACTCATTGCTTGTGGTATTTGTAAGTCAAAAAATACTTGTATAATTACGAATACTATAATGAGTAGAGATAGGGCAAATTCTCGTTTATGCATTCTTTTTAATAATTTAAACATCTTACTCCTCCTTAAGTTGATTGATATACTAACGATAATATCAAAGATGTACTTGTTTAAAAATTCAATAAATAGGAAATTAGTACAAGTAAAGTCAGAATTGTATACATACAGTTAGCATGCTAACAATAAATTCAGACAAAAAATAAATTTATTAAAGTGATTTAACTTTACAATTTATCTTCTAAATTACGTTTCATTTTTTTTATTGTAGTTAAAAAGTTATTTAAGTCTTCTTCTTTTAAATCTTTTTTAAGTATATCTTCTAAATTATCAGCTAATTTAAAAAATTTAATTTTATTTTGCATTGCTTTTTCTGTAAGATCTATTTTGCGTAATCGTGCATCATAATCTACAAAGGTTCTTGTTATATATCCGTTTTTTTCCATTCTATGTAAAAGATTACTTGCTGTAGAACGTCGAATAGAAAGAGCTTTTTCTATATCTCTTTGAAATATATCCCTATCTGAATTTTCATGTAAGTAAGTTAAAGTACCTGCCTGTAGACCTTGTATATTTGTTAAACCAGTTCTTTGATTTTCTTTTTCTATATATCTGTTAATCAAAATAACTATTTTACGCAATTGGAATCCAATTTTATCATTTGTATTCATAATACCCCGCCTTAAGTTTCTATATAAATACAAAAACTTTAATTAAAATTTAAATATAAGCTAAATATAAAATATAAATTGTTAGTATACTAACGGTTATTATAATTAGATCCATAAAGAATGTCAACAAAAACATTACATACATTAATTATTTTATAAAATATAATGAAACACAAAAATTGTCATAAAAATAAAATTTAATTTATAATTTATGACAATTTTTTATGTATTAATTATTAAGTTTATTTAAATTATTTATAATATTTTGAGTTGCTTCTTTTATAATTTTTGGATGAGTTGCCATATTCATTCTAATAAAACCTTTCCAATTTGAACCAAATGTTTCTCCATAGCATACAGCTAATTTACACTTATCTTGGATAAATGATTGTATATTTTCTAAATCTACATATTCACGTAAATTCATCCATAGTAAATAAGTACCTTCCATAGGAGAAATAAAAATTTTAGGGTATAGTGATGTAAGAGTTTCTTTTATATAATTATAATTGCTATGTACAACTTTTAATAAATCATTTCTCCACTGTAATCCATTATTATAAACTGTTTCATGTGCAATAATACCAAATTGATTATGGTAAGCTTTATATATTGTATTTATATATTTATCGTAACTTTCTCTAAGTGTATCATTTTCTATTATTACATTTGATGTATTAAATATTGGGATATTAAATGTTTTTGACGCTGAACTTAATGTTATTATATTATTAACATATTTCTTATTATTAATAATTGCTGAAGGTATGTGTTTAAGATCTGGACGTATTAGGTCTTTATGTATTTCATCAGATATAACTAAAACATTATGTTTTTGACATATACTTAATAGATTTTCTAATTCTTCTTCATGCCAAACTCTACCGATAGGATTGTGTGGTGAGCATAATATAAACATTTTAACATTATTTTCTATGATATTTTTTTCGAATTCTTCAAAATCTATAGTATAAATACCTTCTTTATAGTTTAAATCTACAGTAATAAGATTTCGACCATTATCATTTATACTATTTGAGAATGGAGAGTATACAGGAGTTAGAATTATTATGCTGTCATGTTTTTTTGTAAAACAGTTTATTAACCAACAAATAGAAGTTACAACACTAGGGGATATTCTTATATATTCTTTTTTTAATTCATAATTATTTTGATTTTTTTCCCATCGTATTAATGACTCATAGTAAGAATTAAGAATAATAGGATAACCAAAAACACCATGTTCTAATCTTTTATCTATTGCATCTGAAATCTCATAAGGAGATTTAAAATCCATATCAGCTATCCACATTGGTATTAGATCATCACTTGCTAGTTCATTCCATTTTAAACTATCACTATGTTTTCTTTCTACATAATATGTATCTAAGAATTCTTGTTCTGTCATTAAAAATCACTCCATTTTTATATATTAATTTACATAATAATTATAGAATAATAGAACCATAATTTGTAATTTATACACTTAAATTTGTAAAATACAATATTTAATCCTAAAATTTAACAAAATTAGTATATCAAAATTAACTATTAAAGTAAATAACATTAATATATAATTATTTAGTACTATAAAAAAGAAAAAGTTAATAAAAAGTTAATAAATTACTTTGTAGTATAAAATATTAACAAAAAAATATCATTAAAATCAATAAAATTATAAATATGTACTAAAAAATATTATACTCATAAATCTAGTAAATATATTATAAAAAGTATATAATATTATTATAAATTATTAAGAGGTGAAGTATGGCTAAGGACAAAAATAGCAATAGGCTTATTTCTCAAAATAAAAAAGCATATCATGATTATTTTATTCATGAAACTTTTCAAGTTGGTATAGAACTTGCTGGTACAGAGGTTAAAAGTTTAAGACAGGGAAAATGCAATTTAAAAGATAGTTTCATACGTATAGAAAATAGAGAAGCTTTTATAAAAAATATGCATATAAGTTCTTATGAACAAGGAAATATTTTTAATAAAGATCCATTAAGAGATAGAAGATTACTTTTGCATAAATATGAAATAAATAAATTAATAGGAGCAACTACAAGAGATGGATTTACAATAGTACCATTGAAAATTTATTTTAAAGGAAGCTTAGTAAAATTAGATATAGCTTTAGCAAAAGGTAAAAAATTATATGATAAGCGACATGATATAGCTAAGAAAGACATGCAAAGAGAAGCACAAAAAGAATTTAAAGTTAGGAATTTAATATCTTAGTAAAAAGAATAGCAACGATCTATTCTTTTTTTATATTATATAATATGTATTTTAATAATAAAAAGTTGAGTATAAATAAAAATATAAAATATAATAATATAAATATTGTTAAATTAAAACTTTTTATAATAGTTAAAATACACTAAAAATCAATAAATCAAGTAGTAATTAGTGTTATAAAATATATTAGAAATAATACATTTTATACAATTATTTCTTGTAATTTTACAAAAAATATATATAATATAATAACCAATTAAATTAAAAAAGGAATAGGTGGTTTAATGCAGTCTATAATTAAAAAGGGTATAACTGGGTATCAGTTAAAGATAATTGGAATTATATGTATGGTTTTTGACCATGTTCATCAAATGTTTTATGCTCATGGTGTTCCAATTTGGTTTAATATGATAGGAAGAATTGTTGCTCCTATATTTTTATTTATGAGTGTAGAAGGATATACTCATACAAGAAACGTTAAAAAGTACTTAATAAGATTACTATTAGGATTTTATTTAATGGCTATAGGTAATATAGTAATACAACAAATATTTCCTATAGATAATGTAACATTAATGAATAATATTTTCGGAACAATATTTTTAGGTGTATTTTATTTATATATAGGAGATACAATTAAAAAGTCAATTGCAGAAGGCAATAAATTACGTATTTTTTGCTATACAATTTTAGGAATAATACCGATTATATTAGGTCCTATTGAATTTAGTGCTATTAATCATGGAAATATTTTATTATTTTATATTGCAAATTTCATATTTCCAAATTTAATGACTACAGAAGGATCATTTCTATTTGTTATACTTACAATAGCATTATATTTAACAAGAAAAAATAAATATTTGCAATTATCTATGATAGCAATTTTATCAGCAATAGTATTTATTCAAAATGGATTTGGTGGTATACAATGGATGATGGTATTTTCAATTATACCTATATCTTTATATAATGGAGAAAAAGGTAGAAGTATGCGTTCATTTTTCTATTGGTTTTATCCTATACACATATATCTATTATATATACTTGCATATTTTATTTAATTTAAAAAAACATAGTCTTTTTAAAAAGAACTATGTTTTTTAATTTTATATTATTAATTATAGTAAGTATTGTAGAAGAAAATAAATATTAATTATCTATAAAAATATTATATGCATTATAAATATCATCATAAGAAAAACCTTTTCTTATTAAAAAATTAAATACTTGATTTTTTTCTTTAATGCTTATATCTTGTTTATCTTTTATTTTCTTATCTAATAATTTTACTATAGTATCTATAGAATTTATATCAGATTCTTCTATAGCATTATTTATTATTTCATCTGAAATACCTTTTAATTTTAAATTATATTTTATTTTTATTAATCCTTCATTATTTAAATTTGATTTTTCTTTTATATAAGATAGAGCGTAATTAAAATCATTTATATAGTTGTATTTCTCTAGTAATATCATTACTTTATCTATAGTAATTTCATCAAATCCTTTAGATTGTAATTTATTTATGACTTCTTTATGTGTTCTTTGTTTAAATGAAATGAAATTTGTGGCTACATTTTTTGCATCTGAAAATATTACATTATCCATTATAATATCATATTTTTCTTGAGACAATGTATCACCTTCTTTTAATTTATAAAAAAGAAGGTCTACACCGTCTAATCCAAATGCAAATTTATTATCTATAAAAATAGAGTAGCGATTAGATCTTTTTTTTTGCATCTCAATAGATGTTATTTCCATAATTAATTTTGATCCTCTATATCAATTTCAAAACTTTCTAATTCTATATCTTTATCTACATCTATATTCTTATCATTTTTATCTGTATCTATTTCTGTATCATTATTTTCAATTTCAGGTAGAGGATTTAAATTATTTTCTACACGAACTAAATTTTCAATTTGACGACATATATCTGGATTTTCTTTTAAATATTTTTTAGCATTTTCTCTTCCTTGGCCTATTCTTTCATCGTTATATGAGTACCAAGAACCACTTTTTACAATTATATTTAAATCAGATGCTAAATCTAAAATATCACCTTCTTTTGATATTCCTTCGCCAAACATTATATCAAATTCGCAAGTTTTAAATGGTGGTGCAAGTTTATTTTTTGCAACTTTAAGTTTTGTTCTATTACCTAACATTTCTGTTCCTTGTTTTATAGATTCCATTCGTCTAATTTCTAAACGGATAGATGCGTAGAATTTTAATGCACGACCACCTGTTGTTGTTTCATTATTACCAAAAGTTATACCTATTTTTTCTCTCAATTGATTTATAAATATAACAATACAATTAGTTTTGTTTACTATACCTGTGAGTTTTCTTAAAGCTTGACTCATAAGTCTTGCTTGAAGACCCATATGGCTATCTCCCATTTCACCTTCAATTTCAGATCTAGGAACAAGAGCGGCAACAGAATCTACAATTACTATATCAATAGCACCAGAACGAACCATTGATTCAGCAATTTCTAAAGCCTGTTCACCATCGTCAGGCTGTGATATGTATAATTCATCTATATCTACACCTAATTTCTTTGCATAAACTGGATCTAAAGCATGTTCAGCATCTATGTAACTAGCTATACCACCTAGTTTTTGCACTTCTGAAACTACATGTAATGCTAAAGTTGTTTTACCAGATGATTCTGGACCATAAACTTCTATTATACGACCTTTTGGAATACCACCTATACCGAGAGCTATATCAATTCCTAATGAACCAGTTGATACAACAGGAACATCGGTATGCGCATTTTCACCTAATTTAATAACAGCACCTTTACCAAAACTTTTTTCTATATGACTAATAGCACCTTCAAGAGCTTTTAATTTTTCATCTCGAGATTGATCTGAGTAGTTTAAATTATTTTTTGCTTTTTCTTTTGCCATTATATCTCTCCTTTTTATAATTTTATTAGTTCTCTTCTTAGCAAGTCTAGAGTAACTACAGTTGTACGATTTCTTATTTTTTCTCTATTACCTTCAAAATTTAATTTATAAGCTTTGCAGTTACCGTTTATAAATATACCAACATACACTAATCCAACTGGTTTTTTATTTGTACCACCGTCAGGACCAGCTATACCTGTTGTAGAAATACCTATATTTGAATTTGATGTTTTAGCAATACCTGATGCCATTTCTAAAGCAACTTCTTCACTAACAGCACCGTATTTTTCAAGTGTAGAAGAATTTACATTTAATCTTAACATTTTAGCATTATTAGAATATGTTACAGCTCCTTCTAAAAAAACAGATGATACGCCAGGACAATTTACTAGTGTAGAAGATATCATACCACCAGTACATGATTCTGCACAAGATATTGTTAGATTTTTTTCTTTTAATATATTTACTATAGTTTGTTCTAGTGAGGTCTCATCTTCTCCATAAATATTATCACCTAAACGGCTATATAATTCATCTATGGTAGGTTTTATTATTTCTTTTGCTTCAGAATTATTTTTAGCTTTTGCAGTTATTCTAAGATGTACTTCTGAAGTTTTAGCATATGGGGCTATAGTAGGGTTTGTTTGATTATCTATTAAATCTTTTATATTAGTTTCAACAAGGCTTTCACCAACACCACAAATTCTTAATGTTTTAGAAAATAATGTTACATTTGATAGTTTTGCTAAGTATGGTTCAACACTTTCTTTATACATTAATTGCATTTCGTTAGGAGGACCCGGTAACATAATTAAAGTTTTATTATTTTCATTAATTATAATTCCAGGAGCAGTGCCGTTATTATTTTTTAAGACAATACTATTTTTTGGCACATAAGCTTGTTTAATATTATTTTCAGTAAATTTTAAATTTTGATTTGAAAATAAATTTTTTATGTTATTTAAGGATTCTTCATGTAGTATTAATTCTTTGTTAAAATATTGAGATCCAATTTCTTTTGTTATATCATCTTCTGTAGGGCCTAAGCCACCAGTTGTAATAACAATATCTGATCTAGAAAATGCTATTTTATAAGCTTCTAATAATCTTTGTTTATTGTCACCTACACTTGTTTGAAAAAATACAAAAATGCCAAGTTTTGAAAGTTCATTAGATAAAAATTGAGCATTTGTATTTACTATATTACCTAATAATATTTCTGTTCCTACTGATAAAATTTCTGCATTCACATAAAAACCTCCTTAATAAGTTATTGACAATTTTTTATAACATTTATATTTTTTACAATATAATCTACTGCAGATATAATTGCAAGTATAACTGATAAATATACTAATATATTACCTATAATACCAAGTAAATTATTTTTAAAAAATAATATTTTAAAAGGTATCATTACCATTTGAGATATAGTTTTTAATTTACCCCAATTACTAGCAGCTATAACTATATTTTCTTCAAGAGCAATTAATCTAAAACCTGTTATGAGAAATTCTCTTCCTATTATAATTATTGCAACAATAGATGAAATTCTTCCTAATTGTACTAATGCAATTAAAGCAGAGCAGACTAATAATTTATCTGCTAGTGGATCCATAAGTTTGCCAAAATTAGTTATTAAATTATATTTTCTGGCTATATGACCATCTAAAGCATCTGTTAAAGCTGCAATTATAAAAATAATAACACTTATAAATCTACTAATAGATTGGCCTAAAAAAGGATATAATAAAAATATTAAAAATATAGGAACTAAAAATATTCTTAAAATAGTTAATTTATTTGGCAAATTCATCTACTAGTCCTCCTATTAAATCATATTCTGAACTATGAGTAATTTTTACATTTACAAAATCTCCACTTAAAAATTCATCATTACTATTAAAAAATACATATCCATCTATTTCATAACAGTCTCTATAACTACGAGCACAGTAAACATCTTCATCTGGTAATTTACCTTCTACAATTACTTTTAATGTTTTTCCTATTTGTTTTTCACATATTTTAGCTGATATTTTATTTTGAAGTTCCATAATAAAATCTTTACGTTTATTTTTAGTTTCATCATCTATTTGATTTGGCATAGTTGCCGCAGGAGTACCTTCTTCTTGTGAATATGTAAATACTCCGAGTCTATCAAACTCCATTTCTGATACAAAATTGGCTAAATTATTAAAATGTTCTTCTGTTTCTCCTGGAAATCCAACAATTAAAGTTGTTCTTATACATATATCAGGAACATTTTTTCTAAGTTTTTCTATAGTTGTTTTTATTTTGTTTGTATTACTTTGCCTAGCCATTTTTTGTAATATGAAATTATCTGAGTGTTGTATTGGCATATCAATATAGTGACAAATCTTTTTATTTGTTTTAATTTCATTTATAAGTTCATCAGTAATATGTTCTGGATAGCAGTATAAAATACGTATCCATTCAATATCTTCAATTTTAGATAATTTATTTAAAAGCTCATGTAATTTGCTTTCACCATATAAATCTATGCCATAAAGAGCAGTGTCTTGTGCGACTATAATAAGTTCTTTTACATCTTGTTTTGCTAGATTTTCTGCTTCTTCTATTAGACTTTCCATTGTACGGCTTCTGAATTTGCCTCGTAAACTTGGTATAGTACAGTAGGTGCATTTTTTATCACAGCCTTCTGCTATTTTTAAATATGCAAATCCGCTGTTTGTAGTTAGTTTTCTCTTTGAAAGAATTTTTTCATCAAAAGGTGTATTTACATCAGAAATTAATGTTATTTTTTCATTTGTAGTTATACATTTATTTATAACATCAGCAATTTTACTGAATTCTCCTGTTCCAATAACTGCATCTACTTCTGGTAATTCCTTAAAAATTTCCTCTTTGTATCTTTGTGCCATACATCCAGTTACTATTAAAGCTTTACAATTACCATTTGTTTTATAACTTGCTAAAGTTAAAATATTTTCTATACCTTCTTCTGTAGCATCCATAATAAAACCACATGTATTTATTATTATAACATCAGCATTTTTTTCATCAGAAATTATTTGATAATTATTTTCTTCTATTATATTTAGCATAACTTCGCTATCAACTAAATTTTTATCACAACCTAGAGATACGAAAGAAATTTTTATTTTATCTTCATTTTTTTTCATTTGTAGTAATTCCTTTCATTTTGATACTATAAATTATTTTGTATTTTATATGCTTTTAAGCAGTTTTGTAGAATCATAGATACTGTGACTGGGCCAACACCACCAGGTACAGGCGTAATATAGGAAGCTTTATCTTTAACATTTTCAAAGTCAACATCGCCACATAAATTTCCTTCTTTAGAAACATTTATTCCAACATCTATTACAACTGCATTTTGTTTTACCATATCTTTTGTTACTATTTTTTCTTTTCCCGCACAAGAAACTAATATATCAGCTTCAGAAGTTATTTTACTTAAGTTTTTTGTTTTAGAATGACAAATTGTAACTGTAGCATTTTCTTGTAATAATAAAAGTGCTAAAGGTTTACCAACAGAATTACTTCTTCCTATAATAACACAATGTTTACCTTCAATATTTATATTACTTTCTTTTATTAATTTTACAACAGATTCTGCTGTTGCCGGTGCTAAATATTTATTATTGGTATAAAGTAGACCAAGATTATATGGGTTAGCACAATCTAAATCTTTTAAAGGACTAATGCTTTTAAAGATGTTTTCACTATTTATATGTTTTGGTAAAGGGAGTTCTACAATAATTCCACTTATATGTCTACTTTTATTAAGAGTATAAATTAAATTAATTATAAATTCCTCTGTTGTATCTTCTGGTAGATCATACAACATAGTTTGTATACCTACAAGTTTACATGCCTTTTGTTTACTACGCACATAAATTTTAGTAGATTCATCTCCTCCTACTAGAATTATTGCCATAATAGGTTTTTCAATATTTTTAGAAATTATAGATATCTCTTCTTTAATTGTATTTTTAATATTTTTAGAAATTGAAACACCATCTATTAGTTTATAGTTCATTTTAGACTCCTTAATTATCTTTTATTTGGTTCCATTGTTCTTTCGTTATTATTACATTACGAGGTTTACTACCATTTTCTCCTCCTATAAATCCCTGCTCTTCTAGTGAATCTACAATACTAGCAGCTTTATTAAAGCCTATTTTAAACTGTCTTTGTAGTAATGAAGCAGAAACTTTTTGTTTTTCTATGATAAAATCTACAACATCATTAAAAAGTTTATCTTTTTTATTATTTTGTATATTTGAATTTGATGATAAACCACTTGAATTTATTTTTTCTGTTATTTCATTATCGTAATCTTCACCATAATTTTCTTTTAAAAAATTTACTATAGATTCTACTTCTTTATCACTTATAAAAGCACCTTGTATTCTCATTGGTTTATTTACACCTATAGGAGAAAAAAGCATATCACCTCTTCCTAAAAGTTTTTCTGCTCCAACTGTATCTAAAATAGTTCTAGAATCAACGCCAGAAGAAACAGAAAATGCCATTCTAGAAGGTATATTTGCTTTTATTATACCAGTTATTACATCTACAGAAGGCCTTTGAGTTGCAATTATTAAATGTATTCCGGCAGCTCTTGCCATTTGTGCAAGCCTACATATAGAATCTTCTATTTGTTTTGGAGCTGCCATCATAAGATCAGAAAGTTCATCTATAATAATAACAATTTGAGGTAAAATCAAATCTTCAGATTTATCTTTTACACAATTATTATATCCAGTTAGATCACGAACATTTGATTCAGCAAATAATTTATATCTATTTAACATTTCTTTAACTGCAAAGTTTAATGTTCCAGTTGCTTTTTCAGGATCTGTAACAACTGGAGTCATAAGATGAGGTATACCATTATAAATACTAAGTTCTACAACTTTAGGATCTATCATGATAAGTTTTACATCTTTAGGGGATGATTTATAAATAAGACTTGTAATAAGTGTATTTATACAAACACTTTTACCAGCACCTGTAGCACCAGCTATTAACATATGAGGCATTTTTGCAATGTCTGCAACAATAATTTTGCCAGAAATATCTTTACCTAAACCAAATGCTAAATCAGAATCAAAACTTTTAAATTCATCACTTTCTAAAACTTCACGTAAAAATACTTGTTGAGGTTTGTCATTAGGAATTTCTATGCCAACGGCAGCTTTTCCAAGTATAGGTGCTTCTATTCTAATACCTTTAGCTGCTAAATTTAGAGCAAGATCATCTGCTAAATTTGATATTTTGCTAACTTTAACACCATGTCCTGGAGATAATTCATATCTTGTAACAGTTGGTCCCTTACTTACTTCAATAACTTTTGCTTCAACACCAAAACTTTTAAGAGTATTTTCTAGTTTCCTAGAATTTTCTAAAATCTGAGATTTAGATACCTTATTTTTAGGACTTAGATTTTCCTTTAAAAGTGAAATAGGTGGAAATTTATAATTTGTATTATTTTTTTTAACAGATTTTTTATAAATTTCTTGTTTAGGGCTTTTAGGTAAAGTATCTTCAGAAATTATTTTAGGTTCTGAAGATACAGTAGTTGGCTCTATAATTTTATTTATTTGATCATCTTCATCTCCTATATAAAATTTAGGTTTTATATTAACAGATGTTTCTTTTTTCTCTTTTGTTTCTTTAATTTCATCTAATCCTTTTATATTTAATTCCTCTTCATATGTAGTATTCATATTATTAAATTCAAATTCTAAATTATTTTTATTATAAGATTTTTTATAATCTAATTCTTCAGAAATTAAACTTAATTTAGGTTTATTTTTTTTAGATTCATTTTTAACAATTTCTATAGTATTTAAAGGTTTTTTTTGTGGTTCTAAATTTTTCTTAAAATTCTTACTAGAGTTTAATGCATGTTTATCATCTTTCCAATCTTCATCTTCCCAATAATCTTCTTCCCAATCATCATCGTCCCAATCATCATAAAAAATATTTGATATAAATTCTGAAATTGTTGTAGATTTTATTTTATTATTAGTTTCTTTAATAAAATCTATAAAAGACTTTTTACTTAATACAATTATTAATATAATAAAACCTGTTATTGTTATAAGTAAAGCCCCTAATTTTCCAAATAGTTTTAGGAAAAGATTACCTAAAACAGAACCTAATATCCCAGATATTTTATAATTATTAGGGTCTAATTTAAATGGATTTATTTCAATTTGAGCATCTGTAGGAATAGTAAAAATATGTATTATTCCTGAAAAAACAATTAAACAAGCAATTATTATTATAATTTTATGATTGTAAAAATTATTATTATCTGAAATTAAATAATAAATGCTAATACCAAACAATATAAATGGTATAAAATATGAAGTAATACCAATTAATGTTTTAAAAAATAAATTAAGAAAATTACCAATTACACCGCCACCATCAAAAAATATAGAAAGGAATAAAAATATACTTAAAGAAATTGCTATAAGATTTATAATTTCTATTACAATGCTATTTTTTTTAGATGTTTCTCTTTGATTTGCATTGGATTTTTTGGACAAAATTTCACCTACATTCATAAAATAAATATTTAGTAAAAACATTATATATTAATTACTAGCAAGCAGTCAAAGGTTCAAATGAAATAATTTAAAAAATTTAAATGCACTCTACAAAATAAAATAAAACCCTTGTAATATCTACAATATTTACTATAAATTTAGTATAGAAATAGATGAATATAATATTAAAAATAAGAGATAATTATTATATTCTAAAGCTGTAACATATTACAAATTAAGTAATAAATATTTTTTTAATTTCCACCTAATTTTAAATAAAATAAAAAATATTTTTATTATTCTTTATTACTTATTTAAATCGTTTGAAATCTTAAAATTATTGACATGATAAATTTACTATGATACTATTTAAAGAGTATGTAAAGGATATTTTTTAAATATATTTGCAGTGCATTAGTCTATTTTATAGACGGACACCGCACGGAGAGGTTAAAACTAATTTTAGTACCAAATTCGGCGTGTTCTTTAAAAATTTAAGGAGGTGTACAAATGTACGCAATTATTGAAACAGGTGGAAAACAATATAAAGTTCAAGAAGGCGACACTATCAATGTAGAAAAATTATGCCTTGAAGAAGGTGCAAGCTATACTTTTGATAAAGTTTTAGCAATTGTTGATGGTGAAAATACTAAAATAGGAACTCCTACACTAAATGCTACAGTAACAGCTACAGTTATATGTGAAGGAAAAGAAAAAAAGGTTATAGTTTATAAATATAAACCTAAAAAAGGTTTCCATAAGAAAAAAGGTCATAGACAACCTTTTACTCAATTAAAAATTGAAAAAATTAATGCTTAGTTTATGATAGAAGTGTACATCTATAAAAATAAATACGGAAATGTATATGGTTATGAATTAAAAAATCATGCAGATCCTATTGTTTGCTCAGCTGTATCTGTTTTATCTTTAAATACAGCCAATAGTATAGAAGCATTTACAAACGAAAAAGTTATTTGTGACTATGATGAAAACGGAGGCTTTTTTCATTTAGAGGTTATTAGTCTTAAAGATGCTATTACAGTAGATGATAATCCTGCTAGTTTACTTATTAATAGTTTTGTTTTAGGTGTAGAATCTATAGAAAAAGAATATAAAAAAGAAATAACTGTGAAATATAGGGAGGTGTAGTAAATGCTAAAATTAAATCTTCAATTTTTTGCACACAAAAAAGGAATGGGTTCTACTAAAAATGGTAGAGATTCAGAATCTAAAAGATTAGGTGCAAAACGTGCTGACGGTCAATTTGTTAAAGCTGGTAATATTCTTTATACTCAAAGAGGTACAAAAATTCATCCAGGTACAAATGTAGGAAAAGGTTCTAACGACACATTATTTGCTTTAGTAGATGGAAAAGTTAGATATGAAAGAAAAGGTAGAGATAAGAAAAAAGTTTCTGTCTATCCTATTGAAATAGCATAATAATTTATTGAAAGGAGCTTTCAAATATTTTAAAGCGAATATTTGAAAGCTTTTTATTTTTAACCAATAGTAGGAGGTTATATAAAAATATGTTTATAGATAGAGTGAAAATTAAAATTAAAGGCGGAAATGGTGGCAATGGATGTGTTTCTTTTTATAGAGCTAAATATGTAGTAAATGGTGGTCCAGATGGTGGAGATGGAGGTAAAGGTGGTGACATAATTTTTGAAGCTACTAAAGACATAAACACTTTAATGGATTTTAGATATAAAAGAACTTTTAAAGCAATGCCTGGAGAAGATGGTGGCAAAAAAAACTGTTCTGGAAAAGATGCTGAAAATATAATAATTAAAGTACCCGTAGGAACAATTATAAAAGAAGCTAAAACTAATAAAATAATGGCTGATATGGTTGTTGATGGAGAACAAAAAGTAATTATTAAAGGTGGAAAAGGTGGAAAGGGTAATCAACACTTTGCAACACCTACTAGACAAGCTCCAAGATATGCCGAAAAAGGAAGAATATCTAAAGAATATGAAGTTATTTTAGAACTTAAACTTATTGCAGATGTAGGCCTTATAGGCTTTCCAAATGTAGGTAAATCAACACTTTTATCTATGGTTACAAATGCAAATCCTAAAATAGCTAATTATCATTTTACTACACTTGCTCCAAATTTAGGAGTTGTACGTAGTAGGTGGGGCGATGATTTTGTAATGGCTGATATTCCTGGACTTATAGAAGGTGCCAGTGACGGTGTTGGTCTTGGACATGAATTTTTACGACATGTTGAAAGAACAAAAGTATTTATACATGTTGTTGATTGTGCTGGCATAGAAGGAGATAATCCTATAGATAGTGCGAAACGTTCTTATCTTAGTGTATAATGCAGAAAGGATAAGCTATAAATAGTTTAACTATTTATAAGAACTAATAATATTTAGAATCAAATGAAGGAGTAATTTTCCTAAGGGTTCTCCCTAATACTCCGACATGCATGTATATAGCAAGATATATGTGTATGAAGCTCGGTGAAGACGACTAAGATTTCTCCCTAACAGCTAGGCTGAGGAAATGTGAACTAGAGGTAGTCAAGAGATTTATAGGTCGGGGGTCAATGATTTTTCATAAGTATTTTATATTTTAAATATTTAATTTACAAAAATAATAATAAAATTAATTATATTTAAAAAATTTAAGAAAAATCATGATATATCTATGATTAGAATGTAGAAATACTGACGAACTTTCGAAGTAAAATGTCTAAATAGGAATTTAGTAGAAATGCTAGTTAGTACAAAACGTACAAGTTTGTGAGGATGAGTAAAAATTATCTATATGAAAATCCTTATTTCGTTAGAAGCGATATTAAGCAAACAGGCATATAGAAAGGATCTAAGGGTATAGAAAGAGAATATTATTGGAACGTTGAAAGCTGACAACGTGGAGAAAAATATCTTGCTATATTGAGAAACGTTTATTAGGAAAAATTTATAACTAATATTAATGTCAGTGAGAGCGGTGGCGCAGTACCAAAGAAGTAGTGATAATAAGCTATGGAGGGATAGCCACTAGTCATTTAATAATTTTATTAAATGATGGAACGCCGTATGAGGTGAAAGTCTCACGTACGGTGTGAAGCGGGGGAAAAGTTGGAGATAATATCAAATTCTTACCTATCGCTATATATAGAAAAAATTAATTCTGAACTTTTTAAATATAATGAAAAATTGATAGAAAGACCTCAAATTATAGCTGCCAATAAAATGGATTTACCAAGTGCTCAAGAAAATTTAGATAAAATAAAATCTATTTATGAAGCAAAAGGTATAAAAGTATGTCCTATATCAGCCGCTACTAATACAGGATTAGATGAATTATTATCAGAAACAGCTAAAATTCTTGAAAATAATAAAGATACATTAATCTTTGAAGAAAATTATGAAGAATATCAAGGTGTGAAACGTTCTTATCTTAGTGCATAATGCAGAAAGGGTAAGCTATAAATAGTTTAACTATTTATAAGAACTAATAATATTTAGAATCAAATGAAGGAGTAACGTCCCGAAGGGTTCTCCCTAATACTCCGACATGCATATATATGGCAAGATATATATGTATGAAGCTCGGTGAAGTCAGTTAAGATTTCTCCCTAACAGCTAGGCTGAGGAAATGTGAATCAGAAGTGATCAAGAGATTTATAGACTGGGGGTCAATAATTATCTATGACTAGAATGTATATATACTGACGAACTTTTGAATGTACATGTCTAAAATATTACTATCAGAAATGTTAGTATGTACTTATGGTACAGTTTGTGAGGATTAGTACAATTCTTGATTAGGAAAATCCTTATACTATTACAGGTAGTATCAAGCAAACAGGCATATAGAAAGGGTCTAAGGGTAATTAAATATATAATGAAAATATTATTGGAACGTTGAAAGCTGACAACGTGGAGAAAAAATATCTTGCTATATTGAGAAACGTTTATTAGGAAAAGAAAAATCTATAACTAATATTAATGTCAGTGAGAGCGGTGGCACAGTACCAAAGAAGCAGCGATAATAAACTGTGGAGGGATAGCCACTAGTTATCTTATAGATTAAATATTATAACTAAGTATTTATATAACAATATTAATCTAAATTTTAAGTTATATTATTAAATTATATTAGATGATGGAACGCCGTATGAGGTGAAAGTCTCACGTACGGTGTGAAGCGGGGGAAAAGTTGGAGATAATATCAAATACTCACCTATCGCTATAACAAGAAATAGATTCAGAACCTTTCACTATAAATAAATTAGATGATAATTATTTTATAGTAGAAGGTGTTGGTGTAGAAAAGATGATGGGATATACAAATATAGATACAGAAAAAGGATTTGCTTTTTTCCAAAGATATTTAAGAGAAAAAGGCATTATAGATGCTTTAGAAGAAAATAATATTAAAGAGGGAGACACTGTACAAATATATGATATGGTGTTTGATTACTATAGATAGGGAGATGTATTATGTTATCTAGTAAGGACAGAGCTTATTTAAAAAGTTTAGCTCAAAATTTAAATTGTGCTTTTCAAGTTGGGAAAAGTGCAATTACTCCAGAAATGACAGAAGAAATTAATTGTTATTTAGAATCTCACGAAATTATAAAAGTAAATGTATTAAATAATTGTGGTGAGAGCACTATAGAGGTTGCGAATGTTTTATCTGAGCGTACTAAATCTCAGATTGTTCAAATTATAGGAAGAAAAATTATATTATATAAAGAATCTAAAGATGAACCAAAAATTATCTTGCCGAAAAATAATAAAAAAAATAAGAAATCCTAGAAATTTCTAGGATTTTTTATTTAAATGTAATTTATGATTTATTTCTAATTGATTTAGATATCTTATATGTTATAATAAATTATCTTACTTATATAATTACTAGGAAGGATGAATTTATGGAGTCTATAAATCGTATTAAAGTAGTTATAAATGATCAAACTTATGAGCTTACTAGTTCTGAAAATGAAGAATATATTAAAAAAGTAGCTGCTTATATAGATCAAAAAATAAAAGAAATTTATATAGTTAAAAATGAAGAAACTACAAATGTTAGACTTAATCCATTGTTTATTTCCTTAAATATTGCTGATGATCTTTTTAAAGAACGTGAAAAAAATTATAAATTAAATTTAGAAATAGAAAGTTTAAAACAAAAGCAAGAATTAGATTTCAATGAATTAAAAGAAAAACATTCTGCAGAATTAAATGAAATAGAAGAAAAACATTCTTATAAATTAAATGAAATGGAAGAAAAACATAATATAGAAGTTGAAGAATTAAAAGAAAAACATAATTCTCAAATTAAAGATATGAATGATAAATTTTCAGAAGATATGGAATCTTTATATGAAGAATTTGAAACAGAAGTTAATTTGGCTAAAACAAAAAAGAATGAAGAAATACTAAAAATTACAAAAGAAAAAGAAAGTAGTATTAAAGAAGTTGAAGAAGTAAAAAAACAATTAGCTTTAGAAAAAGAATACGTTGAGTCAACAATTGCAGAAATTCTTCAAAATAAAGAAAAAGAAATAAAAGAAGTAATATTTAAGAGTGACAAAGAAATAGAAGAAATTAAATATACTAATGAAAAAGAAATTATAAAATTAAAGTCTGACTTAAATGCTGAAATAGAAAGATTAGAAAAAGATAAGCAAAAAGAATTAAATTTAAAATTAAAAGAAAAAGATGAAGAAATGGCAGAAATTTTATCATCTAAAGAAGATCAAATAACAGTAATTTTATCAGCTAAAGATGAAGAAGCAGATATTAGAATTAAAGCTAAAGATGAAGAAATAGCTAATATATTATTAGATAAAGAAAATGAAATATCAAAAATGAAAGAAGAAACAGAAATAGAGCTTTCAATAATAAAAGAAGAGAATAATAGAAATATAGAAGAAATTTTAGCAAGAAAAGAAGAAGAAGTTAAGGCCGTACAAGAAGATGTTCATAAGGAAATTGAATTTATAAAAGAAGAAAAAGAACAAGTAATAAAAAGGCTAAATTTAAAAAAAGAAGAGGAAATAAAACTATTAAAATCTGATTTTGATATTGAAATAGAGAGAATTAGACAAGAATATAATGAAGAAATATCAAATTTAAATTTAGAACATAGCAAAGAAATTAAATCTATTCAATTAGAACATTTAAAAAAAGTTGAATTTATAAAAGAGGAAAATAATTTACATATTGATAAAATACAAGAAGATAATGAAATAAAATTAGGTAAAATACAAGAAGAGTATGAAATAAAACTAAAAAAAATGCAAGAAGAAAAAGATGAAAAAATTAAAGAATCTAAAATGTACTATGATGATCTCTTGAAAAAAATTGAATCTATGAATAATATGTTAGTAAATAAAAAAGATGATGAAATAAATGAATTAACCAAAAAAAAAAAGAACTTTATAGAGTGGTCGAAGAAAAAAATAGGAATATAAAAAATTACGAAGAAGAAATTAAAAATTTAAAAATAGAAAATAAAAGATTAGAAAAAGATTTAAGTGATTTTGCAGAAATAAGTGATAGTGAACTAAAGAAAGTAAGAGGTGAAAAGTGGAAAAACTAAATATACCAGAACTTTTAAGTCCTGTAGGTAATATGGATAGTATGTATATGGCTGTTAATAATGGAGCAGATGCAATATATTTAGGTGGAAAAGATTTTAATGCTAGAAGTTCTGCTCAAAATTTTTCTTATATGGAAATAGATCAAATAGTAAATTATGCTAGTAAAAGAGGAGTTAAAGTATATATAACAGTAAACACTTTATATAAAAATAAAGAACTTAGTAAAGTTACAAATTTTATTAAAGATATTTACAATATAGGTGTAGATGCTTTTATATTTCAAGATATAGGTGTTGCAAATATAATAAAAAATAATTTAGATATACCTATCCATATAAGTACGCAAGCAAGTATTCATAGTAAATCAGGAGTAAAATTTATAGAAAAATGTGGTTTTGATAGAGTAGTTTTAAGTAGAGAACTTTCTTTAGAAGAAATAAAAGATATTGTAAGCAATAGTAATATAGAAATTGAAGTTTTTGTACATGGAGCTTTATGTGTTTCATATTCTGGACAATGTCTTATGTCAAGTTTAATAGGTGGG
Organism: uncultured Clostridia bacterium; assembly: GCA_946481295.1. GTDB lineage: Bacteria > Bacillota > Clostridia > Lachnospirales > UBA5962 > CAMLLW01. The sequence continues at coordinate 4,012 of CAMLLW010000010.1, read as the reverse complement.
AGAAGTGGCAACAGAGGTAAGTGTGCCCAAGCATGTAGATTAGGTTATAAATTAATAAAAAATGATAATATAATAAAAAATGGATATTTATTAAGTCCTAAAGATGTTATGACATTAGATATATTAGAGGATATTGTAAAAACAAATGTAAAATCATTAAAAATAGAAGGTCGTATGAAAAATCCAGAATATGTTGGCATAGTAACAAAAGCATATAGAGAACAATTAGATAGAATTTCACATGGAGAAAGTATTGTAGACCCAGAAGCTATAAAAGATATTACTCAAATTTTTAATAGAGGTGGAAGCTTTACAAAAGGATATTTTGTAAATTATTCTTCTAAAGATATGATGAGTATAGAAACACCTAAAAATACTGGATCTTATATAGGTAGAGTTATAAATTATGAAAAGCCTAAAAAAGATGGAGAAAAGGGAAAATGTATAATTTTTTCAGAAGAAGAACTTATTCCAGGAGATGGTATAGAAATTTGGACTTCTAAAAATCCTCACGTAGGAACAAACATTTCTAAAAAAGTTAATGCAAGTGAAAAATTTATTATTAATATAGAAGGTAACATAGAAAAGGGTAACTTAGTATATAGATCATTTGACAAAGAACTTATGGATAGAAGTAAAAAATTAATAAATAATAAGAGACAATTAGAAATAACAGGTACAGTTATAGCTCAAATTTCTAAGCCATTAGAGTTAAATTTATTTTATAAAAATATAAATATTTGTAAATATGGAGATATTGTAGTAGAAGCAACAAATAAACCATTATCATCTGATGATTTAATTAATAAACTTTCTAAAACAGGCAATACACCATATAAAATAAAGTATATTAATAATAAAATAGATGACAATATATATATAAATATATCTAGTGTAAATAATTTAAGAAGGGAAGCTTTAGAAGAATTTGATAAATTATTTTCTAAAAATATAGATTATATAGACGATGATATACAAGTAACTTGGAGAAGAAATCCTAAAGTAGATAAAAAGGTATCTATAGAAGTTAAAACAATAGAACAATTCAATGCTTGTTTAAATAAGAATATAGATAGAATTTATTTTAAATATAATAAAGAGCTTATTAACGATATAAAAAATATAGTATATAAGACAAATAAAAATAATATTAAATTTTTCATTGCATTACCAAATATAAGTAGAACTTTTTATGAGAATAAATTAAAAGAAGATTTAAAATACTTACAAAAATTTGCAGATGGTTTTTTAGTTTCTAATTATGGCCAATTAGAAATTCTAGAAGAAATAAACAATGAAAAAAAAGTGCAATTAAATTATACATTTAATGTTTTTAATAATGTAACATTAGATTTTTTTAGAAATAAAGGTTATGGTGTTACATTATCTGAAGAATTAAATATAAATGAATTAGAAAAAATGGGTGGACCTAATAGTGAATTAATTATCCATGGTAGACAAATAGTTATGTCTACAAGTCAATGCCCTGCAGGTCTTTATGATGCTAATAAAGAAAATAGTATATACTGTAAATTACGTTATAGTAAAGATGAATTTTCTTTAGAAGATAAAAAAGGAGAAATATTTCCTATAACAAGAGATTGTAATAATTGTATAGCTTATATATTAAATAGTAAAATACTATTTACTTTAAATAAAGTAAATGATTTAAAAAATATACCTGTTCAATATTTAAGATTATCTTTTGATAAAGAATCTGCTTTAGATGTTGATGAAATAGTAGATGCATATATTAATGCTATTTTTAATAATAATATTGACAATTCTATAAATGAAAAGTACCAAAACATAGGTATTACAAATGGACATTTCTACAGAGGCGTAGAATAAAAATTGCTAATAGTTAAATTTTATTAGCAATTTTTATTTTTAGTACAATTTGTAAAATTATGAAAGATTATAACATAATAAAATTATATATAATTGTGTTAATATATTTTTATAACATATAATAAAAATATTATAAATATTTATTAAAAAATAATTGTAATAATAAACTATAATAATAAAATAGTAGTATAATTATCTGTACTATTTTGTATTATATATAATTTTAAATTTTTTAAAATAATATCTATAAAAAATATTAACTGTGTAGTAAAATATACTAAAATTTTATATTATTTTAAAATTTTTGAAGTATAAAAACAAAATATACTTATATAAAATTACTAGATTAAATAATAAATAAAATATAAGGAGAATAAATTAGTAATGGATAAGTTAGAAAAACAAATTAATGATTTAGTATTAGAGCTTAGAAAACAAATTACTATGGATGAAGAAATGGAGGATCTTATTCGCGAAGTTTTTATAGTAGGTATACCTAATAAATTTATAAAAAGTGCGATAGATTCTTTACATAATATAAATAATAATTCTGATCTAATAAAAAGACTTTTTGAAAATACTTGCAATTTAGTATATTCAGTATCTAATATTTTAGATGAGGATATAATAGAAAATAGATTAAATTTAATAACTCAAAAAATTGATATATTAAATGAAATTTTAACTGATAAACAACATTTTAAAATTAAAACTGTAGAGAATCTACAATCTTTACATTACAATATAAATGTTATTCATTCTAGATATATTAATATACCTAAAAATCATGAATACACTCAGTTAGAAATTAAAACTAGAAAAACAATGCAAGGAACAATAAGACTTGTTAGAGAAATACTAGATTTACTTATAATGGAGTTAGGTAATATGGTTGTATATCATGATGTTAATATTAGAGCTGTAGATGTTAGCTATGATTTACTTTATAAAGCTGATTATATAACAACATTTATATCAGTAATAACAAATGAAAATACAAAAACACAATTATCAAAAGTCCATATTAATGATTTAGATAGTTATTATAATTTACTTGAATATATATTAAGTGAGCTAAAAGCTATGATAGGAACATTAGCTTTAACTAAATGGATAATTCAAGTAACTAATAAATCTAATGTAAATCTTATAACACAGTGTGATAGTTATTTATCATTAGTTGGTTCTGTTGCTAATTTTGCTAAAAAAATAAAAGAAATAGGTATAGAGTGTAATTTACCAGTTAGAAGTCATAAATAGAATATTTACAAATAAAAAAGAGAGTTTTATACTTCTCTTTTTTTATAATTATTTTTAAAATAAAGTTTAAAAATAATTTAATATAACTATTGATAAAAATTATAGATAATAATACTATAAATATAATAATTATATGTTTAGTAAAATTTTTAATAAATAAATATAATAAATTACATTGTTAGGAGGAATATAATGTTTTTTATTATGGGAATAAGTAATAAGGAAGTAAAATTAAATTTTGATCAACTAATTATTTGCGATTGTTGCGAAAAATATGGACATATATATGTATATAAAACTTATACTTATTTGATGTTCTTTTTTATTCCAATTTTCAAATGGAATAAACATTATTATGCTAAAATGAATTGTTGTAGTGCTATATGTGAATTAGATTATGATATAGGAAGAGAAATAGAAATAGGAAATAAAAATTCATTAGACGAATCGGAAGTTAATTTTAAAAATAATAATCATATGCATTTTAAAATTTGTAAAAATTGTGGATATGCTACAGAAGAAAATTTTATATATTGTCCTAGATGTGGAGAAAAATTTATTTAAAATATATAATTATAATAAATAATATAAAATATATTAAATTGGTTATAAATATATTTTATATTATATAAATTTAAACAAAAATTAAATAGTTTGGAGGAATAATATGCAAAAAGAAATTTACTTAGCAGGAGGTTGTTTTTGGGGTACACAAGAATATTTTTCTCAATTAAATGGAGTAATTAAAACTTGTGTTGGATATGCAAATGGTAAAATAAAAAATCCAACATATGAAGAAGTGTGTACAAAAGATACAGGATTTGTAGAAACAGTATAATATAATTCATACTGCGTATGTAGAGAAATCTGCATAGGACACCACTTTAAAACCAGTAAATCC
>CAMLLW010000009.1 GCA_946481295.1 uncultured Clostridia bacterium | reverse complement strand
AAAGTAGGAGGTATTTATGATTAGAAATTCTTCATTTCCAGAAAATTTTTTATGGGGAGGAGCAGTAGCAGCTAATCAATGTGAAGGTGCATACTTAGAAGATAATAAGGGAATGTCTTTAGTTGATGTTATGCCTGATATACATAATGGACGTGGTGAGGTATTTACAAATCCAAATAAATTTTTAGGAGAAGTAAATTACAAATATTATCCTAGTCATATTTCTATAGATTTTTATCATAATTATAAAGAAGATATTGCTTTATTTGCAGAAATGGGTTTTAAAGTATTTAGAACTTCTATATCTTGGCCTAGAATTTTTCCTAATGGTGATGAAATTGAACCAAATGAAAAAGGATTACAATTTTATGACAAATTATTTGATGAGTGTTTAAAATATAAAATAGAATCATTAATTACAATAAATCATTTTGATACTCCATTATATTTATTAAAAAATTATGGTGGATGGAAAAATAGAAAATTAATAGATTTTTACTTAAATTATTGTAAAGTCATTTTTAATAGATATAAAAATAAGGTTAAATATTGGTTAACTTTTAATGAAATCAATATGATGATGCATTCTACATTTATAGCAGGAACAGTATATGATCCAAAAGTAGATAAAAGTGAAGATGAGGTAAAGTATCAATCAGCACATAATCAACTTGTAGCATCTGCTTTAGCTACTAAATTAGCACATAGTATAAATAGTGAATTTAAAGTTGGATGTATGTTAGCAGCTTCTACAACTTATCCTTATACTTGTAATCCAAATGATGTTTTAAAAGCATTAAATCTTGATAGAGAAAGCTACTTTTTTACAGATGTACAAGCTAGGGGATATTATCCTAAGTATATGGAAAGAACTTTTAAAGAAAAAAATATAAATATTAAAATGCAACCTGATGATAAAAAAATCCTTTTAGAAAATACTGTGGATTTTATATCTTTTAGTTATTATTCATCTAAGTTAGCAAGTACAGATCCAACTAAAAATGATTCAAATAGTAGTAATATATTTTCTACTATAAGGAATCCTTATTTAAAAGCATCTGGTTGGAATTGGCAAATAGATCCAGTAGGACTTAGAATAACTATGAATAATATATATGATAGATATCAAAAACCATTATTTATAGTTGAAAATGGATTAGGGGAAAAGGATGTAATAGAAGAAGATGGAACAATAAATGATACTTATAGAATAGATTATTTAAGAGATCATATTTTAGAAATGGAAGAAGCTATTAAAGATGGAGTAGAATGCATTGGATATACAACTTGGGGATGTATAGATCTTGTAAGTGCAAGTACAGGTGAAATGTCAAAAAGGTATGGATTTATATATGTAGATTTAGATGATAATGGTAATGGAACAAGAAAAAGAATTAAAAAAAGATCTTTTGATTGGTACAAAAAAGTTATATCTTCAAATGGTTCAGAATTATAAAAAGCAGGATATTCTTCCTGCTTTTTTTATAATTTATATTCTAATAAGAGTTTTAATTAATCCTTCTGATATTTTTTCAGCCATTAACATTACATTATATAAACTTGTACTTTGTATTATTAAAGATTTTGGGGTATTTTTATCTTGAATAATTCCCTTTATATATATATTACCAATGTAAGGTAATGTTTTATTTACACCTGATCCAGGCTTTATTTGGCCTATACCAGTTTTTATATATCCTATTTTATCTAAAGAACCTAAAGAAGCATCTATTGCTATAATAATATAATCGTTATGTTTTTTTTCTATAAATTTTATATAATCTTGAATATTACTAGAGTGTACTGGATTTTTTAGAGTACCATAAATATAAATATTTTCTTTTAGAGAGAATTTATTTTCTAATATATGACCTACTAAAGGACCTAAACAATCTGCTATAATTTTATCTGTTCCAATACACATAATTATAATTTGATTAAATGTTTTTTTTAAATTTTTAATAGAATTATAAATATTTTCATCAAGTAATATAGATGCATTTTTATCTAAACTATTAATATAAAAATTATTACTTTCCATAAATATCACACCTAATAAGTATAATAATAATATTTATACCCAATAATATAAAAATTATTATTACAAAATAAATATATTTTTATTTTATATAAGTAATTTTATAGTTTAATTTAAGAAAATATTATTGTAAATAATATACATAAATTATTATGATTAAAGTATAATGAAAAATAATACCTACAATATTGAATAATTTGGTAAATAATATTGAAAAGTATAAAAAAATATATACAGTGTATACATTTTTACCTTATAATATTATTAAAATTTTAGGTAAATAAAAGTTGTATTAAGTTTTTAAAAAGAGTATTTTGCAAAATAAATTTCTATCTAGTGACATATATTTCCAAAAAAAGTAAATTACTTATGATATTCTTAATAAAATAATAATTATTATTTTATAGGGGGACATGATATGGGTAATTTTGATTTTCCAACAAATATAAAACAAATTGGGACTATTGAAAGTGGATTAAGAATATATGTAGAAGATTATGTTTGTCTATATTTACAGCAATATGCTAATTCTTCGGATTACGATGAAAAATTGGGGATTTTAGTAGGAAAACACTTAACTATAGATAATCAATCTGTTATTTTTATAAGCGGAGCAATTTTAGGGAAATATTGTATAATGGAAGACGATATAATGCAATTTACTGATAAAAGTTTTGATTATATTGTTGAACAAATGAATTTGCATTTTAATGATTTAGAAATAGTAGGTTGGATGCAATCTCAACCTGGTTATGGTACTTTTTTAAACCATAAATATGAAAATTATCATATGGATAATTTCAGGAAACCATATCAAGTTTTATTTGTAATGGATCCTGTGGAAAAATTAAATTCCTTTTATTACTATAATGAAACAATGGACAAGTTAAGAGAAAATCCAGGTTATTTTATTTACTATGAAAAAAATCCTCAAATGCATGAATATATGATAAAAAATAGAATAGTAAAAAAAGTACAAGAAGAAGATATAAAAAGTTTGCATATTGAAAGTAAATCTATAGAAAAAGAAAAAAATGAAGTTATTAAACAAAATAAATCAGAATATAATAATAAAGAAAAAATTTATAAATTATCTGACGAAGGGTTAGATGAAAATTTAGATTATGAAAGTCTTGTAGATAATAAAGATAAATTTAGAAGAGATAATTTTGATGAAAGATTAAAGAAAATAACTAAACAAAATAGAGAAGAACGTATTAAGGAATATGAAGAAGCTAATTCAAAGCAAGAACATAAGCGTGTTGTAAATATGCTTATTAGTACTACTGGAATAATGTTTTTAATTTGCTTTGTATTAGGTATTAGTCTTTTAAGAAGTAGAAGTGAATTAAGTTATGTTCAAAAACAAGTACAAGAATTAAATTCTTCATATCAAGATGTATTATCAACTTTAGGAGATACTACAAAACAAACATTTGCATCTCAAAATAATAATATAAAAGATGAAGGTAATTTATTAATAGAGGAAAATGGCAATGAAGTTTTAGCTGATGCAAAAAAAGACGACAATAAAGATACAGAAGGTAAAAATAAAAAAGAAAGTCTTAAAGAATCAGAAAATGTTAATACTAAAGAGAAGGTAGATAATTCCTTAGAAGAATCTAAAAATAAAGAATTACATAATAAGCAAGAATCAGTAGAAACCTCTAAAACTATAAATATCCCTGATACTTATAAAGTTCAAAGAGGTGATAATTTATATAAAATAAGCGAAAAATTTTATGGTTCTAGAGACATGGTAAATAAGATACTTGAGGTAAATAATATTACAGATCCAGATAAAATATTATTTGGCAAAGTTATAAAATTACCTAAGTAGAAATTTATAATTTGGGAGCTGATATTTATGCATATCACAGATTATTCAACATTAGAAGAAATAGCATCAGTAATTGCTCATGAAGTTAAAAATCCTTTAAATTTAATAAGAGCAAATATAAATATTTTAGAGAATGAAGATAATAATATTTTTCATAAAAAAAATTATAGTATGATACGTAATGAATTAGAAAAAGTAAATGATATAATGGTAGATTTCATAAGTTTAGCTAATCCTATAAATAATTCAAATTTAGATCTAATTTATATAGTAGATATATTATCAGAAATTGTAAATAATAATTGTATATCATATTATAAAAAAGTAAATTTATCTCTAGAAGCTAAAGATAAAGATTTGTGCATATTAGGTGATGAAAAAAGTTTAAAAACATTATTTAATAATATAATAAAAAATGCATTAGAGGCAATAAATTATAAAGGATATATAGATTTAAAAGTTTTTGAGGATGTAAATGAAAATATTGTTATAACTATTAAAGATGATGGGCCTGGATTAGATGAATATGCAAAAGAAAATATCTGTAAAAAATTTTTTACAACAAAATCTAGTGGGAGTGGATTAGGTATATTTATTTGTAATAAAGTTGCAGAGGAGCATAATGGAAGTTTTAGTTTAGAAAATCATCCTGAAGGTGGTTGTATTGCTAAAGTTATTTTACCTAAATATATTTAAATTTTAATAACTTTACAAAATTAAATTGTAAATGTATAATTATATAAATAAATTTAAAACATGATAATATGGAAAGTAACATAAATTTTAGTTTTAAGAGAGCTAGGGATGGGTGTGAACTTAGCAACTATTTTATGCGAATATCACCATGTAGTGGCATAGCTGAAATTAGTAAGCTCTGACGTAATCCTACGTTACAGGATTTAAGCGAGTTAATTTAAGATTAAAATTAGCTAAGTCAGGTGGTACCACGGAAACCTCTTTCGTCCTGTGAGATGAATAGAGGTTATTTTATTTTTAGGAGGTTAATTGATGTATCAAAAAGTTGATAGTAACTTAAATTTTACAGAAAGAGAACTTAAAATTCAAAAATTTTGGGAAGAAAATAATATTTTTGAAAAATCTATTTCATTAGCAGATAATGATAAAACATTTACATTTTATGATGGTCCTCCGACAGCTAATGGTAAACCTCATATTGGACATATTTTAACAAGAGCTATAAAGGACTTAATACCTAGATACCGTACAATGAAAGGTTATAAAGTATTAAGAAAAGCAGGATGGGATACTCATGGTTTACCTGTAGAACTTGAAATTGAAAAACAACTAGGAATAAGTGGTAAACCACAAATAGAGAATTACGGTGTTGAACCATTTATAAAAAAATGTAAAGAAAGTGTTTGGACATATGAAGAACAATGGAAAAAGGTAAGTAAAAGAGTTGGTTATTGGGCAGATATGGACAACCCATATATAACATACGATAATAATTATATAGAATCTGTATGGTGGGCTTTAAAACAAATTTGGGATAAAGGTTTATTATATAAAGGTCATAAAGTTGTTCCATATTGTCCAAGATGCGGTACTGCATTATCTAGTCATGAAGTTGCACAAGGATATAAAGATGTTAAAGATAAATCAGCATATGCTAAATTTAAGTTAAAAGATAAAGATAATGAATATTTTATAGCATGGACAACAACACCATGGACATTACCTTCTAATGTTGCATTAGTAGTAAATGCAAAAGAAGATTATGTAAGAGTAAAATTAGAAAATGAAATTTATATAGTAGCAGAAGCTTTAGTTAAAAAAGTATTTGAAGATAAAGAATATGAAATTTTAGAAACATTTAAAGGTTCTACATTAGAATATAAAGAGTATGAACCAATATTTAATTTTGTAAATAACATTGATAAAAAAGCATGGTTTGTAACTTGTGATGATTATGTAACTTTAACAGATGGTACAGGTATTGTTCATTGTGCTCCTGCATTTGGTGAAGATGATTCAAGAATAGGAAAAAATTATGATTTACCATTTGTTCAATTAGTAAATGAACAAGGTAATTTTGTAGATGAAGTTACTCCATGGGCTGGAATGTTTGTAAAAGATGCAGATATTCCTATATTAAAAGAGTTAAAATCAACTGGTAAACTTTATAAATCAGAAAGTTATGAGCATAGTTATCCATTCTGTTGGAGATGTGATACACCTTTACTTTACTATGCTAGAGATACTTGGTTTATAAAAATGACATCTTTAAGAGAAAAATTAGTTAAAAATAATAATACAGTAAATTGGTTTCCTGAAAACATTAAACAAGGTAGATTTGGTAATTTCCTGGAAAATGTAATAGATTGGGGATTAAGCCGAGAAAGATATTGGGGAACACCTCTTCCAATTTGGCAATGTGAATGTGGATATACTCATACTATAGGAAGTATAGAAGAATTAAGAAAAATGGGAGATAATGTCCCTGAAAATATTGAGCTTCATAAACCTTATATAGACAATATAGAATTAAATTGTCCAAAATGTAATGGTAAAATGAAACGAGTTTCAGAAGTTATAGATTGTTGGTTTGATTCAGGAAGTATGCCTTTTGCTCAATGGCATTACCCATTTGAAAATAAAGAAATATTTGAGAAAAATTTTCCTGCAAATTTTATTTCTGAAGCTGTAGATCAAACAAGAGGTTGGTTTTATACATTAATGGCTATATCTACATTAATATTTGATAAATCTCCTTATGAAAATGTTGTGGTCTTAGGACATGTGCAAGATAAAAATGGACAAAAAATGTCAAAACATAAAGGAAATGTTATTGATCCTTGGGAAGTTTTAAATAAACAAGGAGCAGACGCTGTAAGATGGTATTTTTATGCAAATAGTTCTCCATGGTTACCAAGTCGTTTTTATGATGAAGCTGTAAATGAATATCAAAGAAGATTTATGGGTACTTTATGGAATACTTATGCATTCTATATTTTATATGCAAATATAGATAATTTTAATCCTATGGAATATAAATTAGAAAAGGATAAATTATCAGAAATAGATAGATGGATATTATCAAAATTAAATACTTTAATAATTAATGTTGATAATTGTTTAGAAAATTATAAAATTACAGAGCCAGCTAGAGCTTTAGATGAATTTGTAGATGATTTATCTAATTGGTATGTAAGAAGAAGTAGAGAAAGATTTTGGGCAAGTGGAATGGAACAAGATAAGATAAATGCTTATATGACATTAAATCATGTTTTAATAACATTAAGTAAATTATCTGCTCCTTTTATACCATTTATGGCAGAAGAATTATATCAAAATTTAGTTGTATCAATAGATAGTAATGCACCAGAAAGTGTTCATTTATGTAAATTCCCAGAATCTGATAAAGAATTTATAAATAAAGAATTAGAAGAAAATATGTCTAGAGTATTAGATATAGTTGTTTTAGGTAGAGCAGCACGTAATTCATCTAATATGAAAAATCGTCAACCATTACAAACATTATATTTAAAATGTAATTTTAAATTAGATGATAATTTTGTTGAAATTATAAAAGAAGAATTAAATATAAAAGAAGTTATTTTTAAAGAAGATGTTTCAGAATTTACATCATATAAATTTAAACCACAATTAAGAACAGTTGGACCTAAATATGGTAAAATAGTTGGTAAAATATCTGAATTTTTATCAAAAGAAGATGGTTTAAAATTAAAAGAAGAATTAGATTCTGGTAGTATTAAGTTTAATATAGATGGACAAGAAGTTATATTAGAAGAAGAAGATATTTTAATAGAACCTATTAAAAAAGATGGTTATGAAACTCAGTCTGATAAAGGAATAACTGTAGTTTTAGATACTAAATTAACAGATAAACTTATAGAAGAAGGATTTGTAAGAGAAATAGTATCTAAAATACAAACTATGCGTAAAGAAGCAAATTTTGAAGTAATGGATAAAATAAATATTTATTATAGTAATAGTAGTATAATATCTAATATTATAAAAAATAATAAAGATGAAATATTATCAGATGTATTAGCGGTTAGTATAGAAGAAAAAGATGTTGATACAGGATATAAAAAACATTGGAATATTAATGGTGAAGATGTTAACTTAATTGTAGAAAAATTATAATAAAAATAGCAGTTACAAATGTATAATAAATTGTAACTGCTATTTAATTTATTATTTTATAATAAATTTTTATTTATTAAGTATTAAGTTTAATTTTTCTACCGCAGTTTTTATTGCTTCATCTTTAGTCTGTTCTATTACAATAAAATTACCTGGTTTATGCTTTTCTATAATATCAATTATTTTTTCTACTTGCATTAATCCTTCAAATAGATTCACAGGTTTAATCTTTAAATTTTCAATAGTAAAATCTTTAACATGTACTGCATTAATTTTTTCTCCAAATAAATTAAAAGCTTCTTCAAGAATTTCAGGTTGAGTTTTATAATTTTCTAATGTTATTAAATTAGTTGGATCTAAAATTATACTTAAATAGTCAGAATTTACTTCTTCTATTAATCTTTTAGTTTTTTCTAAAGAGTGTATAGGATGATTTAATCCTGGTTCAATAGCTACTAAAGTATTATATTTTTCACCTGATTTCACGAGTCTTTTAATAACAGATACTGCTTCTTTAAATACATCTTCTGTGAAATTTTTTTCTGTATATTTTATTTCAGGATATACACATCCTGTTTCTGATGCAACCATAGTTGCACCAAAATATTTTGCATATTTAACATAAGATTCAAATTTTTTTAATAATTTTTCACGAATTTCTAAATCTGGATGAATCATATTTATGTAGCAACTTAAAATAGCAACATCTATATTTTCTTTATCTAATACTCTATAAAAATATTTACCTAAACCAGGATTCATATTTTCTAAATCGCATTTTAAATTTGGAAAAGAAATTCCTAAAGCTAATTGTAAACTTTGAGCACCTAATTCTCTAGCTTTTGTTGCTAGTTGTTGAATATTTTCTATATTTGATATATCATGTCCTCTTATTGCAATATTTAACAAATTAATCATTCCTTTATAAATTCTATTAAATTAAGAGTAATTGCTAACAGAATGATATTAATAATTCTGTTAAGCAAAGAATTGTTAGAGATTGACCATAAGGCATAACAGTTGTTCTAATATTTTTATAAAAATCTAGATTATCTCCCATTCCTGTACCAACAGATACTTTTTGAACTTCTCCATTTTCATTAATTTCTTTTAATAATCCCTGTATAGCTTTATATGCTACTTCCTCATATTTATTATCAATATAATGTTTATGTATAGCTTTTAATATTCCATAAGCAAAACCTGCAGTTGCAGATGATTCTAAATAAGAAGTTTTATCATTAATTAGTGTATGCCATAAACCTGATTCATCTTGATATTTTACTAAAGATTCTAATTGAGCTTGCAAAGTATCAATTAAAAATTTTCTTAAATAATCATCTTTTGATAATTCTAATACATCAATAATTTCAGGTATAGCCATTGTTATCCAACAATTACCTCTTGCCCATAAAGCTTCTGCATAATTATGATTGCCCTCAAATGTCCAACCGTGATACCATAAACCTGTTTTTTTATCTTGTAAATATTTTATATGTATTAAAAATTGATGCTTAGCTTCTTCTAAATAATGAGGTCTATTTAATAATTTACCTATTTTTGCAAGTGGTAATACTGTCATAATTAATGTATCGTCCCATAATTGATTTGTATTTGAAGGACCGTATGTTTCATGTTGAAGTCCATTTTCTTTTGTTCTAGGCATATCATTCATTACCCACTCAGCCCATTGTTCTAAGTATGGAAGATATTTTGAATCTGAGGTTTGTTCATATAAATAAGCCATAGTTAGTAAAGGAGCCATTGTATTTACATTTTTAGGTGGAGCACCTTCTATCATTCTATTTGTAACCCATTCATTAACTATATTAAGAGATTTTTGATTTTTAGTTATTTGATAGTTTTTATAAATACCATATAATCCTATACCCTGTGGCCAATTCCAAATATTCCAACTTTTATCATCGACTTTTAAACCATCAAAATTCAAAATAAATTCTTGATTTTTATCTTCTATTTTAGTTAGATTATTAATTAATAGATCAATAACTTTTTCTACTTCTTCTTTTTCTATAAATAATTCTCTTTTTATAATCATAAAATTTCCCCCATATTTTAATTTTGATTATTTATTTTTCTTAATTCTTCTCCCATATCTATTGTTTTTTTCCTATTAAGAGGATATCCAAATAATAGTATTATTGCTGATATAAATAGACAAAATGCAGGCAATAGATTTGCTAAAGCATATATTCTATTTTCTACAACTAAACTTTGTATAGCTCCACCTGTATCTGACTCTTGATAACCTATTATTGATAACATAATGCCACTTATTCCACCTGCACATGCTTGACCAAATTTTCTTGCAAAAGAATTTATTCCATAAACTGTACCATCTTCTCGTAAACCTGTAATATATTGATGATAATCAATAACATCTGTTATAAAAGCCCAAACCATTAAATTAAATAGACCAGATCCTAAAGTAGCTATAAATAATAAGATTAAATAGTACCAAGGATTTTCTATATGTAAAAAGAACATCATTAAATACATACATGATGAAATTAATAATGCTACAACACTTGCTTCTTTTTTACCAAATTTTGTAGTTAGAAAAGTAGCAAAAGGGGCTAAAGTAGCAACTGTTCCATAAGTAAATAAAAGTGCAACAGACATAGCTTTTTTATTATGGAAATAATCATTAAATAAATATGTCATATTAGTTCCAGCTGAAATTTGATTAATTACAATAAAAATATCTACTATAACTAGTACAACTAAAGCGCGATTTACAAAAAGTCCTTTTAATAATTTACCAATTTTTACAGGCTCACTTTTTTTAACTTGAACACGTTCTGTAGTTAGATTAAAAGTCACAATATATCCAATAAAAGCTAAAGATGCACAAATTATAGAGATTATAAAAAATCTTGTACCAGAAACTACTTGATGTCCATCGACAAGTGTTTCATACATAAATATTGGGATTAAAAAACCAGTAGATGCTCCACCTATTGCAGAACCTATACTTCTAAAAGTAGATAGAGATACGCGATCATTTGGATTAGAGCTAATTGCAGATGCCATTGAACCATAAGGAATATTTATTGTTGATAAAAAAAGTCCAAAAGCTATATAAGTAATAAATATGTAAGCTAGTTTTAATTTAAGAGAAAACAAATTTACAAATGGTAAAAATAAAATAACGGTAACAATACAAAAAGGATATTTCATTTTTTTAATCCAAGGTCTAAATCTTCCTTCAGATGTTAATTTTGAAATATCACATAAACGTCCTACTGTTACATCTGCAAATGCATCTATAATTCTTGCAGCAAAGAATAACATACCTACTAATGCTCCAGAAACTCCTAAAACATTTGTATAGTAGATCATTAAAAAACTGTTTACAAGTCCTAAGATAAAACAATTGGCAAGATCACCAAACATATAACCTATTTTATCTCGCAAACCAAATTTAACAGTATTATTAATGGAGCTAGGACTAACTTGTTTCACACTATTCATTATTGTTCGACCCCCAAAATTTTATTTTAATACAGTTAAAAAATTAAATACTATTAAAACACCCCTTTTCATCTTTTTATATTACAATATAAATTTATAGTATACTAATTATACTTAAAAAACAATTAGCTTAATTATATAGATTTAATTACTAAAATTTATATTCATTCACTAGTTATTTTTATATATAAATATATTATTTACTAAAATAATTTTAAAAATTTATCTACATAAAAGTACATATATTAAGATATATAATAATAAAATAATTAGTTGTACAATAAAAAAACAGCTTTTATAGCTGTTATTTTTATTACATAGTAGGTATTTGAACTCTGTTATTTCTATATTCAATACCATTTTTATCAAAGCCTATTAAACGAATAAATAAATTATTTTCTTTATTAACTATATAACTATGTAAATCTTCTGCTTGATATTTATTGAAACTATCTATATATAATTGTTGACCAGATAAAGAGTTTATTAATATTACTTTATAATTTTCTATATTTTTATTAATATTAAATCTTAGAGAAAAGCTTACTTTACCAGGAATAGTTTCTGTATCTATTTCATATAAATTTATACCTGTAATATTGTTACTATTATGATTTACTTCAATAAATGGGTATTCTAATGAAATATTGTTTGACTTAGAATTAATTAGATCATGATGCGCAGTTATTTCATATATAATATCCATTTTATGTTCAGATTGAGGATAATCAGAATAAGAGTTTTTAATTGTAACTATTTTTTTTATTATATTACCTTTTAAATCTTTCTTTTTTAATATATAAAAATCAGCATTAGCAACTTTATCCCATTTTAAAAGAACATATTTTGATTTTTCTGAGTTTATAAATTCAGCAGTAAGATGTTCTGGAGTACATAAGAAATCTATTCTTTCTTTATTAAAATTTATATTTGGAATCATATTTGATAATTCTTGTGCAACAAATCTAGCCATTTTTTTGGCTCCTATTTTATTAAAATGTGTATTATCATCTATTCCTTCTTTGTAATTATCAAATTGATCTTTATGTAATTTCATATATAAGGAAGCACTTTTAAATTTTTCTAATTGAGTTAAGTAATTACTACCTAATAATCCTAAATCAATACATAATATACTATTTTTATTTGCATATTCTAAAATTTCTGTTCTATAATTATTAAAACTTATGTTTGCTTCAGTTTCATTTTTAAAACTATATCTTGGTACAGGAGTAACTAATATTGGAATAGCTCCTCTATCTATAGCAGAATATACATATTGTTTAATGTAATTAATAAATTTTTTTACTGGTACATATCGCATAGGTCTATTATTACTAGCATCATTATGTCCCCATTGTATAAGAAATAAATCATTAGGAGAAAGTGTTTTTACTAATTCATGTAGTTTTGATTCTTTAATAAATGATTTTGAACTACGACCACCAATTGATTTATTAATTATAGTTAAATTATTAGAATCATAAATAGTAGACATAGAGTAACTACTATTAGGATCTGTTTTTATAATTGAATTATGATTTTCAAATAAATAATAGTGTAAAAATTGTCCCCATCCTGCTTGAGGATAATACTTTGAAGTATAAGTTTGAACTGTAGAATCAGAAGCTATATAAATAGTTTTTTTATTATTTTTTTCTAATTCTAAAGGAACAATTGATAACTTATTTATTATAATATTAGTGTATGTATCAGTTTCATTTAAATTTTTAAATGTTAATTCTAAACTTCTATCTGTTAGATATTCTTTAAATGAAATAGTTTTTGTTTCATTATTTTCTATCTTAAATATATATGAACCTAATTGATTAATAATTATTTCTAGCTCAAGGGTTTTTGAATTTGGATTTGTAATTGTTAGATTTATATTGTAATTTATTGCTTTTGTTTCTATTTTTATAAAGTTTCCTTCAAAATATTCAAATGTTCCTATAGTAGCTATATCTCCATTTAGAGCATCGCTATCTTCTTTAAAATATCTAAATTTAAAATTAATAGAACCTATTTGTTGATCACAATTTATAATTTTAGCTTCTCTTTCATTGTAAATACTATTTATCCATCCAGGTGCTTCATCTGGATAAGTTCTTTCAAAAAGTATATTATTATATTTATTTTCTTTGAAGCTTAATTCTTCCATAGTATATTCCTTCTCTTTTCTTATTGTAAATTTTTTATTTATTAAAATTAGAATTTATTCAGATAGTATAATAGTATCGTACATTAAATAACCATCTGTTTTTATTAAAAATTCATTTATACCTTTATTAATATCGTCTTTATAAATTTTTGTTTCAACTAAATGATAAGCACCACTTCTTAAGGAAGATCTATAAGATGCTCTATCATTTGAAAGGTTTTTATTTTTTATTCTTTTATCATTTAAATAAATTGATATACTAGCTCCAGTATCATTTAACATATTTTTTTGTGTTGCACCAGCCAATGCAATACTTAATTTTAAATTATCATAGTTTTTTATAAGATCACTATTAAACTGAATTTTCCAAGCCCCATTATCTGATTGTAAATAATACCAATCATCTTTATTACTTTGGCCAACAGTATATATTAAATTATTAGGAACAAGATCTTTCCATATATAGTTACGTAGCTGACTACTAAATTTAAATCCTTCTGTTGTACGTGTGCTTTCTCCTATTTGCCAAATAATTCTTTTCTCTTGAGCATTAATATTTATTGTGCCTATATTTTTTTCATGTTCATCATCAACATATATATTTGATAATGTATGAGTATCTATAAAATCTCCACCATTACTATAAATATGAGCTGTATAAATATCTGGTTTAACATCTTTAATTATAAATTCACCATTTTCATTAGTTTCTGAATAAAATGTATAACCATCTTTTTGTTTTATAAGTTCATTAGAATTTGTTTTACCACTAGATAGTACTATTATAAATTTATTATTTGGTTTATTTTTATTTATAGTTATATTTCCCTTTACTGTAGTAGTTTTACGGTTATAATTTTTTTCATTTACCCAAGAATATGGCCATAATTTTTTTTCATAACTTACTCTATTTTTTACATCATTAATCTTATTTGTACCTTCATTTAGGTAAATACACCAAGGGCCATAAATTTTTTCCCAATTTTTTGGAATCATAAATTTTCCTTTACCAAAATGCTCACTACACATATAGTTTAAAATTATACCATCATAATGTACTAAAAGATCTTGGTTTAGAGGCCCACATCCATAGTAACCTGTATTTACTGGGATAAACCAAAAACCATAGTTTTTTCCGTATTGCCCCCAAAATTCATTTTCTTTAAAATATCCAGCATAATCGTATTTAGAATATATGTTACTATTAGTATATAAGCTTCCATCTTCTAATTCATATGTTTCATCTTGGATTTTTCTACCTTCCTTCATGTGTTCAGATGTAGGTTGTATTCCAGAACGTTCAGAATTATATCCAATATGTAATAATTCATTACTAATTCTATATACAGTTCTAAATTCATTAATTTCGAATTCATCTTCATGATTATTCCAAGCATTAACATAAGAATAAATTGCAGTATCATTATCTTTAAGCATAAAGTGATATGAAACTCCTAACATACTTCTATTATCTACATAAGCTATATGTATAAGATTTTTAGAGTTTTCTATTACTTTAATCTTAGTAGGGGAAATAGCATGAGCTTTTCCATCCATGTGATAATCGCAATAAAATGTATTACCTTTATTAGAATTTTTTAATAATTCCTTGTCCTTAAAAATAAGTGAAGTAGCTTTTGCTTTTTCATTTAACTCGATTTTAATATTTTGATTTTCCATTAATACTTTTTTATCTGAAACTTGTAAATTTAACTTTTGATTCATACTAACACCCACCAAATTTTTAAAATTTTGTTAAGAAAATAGTAAAATAAAATAAGATTAAAATAAAAAAGGATAAATAAATGTATTAATACAATTATTTCATTCTTATAATTTGGATTATAATAAATAGTTTCTAGTATATCAATAGATTAATGTAAATAAGAATAAAGATAGAAATATTAATTCTAATATTAGTACATATAATATAATAAAAATTAATAAAGAATAGTATTGATACTATTCTTTATTAATTTTTATTATATTATAAATTTTTCATCTTTTTTTGGCCTAGAATCTAATTCTTGTTTTTTATTTTCATAACCTGGCCTACCAAACATAGCATAAGTTGCATTTTTGCCTTCTTCTACTCCAGGTTGGTTAAACGCATCTATATGTAAAAGTTCACCAGCAAATCCTGTAGATACTTCAAATAAATATAAAATTTCTCCTAATGTAAATTCATTAACTTCTGGAAGAGTAATAGTCATATTCATCTTTCCAGATTTTAATAAGGCATATTCTGTAGCCATTTGTTCTGTTTGTATAAGTTTATTTTGAGTTATACCACCTAAAAATCCTAAACTAGGAATATCTTGATAAATTTTTGGTATTTCTAATGTTTCTTTATAATTTTCTACAGTCATAAATACTATTACTTTATCAAAAGGACCTTCTGTATATAACTGAACTTGTGAATGTTGGTCTGTTACTCCTAATGATTTTACAGGAGTCATACCTACATAAATTTCTTTATTATCCAAGTCAAATTTTTTACCTAAAGATTCTGCCCATAATTGTGCATACCAGTCAGATATAAATTTTAATCTATCAGCATAAGGCATTAATACACAAATATTTTTACCTTTTTTATAGGCTATATAATTTAATATTGCATACATAAAAGCAGGATTTTTAAATATATCTTCATTTTCACATATTTTATCCATAAAACTTGCGCCTTTTAACATTTGTTTTATATCTATTCCTGTAAATGCTGCAGGTAATAATCCTACTGGAGTAAGTTCTGAAAATCTACCGCCAACTCCATCAGGTATAATAAATGTTTTATAATTTTCTTCTTTTGCAATTTTTATTAAATTTCCATTTTCTTTATCAGTAGTGCAAACAATATGATTTTTTGCTATATCTTTACCTAATTTTTTTTCTAACATTTCTTTTATTATCATAAATTGACTCATTGTTTCAGATGTGCTACCGGATTTTGATATAACATTAAAAAGTGTTTTTGTAATATCTATTGTATCAAATAAATAAACTAGTTTTTCAGGATCTATGTTATCAACTACATAAAATTTTGGAAAGTTATTTCTTTGTTGTCTTGAAAGTTCATTATAAAAGGGGTGATTTATAGCTTGTTGTACTGAAAGTGGTCCTAAAGCAGAGCCACCAATACCAAATACTACAAATGCTTCAAAATTATCTTTAACTTTTAAAACATATTCCTCTATATCTTTAACAATATTTTCTTGATTATAAGGAAGATCACGCCAGTCCATTTTTCCTTCTTCTCTTTTAATTTTCATTTGATAAATAGCATTTTTAATTTGTGGTTCAATTTTTTTTATATCATCTAATGTTATTCCCTCACCATTAGAAAAAAATTGTTGTAACATATTATTATAATCAAATTTTACTTTCATGCTATTTTGCCAAGTTTCATCTAAATATTTTTCACTCATAAAAAATCCTCCTTTAATTAATTATAAAAACATGATAACATTATTTCCATAAATTATCTATATATTTTAAAAATATGATATTTATCATTATAATTTTATAAATATTTGAAATAATAAAAAAACCATAAATATTTTAAATATTTATGGTTTAATACAAAATAGATGGATTTTTTTAAAGTTATAGGCAATGTATAAAAATATGAGTCACCCGGGAGTCGAACCCGGGACAACTGGATTAAAAGTCCAGTGCTCTACCAACTGAGCTAGTGACCCACATGCTCAAGGACGGAATCGAACCGCCCACACGAGGATTTTCAGTCCTCTGCTCTACCGACTGAGCTACTTGAGCATTTGGTGTTAACAACAAAATGTATTATATTACATAAAAAAATAAATGTCAATAGTTTTTTTTCAAAATTTTTTGATATATTAAATAAAAGGAATATATTTTTTCAATAATCTATATTTTACGTAGATTTTACATGTATTTTATTTAGATTTTATTTATATATTGTAATTTAATACTTGAATTTAAAAATAAAAAGTAATCTTTAAGGAGATCAAGATGAAGTATATAAAAGGTATTTTTATATTAACATTATCATTATGTATTTTTGTTTTTGTTGGATGTAGTAATAAAAATAAAAATGAAGGTGTAGAAAACATGAAAATTGTTAAAGTTGCAGGTTCTACAACAGTATTTCCTTTAATGCAAAATTTAAAAAATGGATATGAAAGACAGAGAGATCCTAATGTTAGAATTGAAATTCAACAAACTGGATCATCTTCTGGCATAATGTCAGTATCTGAAGGTATAAGCCAAATTGCTATGACATCTAGAGATTTAACAGAAAAAGAAAAAGAAAGTGGCTTATCAGAAATAAAAATTGCTTTAGACGGTATAATATTAATAATTAATAATGATAATAATATTAATAATCTTACTATGGATCAAATTAAGAAGATATTTTCTGGAGAAATAACAAATTGGAATGAAGTAGGCGGACATGATGGAAAAATAATAGTAATTTCTAGAGAAAATGGTTCCGGGACAAAAGCTTCATTTGAAGAATTAACAAATTTAAAAAAACAAGTTATTAAAGGTGATAAAATTTATATGGGTAGTTTAATTTCTAAAGATGCTCTTTTTGAAAATAATGCAGGGGCAATAAAGTCAGACGTAATGTATTCAAAAAATATGATAGGGTATATTTCTATTGGAAATTTAGATAAAAGTGTTAAAGCTTTATCTGTTGATGGATTTAAATGTTTAGAAAATACAGTAAAAAATGGTGAATATAAAATAGCAAGACCATTTAAATTAGCTGTAAATTTTGACAATTTAGATGAAACTTCTAAGGATTTTATAAATTATATATTATCTGATGAGGGACAAAAAATTGTTTCTAAAAGTGGTTATATATCTGTTAACTAATTATTTTTCAAGAGGAGAAAAAAATAAAAATGGGAAAGAAATTTGAATTTTTAGCCAAATCACTATTTTTTGCTTGTGCTTTAACATCTGTATTTTCATTATTTTTAATAATATTATATATATTTTCTAATGGAGTTCCTGCTATTTTTAAAATAGGTGTTTTTAAATTTTTATTTGGAACAGTTTGGGAACCAGATATAATGGAATTTGGTATTTTACCTTTTATTGTTACAACTATAATATCAACTATTGTAGCATTTTTTATAGGATCAAGAATAGGAAAATGGTGTGCAATTTATTTAAGCTTTTTTTGTCCTAGAAAGTCTTACAAAATTATTAAAACAATTGTAGAACTTTTAAGTGGAGTTCCTTCTATAATATATGGTTTTTTTGGATTAGTTATAGTTACTCCATTTATAAGAGAAAATTTTGGAGGACCAGGGAAAAGTTTATTAGCTGTTATAATAATTTTATCTGTAATGATATTACCAACTATAATAAATTTAAGTGAAACAGCTATAAAAGCAGTTCCTAAATCTTATTATGAAGGTGCATTAGCACTTGGCTGTAATAAGACAGAAGCTGTTTTTAATGTTGTTGTTCCAGCAGCAAGATCTGGTATAAATTCTGCATATATATTAGGTATTGGACGTGCAGTAGGAGAAACTACAGCTGTTATATTAGTTGCGGGGAATAATCCTAATATGCCTACAAGTTTATTATCACCAGTAAAGACATTAACTACAGGTATAGGTATGGAAATGTCATATGCAGCAGATTTAGCAAGAGAAGCCCTTTTTTCAATAGGGGTTATATTATTTATAATAATAATTTTTTTAAATATATCACTTATTTTTATTAATAGAAAAGAGGACTAAAATTGCGTAATTTTAAGCAGTGTTTAAACTATTTTAAAGTATATTTTGGTATTGTTTTTACTTTAATTTGTTTTTTTAGTATAATTGGATACATATTCATAAAAGGAGCAAAAAGTTTAACACCAGAATTTTTATTTTCCCTTAATGCTTCTGAGGGAGCTTCACTAGTACCAATGTTTGCTACAACAATAATTGTGGTAATACTAACTTTATTAATATCTGTTCCAATAGGAATAGGTAGTGCAATATACTTAAATGAATATGCAAGACCTAATTCTATATATGTTAAAATAATACGTATAGCAATAGAAACTTTATCTGGTATACCATCTATAATATATGGATTATTTGGATTTCTATTTTTTGTGTTAAAGCTTGGATGGGATTGGTCAATAATTTCAGGTGTTTTTACGTTATCTATAATGATTTTACCAATAATAATTTCTTCTAGTGAAGAAGCTTTAAAAACAGTGCCAGAAGGTTATAGAGAAGGTAGTTTTGCTTTAGGTGCAGGAAAATTTGAAACTATAATTCGAGTTGTTTTGCCTAGTGCAATAAGTGGAATACTTGCATCCGTAATATTATCTGTAGGACGTATAGTTGGAGAAGTTGCAGCATTAACTTTAACAGCTGGTACACTAGTAGGTTTTCCTTCAAGTTTATTTGAATCTTCTTCTACTTTAGCAGTATATATGTACACAATTGTTTTGCAAGGAATGGAAATGGAAAAAGCATATGCAACAGGTATAGTTTTAATGCTTGTAGTGCTTTTATTAAATATAATAGCAAATTGTATTGCTTCTAAATTAAAGAGGGATTAAATTATGAAAAAGTTTACTATAAGAAATGCTAATCTCTATTATGGAGAATTTCATGCATTAAAAAATATTAATTTAGATATTAATCCAGGTGAAATTACAGCTTTTATTGGACCTTCAGGTTGTGGAAAAAGTACACTATTAAAATGTTTAAATAGAATGAATGATTTAGTAGAGGGTTGTAAAATCACTGGTGAATTTTTATTTGAAGATGAAGATATTTATAAAACTAATAATATATCTTCTCTAAGAAAAAATATAGGAATGGTATTTCAAAGACCAAATCCTTTTCCTATGAGTATATATGATAATGTTGCGTATGGACCAAGAATACATGGGATAAAAGAAAAATCAGTATTAGATGAAATTGTAGAAGAAAGTTTAAAAAATGCAGCTATATGGAATGAAGTAAAAGATAGATTAAAAAAGAGTGCTTTAGGAATGTCAGGAGGACAACAGCAAAGACTGTGTATAGCAAGAGCATTAGCCGTAAAGCCAGAAATATTACTTATGGATGAACCAACAAGTGCTTTAGATCCTATATCTACTTTAAAAATTGAAGAATTAACTGTACAATTAAAAGAAAAGTATACTATTGTTATAGTTACACATAATATGCAACAAGCTGTAAGAATATCTGATAATACAGCATTTTTCTTAAATGGTGAAATTATAGAATATAACAAAACAACTGAAATGTTTTCTATGCCAAAAGATAAAAGAACTGAGGATTATATAACAGGAAGATTTGGTTAATATCTTTAAAGGGGGGAAGTGTTATTATGAAAACAATTTTAGAAAAAGAATTAGAATCTTTAAATAATAGTTTAATAGAGATGGGTACTCTTATAGAAATTGCTATAGATAGAGCTATTACGGCTTTAAAAATACAGGACAAGCAACTTGCAGCAAGTGTTGCAGAATATGAGCATAGAGTTAATGCTATGGAAAAATCTATAGAATCTACTGCTATGAGACTTTTATTATCTCATCAACCAGTAGCAAAAGATTTAAGATTAGTATCTACAGCATTAAAATTAATAACAGATATGGAACGTATAGCAGATCAAGCATTTGATATATCTGAAATAACTATATACTTATTAGATGAAAAGTTTATTAAAGAACCTGATTTAATTGTTGAAATGGCTCTTAAAACTGTAGAAATGGTTAAATCATCTTTAGATGCATTTGTTAATCAAGATGAAGTATTAGCTAAAAAAATTATATTACAAGATGATGTTGTTGATGATTTATTTGTAGCTGTAAGAGATGATTTAGTTAATTTAATAAATGAAGATAAAAGCAATGGTGAACAAGCTATAGATTTTATAATGGTTGCAAAATACTTAGAACGTATAGCAGATCACTCTGTTAATATCTGTGAATGGGTTATATATTATGTAACAGGTCATCACAGCAAAAATTTAAGATTTGAAGAAAATTTAGATAATAATGAAAATAAATAAACTCCTAGATATATAGGAGTTTTATTTCTTTAATTTTAATAAAATAATAAAAATTTTATTATTTTATCGCAATACAACATAGAAGTAAATATACCTATACTTATAAATGGCACAAATGGAATTTGAGATTTTAAATTTTTATTTTTAAATATTAATATTATAATACAGTAGATAGCAGACGAAATAATTGTCACTATAAAACTAGATAAAATTAATTTATATCCTAATATAAATCCACATGAAAAATATAATTTTATATCTCCGCCTCCAAAAGAATTAGGTTTTATTACTGATATTAAATATAAAGGGATACTAATTATAAATGCACCATATAAGTAAGATGAAAAATTATAATAATTAAAAAATATATTTATTATACCTATAAATATTAAAAGTATATGTATTTTAGGAGGAACAAGCTTATATTTTATATCATATATACTTAAAAATATTAATATTGAAATAAGTGTGCTGTATATATAAATAATATAGATAGAATTACTTTTGATAAATAATAAGTAAGATAAAAAATATTGAATTATACATAATAGCAGAAAATTTTTAAAATTATAATTTTTAAATTTTAAAGTTATTAAAATACTTAGTAATAAATTATATGTAATTAATAACAAATTCATAAAATTTTTAAATTCTCCTTAAATAGATATATATATTTTCTATTATTATAAATAAACTTTATCATATAAAAAAGTACTTGACAAATTAATCTATTTATTGTATAATAATTGTAAATTAAAATTTAATAATTCTTATGGAGAAGTACTCAAGTGGCTGAAGAGGTGCCCCTGCTAAGGGTATAGGTCGTTAGCGCGGCGCGGGGGTTCAAATCCCCCCTTCTCCGTTGATTTGTAAAATTTCTCATTTGACAAGAATTGTAGAAATATTTTTAAAAAGCTTATAATCTTTTAGATTATAAGCTTTTTATTTATGCTAAAAATTAATATCTTTAAATAAAATATATTATAATAAAAATAGATGTAAAATCAGTATATTATAACAGTAATTGCAAATTTCTATTTATATTGACTACATCTATCTTAAATGTTAATATTAGTTTATATAATGTAGAAAAATCTTATGAAGTAGGTGTTTAATATGCGTATGTATGATATTATATCTGCAAAAAAACAAGGATTAGAACTTAGTGAGGAAGAAATTAGTTTTTTTGTCAGAGGTTTTACAAATGGAGAAATTCCTAAATACCAAATGTCTGCTTTACTTATGGCAATTTGCTTGCAAGGTATGACAAGTAAAGAAACAATGATATTAACAAAAGAAATGGCTAAGTCAGGTGATATTGTAGATTTAAGTGTCATAAAAGGTAAAAAAGTTGATAAACATTCTACTGGTGGTGTAGGTGATAAAACTACCTTAATAATATCTGCAATAGTTGCAAGCTTAGGTGTTCCTATTGCTAAAATGTCAGGAAGAGGTCTTGGACATACAGGTGGAACAATTGATAAATTAGAATCTATACCTGGTTTTAAAATAAGTTTTTCTCAAAAAGAATTTATAGATATAGTAAATAAGGTTGGTATTTGTATATCAGGACAATCTGGTAATTTAGCTCCAGCTGATAAAAAAATATATGCCTTAAGAGATGTAACTGCTACAGTAGACAGTATTCCTTTAATTGCATCTAGCATAATGAGTAAAAAAATTGCTGCAGGTGCAGATAATATTGTTTTAGATGTTAAAACAGGTAGTGGTGCTTTTATGAAAACATTAGAAGGATCTATAGATTTAGCTAAAGCTATGGTAGATATAGGTGAATCTGTTGGCCGTAGAATGGTAGCTTTAGTAACAGATATGGATACTCCTTTAGGTTATGCAATAGGAAATACATTAGAAATTTTAGAAGTTATAGATGTTCTAAATGGAAAAGGACCTAAAGATTTAATAGATATATGTATAGAGCTTGCCACTGAAATGTTATATGTTTCTGATAAAGGATCTTTAGAAGAATGTAAAGCATTGGCTAAAGAATCATTAGAAAGTGGAAAAGCTTTTAGTAAGTTTTTAGAAATGGTTGAATCTCAAGGCGGAGATGTTTCTTATATAACTAATACTGATAAATTTGAAAAATCTAATGTTTGTTATGAATTAAAATCAAATAAATCAGGTTATATATCTAAAATGGATGTAGAAGGAATAGGTATTGCATCTTGTATTTTAGGTGCAGGTAGAGAGTTTGAAGGAGAAGAAATAGATTATTCTTCTGGAATAGTTTTAAATAAAAAAACAGGTGATACTGTTAAAGAAGGAGATATACTTGCATTTTTACATACTTCTTCTTTAGAAAAAGCTAAAAGTGCAGAAGAAAAAATATTATCTTCTTTAGAATTTTCTAATGAAAAACCGAACGAACAACCAATCATTTATGCAAGAGTAGATAAAGATAATATAATTAGATATTAATTATTAATAACTTAATGACTAATTAAGTATTAATAAATTATTATATATTATATTTTTAGGAGGGCTAGTAAAGTATGAAATTTTCAAAAAAAATTAGTAGTTTAGTTTTAGCAGCTTCGGTAATGACATCTTTTGCATTTTTTACGCACAATGCATATGCAGGTGACAAAGTAAAAATAAATGTAGTTTCCTTTAATGACTTTCACGGTGCAATGTTAAGTACAAGTGAAGAAGATAAAAATATAGGAGCTGCTAAATTTGTCACTGCAGTTAAAGAAGAAAAAGAAAAAAATAAGAACACTATTGTTTTATCAATGGGTGATAATTTCAATGGTTCAGCTTTAAGTAATTTATTACATGGTAAACCTGTAACAGATATGTTTAAGCTAATTGGGTTAGATGGATCTGTTATCGGTAACCATGAATTTGATTGGTCATTAGATTTATTAAATACTTGGTCAGAAGATATGGGAGCACCATTTTTATCTGCAAATATTTATGATAAAGAAACAAATGAAATTCCGAGTTGGGCAACACCATATATAATTAAAAATATAGATGGGGTTAAAATAGGGTTTATAGGATTAACAACACAAGAAACAACTATAAAGTCTTTACCTTCAAATGTTAATAAATTTGAATTTAGGAATCCTACAGAAGTAGCAGAAGAATATGTGAAAAAACTTAAAGATGATGGTGTAAATATAATAGTTTTAATATCACATATAAGCTCTTTTCAAGATCCTGAAACAGGAGAAGTAACTTTAGAAGCAGGAGCAGAAGGTTTACCTTACATAAAAGGTGTTGATGCAATTATTACTGGTCATTCACATCAATATGTAAATGGAGAGATTAATAATATACCTATTACCCAAGCTATTTATTATGGCAGAGGTTTAGGTGATTTAGAAATTGTATATGATAAAGATGAAGATAAAATAGTTTCTAAAACTGCAAAAGTAGATAAATTATATGAAAAAAAATCAGAACTTTCTGATGATCCAACAATGGTTAGTATTTTAAATGAACAGATGAAACAAATAAAACCTATTTTTGAACAACATTTAGCTGTATTATCTAATGGACTATACCATGATAGACATAAACAAGAAGTAAGTTCTTTAGGAAAATGGTTAACTGAAAAAATGATGGAATATGGAAAAGCTGATCTTGCTTTTATGAATTCAGGTGGTATTAGATCTAACATTGAAGCTGGAGATGTAACAATGGAAAGTATATATAATGTTATGCCATTTGATAATAAATTATCTGTTCATGAAATGACAGGTGAACAAATTAAAAAAGTATTTGAACATGGTTTATTTAATACTACTGTAGGGCATATACAATATTCTGGTGTTTATGTAGAATATAATCCTGAAAATCCTGAAAATAATAGAGTTACAAAAATGATATTAGATAATGGAGAAGTTATTGAACCTAATAAAGTATATAGAGTAGCTGCAAATGATTTCTTAGCAGAAGGTGGAGACGGTTTTGACGCATTTAAAGAGTCAAAAAATTTAGGATATTTAATAGAATTAAGAGATTTAATTAAAGATGCATTTGTTAAAGAAGGTAATGTTAATTTCACTTTTAACTCAGATGTTATAGGTAGTGAAGGATCATACGATCTTAAAAATAAAGAAAAAACAACTGAAAAAACAGATGAAAAAATGAGTGAAGATAATCTTGATAAGCTTTTAAAGAATGCAGAAAAAGATTTTGATAAATTAGAACAAAATATTAATGAAAATGAAAACTATAATAAAGATAATATTGTAGCAGACATAGATAATATTTTAAATTCAATTCAAAATTATTTAGATCTCGCACATAAAGTAGTTAAAAATGATAATAATAAGAATTTAGAAGAATCTATAGTATATTTTGATTCTTTATATAAAAAGCTTACATCAGCTAAAAAATTTCTTTTAGCTAATGATAAAGATAATTTTGTAAAAGTTATAGAAAGTATGTATGATGTTAATGATGAATTGGTGTCATAATAAATTTAAAATTTTATATTATAATTATATGGGGGTTATTTATATACCCCCTTTTACTATAAATTACTGAAAGAAGGAATGTTATGAGAGCAATATTAATTGTTTTAGATAGTGTTGGCATTGGAGAATTACCAGATGCAAATTTATATAATGATGCTGGAAGCAACACACTTGGAAATATTAAAAAAGTTATTAAAGATATGGATCTTAAAAATTTAAATAAGATAGGTTTATCAAGTATAGACGGTGGAGAAAGCCTTTCAGATGTAAAAATAAATAATACTACAGGTTCTTTTTGTAAATTAGCTGAGTTGTCAAAAGGAAAAGATACAACTGTTGGACATTGGGAAATAGCAGGTGTAATTACTGAAAAACCATTTCCTACATATCCTAATGGATTTCCAAAAGAGATTTTAGATAAATTTGAAGAAAAAACAGGTAAAAAGGTAATAGGAAATTGTGTTGCTTCTGGAACAGAAATTATAGAAAAATTAGGAGATCAACATGTAAAAACAGGTGATTTAATTTTATATACATCTGCAGATAGTGTTTTTCAAATTGCAGCACATGAAGATATAGTACCTATAGAAAAATTATATTATTACTGTAATGTTGCAAGAGAAATATTAACTGGTCCTCATGCTGTTTCAAGAGTAATAGCAAGACCTTTTGTTGGAACAAGTGGAAATTATACAAGAACAAAAAATAGAAGAGATTTTTCTTTAAAACCTTCTGGCAAAACAATGTTAAACTATATACAAGAAGCAGGAAAAGAAGTTGCTGCAGTTGGTAAAATAGAAGATATATTTTCTGGTGAAGGTGTAACACAAGCTGTTCATATAAAAAATAATATGGATGGAGTAGATCAAACTTTAAACTATATGAAAACAGTAAAAGATGGTCTTATATTTACAAATTTAGTTGATTTTGATATGGTATATGGCCATAGAAATGATTATGTAGGTTATGCAAATGCATTAGTAGACTTTGATAATAGAGTTCCAGAACTTATAGATAATTTAAGGGATGATGATGTATTATTTATAACAGCAGATCACGGCTGTGATCCTACAACTGAAAGTACAGATCATTCTAGGGAATATATACCTTTATTAATATATGGAAACAATATTAAATCTGGTGTAAACTTAGGTATAAGAAATACTTTTTCTGACATAGCATCTACAATTTTAGAATATTTAAATGTAGATGGAAAAGTAGCAGGAGAAAGTTTCTTAAAATATATTTTAAAAAATTAACAAGGAGTTGTTTTAAATGGTACCAACAGTTCATATTGGAGCTAAAAAAGAAGATATTGCAGAGACAGTTTTAATGCCTGGTGATCCTTTAAGGGCAAAATTTATTTCAGAAAAATTTTTAGAGAATGTTGTTCAATATAATACAGTACGCGGTATGTTAGGATTTACTGGTACTTACAAAGGAAAAAAAGTTTCTGTTCAAGGCTCTGGAATGGGTATACCTTCAATAGGCATATATTCCTATGAATTATTTAATTTTTATGATGTTAAAAATATAATAAGAATTGGTACAGCAGGAGCACTACATGAAGATTTAAATTTAAAAGATATTGTAATAGCTATGGGCGCATGTACAGATTCTAATTATGGAAGTCAATTTGGCTTAAATGGAAATTTTGCACCAATTTGTAGTTATGAATTATTAGAAAAAGCAGTAGAAGAAGCTAAGAAAAAAGATATAAATTTTAAAGTTGGAAATGTTTTATCTTCAGATGTATTTTATAATGATGATAAAGAAACTTCTATGAAATGGGTAAAGATGGGTGTATTAGCTACAGAAATGGAAAGTGCAGGATTATTTATGAATGCTGCTAGAGCTCGTAAAAACGCACTATGTATTTTAACAGTTTCTGATCATATGTTAAAAGATCAAGCAACAACATCTGAAGAAAGACAAACAGCTTTCATAGATATGATGGAAATAGCATTAGAAACAGCAATACGAGCATAAAATAATATAAAAAGGTGGTTTAATTTTGGACTTAAATAATATTTTAAGCAAAGTAGATCATACATTATTATTACAAGGGACAACAAAAGAAGATATAATTAAAGTTTGTGATGATGCAATTAAAAATAATGTTTCTTCAGTATGTATTCCACCATATTATGTAAAACTAGCAAAAGAATATGTAAAAGATAATATTAATGTGTGTACAGTTATAGGATTTCCTAATGGTTACTCTACAAAAAACGTTAAGTTATTTGAAGCAAAAGATGCATTAGAAAATGGTGCAGATGAATTAGACATGGTTATAAATATATGCATGGTTAAAAATAATGAATATGATCTTATAGAAGATGAAATTAGATCTGTAAAAGAGATCTGTGGTAAAAAAATTTTGAAAGTCATTATAGAAACATGTTTATTAACAGAAGAAGAGAAAATAAATTTATGTAAAATAGTAACAAAAGCAGGTGCAGATTTTATAAAGACCTCTACAGGTTTTTCAAAAGCAGGTGCAACTTTTGATGATATAAAATTATTTACTAAATATATTGGCAAAAATGTTAAAATAAAAGCTGCTGGAGGAATAAGTTCTTTAGAAGATGCAGAAAAATTTATAAAATTAGGTGCAGAAAGATTAGGTACAAGTAAAATAATAGATCTAATTAATAATAAGAAAAGTGAAGGATATTAAAGGAGGTGATTAAGATAAATACTTCACAACTAATAAAAATTGCTATAAAAGCAAGAGATAATGCTTATACACCTTATTCTAATTTTAAAGTAGGTTCAGCTTTGTTATGCAGTGATGGTACAATTTTTGAAGGTGCAAATATAGAATCTGCTTCATATACTCCTACAAATTGTGCAGAGAGAACAGCATTTTTTAAAGCTGTATATGAAGGACATAAAAAATTTGAATCTATAGCTATTGTGGGAGGATATGACAATATTGAAAGAGATTTTTGCTATCCTTGCGGTGTTTGTAGACAGGTCATGATGGAATTTTGTGATCCAAAAACATTTAAAATAATAATAGCTAAAGATGAAAATAATTATAAGGAATACATATTAGAAGAATTATTACCTTATGGATTTGGACCAAAAGATATAGAAATTTAAAAAAGTTTATAAAAATATTGATTATTTAATTTAAAAATGTTAATCTTTATAGAAAAATTTACATTTTATCTAGTATAATTAAATAGTTTAGTAATAAAGTTGTAATATAAGTTAATTAAAAATTATTATTAATTAAATTTAGGAGGCTAGTAATGAAAAAAAATTTAGTAATACCAATTTTGGCAATATCTATGTTATTTGTAGGATGTGGAAATAATTCTACTGCACAATCAAATTCAAATACAACGTCACAAGTTAGTGAACAAGCACAAACTAATAATCAAACAGAAAATAAAAAAGTTGATTTTTCAAACTTCTCGACAGCTATGGTAAGTGATATAGGTGGTATAAATGATAAATCTTTTAATCAAAATTCATATGATGGATTTAAAAGATTAAATCAAGATACAGGAGCAAAAATATCTTATAAAGAATCTCAACAATTATCAGATTATAAAGTACACTTCGATGCTTTAAGAGATGAAAATGTAAATTTAATATGGGGAATAGGATATTTATTATCAAGTGATGTTGTAAATGCTGCTGCAATGAATCCAGATCAACTTTATGGAATAATTGATACTGATTTAGATGGAAAAGTACCAAATAATGTTATAGCTGTAGATTTTGAAGATCAAGAAGCTGCTTTCTTAGCAGGTTACATAGCTGCTAATGTAACTAAAACTGATAAAGTTGGATTTATAGGTGGAATTCCTGGAAGAGTTATATCAAGGTTTGAGTACGGATATAAAGCAGGTGTAGATTATGCTGCAAGAGAATTAAATAAAAAAATAGGTATTGAAACTAAATATATAAATTCATTCGTAGATGATTCTATGGGAAAAGCTTCAGCATTAGCTATGTATAATCAAGGTGCTGATATTATATATCATGCATCTGGAAATGCAGGCCAAGGAGTTATAGAAGCTGCAAAAGAATTAAATAAACTAGCTATAGGTGTAGATATGGATCAAAGTTATTTAGCACCTAAAAATGTTTTAACTTCTACAGTAAAACGTACAGGAGATGCAGTTTATGATGCCTCTTATAAAACTGCTAGTGGAGAACACTTAGGAGGACAGGTATTAAGATATGGTTTAGCAAAACATGGTGTATCTCTTGCAGATCCTAATGAAAATACTTTTAACTTAATGCCTAAAGAACTTTATGAAAAAGCTACTAAAGATATAGAAGAAATGATTGTAAGTGGTAAAATAAAAGTACCTAAAGATGAAAAGGCATATGAAAAATTTGTAAGTGAATTATAAATTTATATTTAATTAAAAAGCTAATGTTATAACATTAGCTTTTTATGAATATTTTAAGGTTGTTAGTTTTATTAAGGAGGAACTATTCTCATGTCTGATATTGCTGTTGAGATGAAGGGAATACATAAATATTTTGGTAAATTTTGTGCGCTACAGAATGTTGATTTAACAGTAGAAAGTGGTACTATACATTCTATTTTAGGTGAAAATGGAGCTGGAAAGTCTACCTTAATGAGTATTTTATATGGTTTATATAAACCAGAAAAGGGAGAAATATTTATTAATGGTAAAAAAGCGAAAATAGAAAATCCCAGTGATGCAATTAAACTTGGTATAGGAATGGTACATCAACATTTTATGCTGGTAGAAAATTTAACAGTTACAGAGAATATAATTTTAGGAGCTGAAATTACAAATAAATTTGGAATTATTGACATGAAAAGGGCTACAAAAGCAATTAAGGAACTTTCAGAGAAATATGGTTTATATGTAGATCCTTATGCTAAAATTGAAGATATATCTGTGGGTATGCAACAAAGAGTAGAAATATTAAAAACATTATATAGAGGGGCAGATATTTTAATTTTAGATGAGCCTACAGCAGTATTAACTCCACAAGAAATTTTAGAGTTAATAGATATTATGAAAAGACTTATTAATGATGGAAAAACTATCATAATAATTACACATAAATTAAAAGAAATTAAACAATCTGCAAAATATTGTACTGTTATAAGAAGAGGAAAACTTATAGACAGAGTAGTTGTTGATGATTTATCTGAAGAAGAATTAGCTTCTAAAATGGTTGGAAGAAAAGTAAACTTACATATAGATAAGACTAAAGCAGATCCAAAAGATGTTATCTTTTCTATAGAAAATTTAGTAGTAAAAGATTTTAGAGGATTAGAAAAATTAAAAGGATTAAATTTAGAAATAAAAAGAGGGGAAATATACGGGGTTGCGGGCGTAGATGGTAATGGTCAAAAGGAATTAATAGAGGCTATTACATGCTTATCAAAAGCAAGTAAAGGTAAGATAAAGATAAATAATAAGGAGATTCAAAATACTACTCCTAAAAATGTATTAGAAAGTGGTATTTCAACTATTCATGAAGATAGACATAAAAGAGGTTTAATTTTAGATTTTTCAGTTGAACTTAATTCTATATTGGAAAGTTTTAATAAACCTCAATTTTCTAAAAAAAGCATATTAAATTTCGAAGCTATAAATAATTTTGCAAAATCATTAATTGAGAAATTTGATATAAGGCCAGATAATTGTGAAAAGACTCCTATAAGAGCTTTATCAGGCGGAAATCAACAAAAACTTATTATAGCAAGAGAAGTTTTTAATGATCCTGATTTATTAATAGCTGTTCAACCAACAAGAGGCTTAGATATTGGTGCTATAGAATTTGTTCATAAAACATTAGTAGAAGAGCGTGACAAAGGTAAGGCTATATTATTAGTATCTTTAGAACTTGATGAAATTATGGACGTATCTGATACTATAGGTGTAATTTATGATGGTACTATAGTTAAAACTTTACAAAATGATGAAAATGTAACAGAAGAAAAATTAGGATTCTGGATGGCAGGAGGAGAAAATTAATGTCTATTAAAATATCTTCTTTATTAAAAAAATCTACTACAGCAATATTTATTTCAATTTTATTAGGATTTTTAGTTGGTGGAATAATCTTGGCTCTATCAGGATTTAACCCAATTCAATCTTATGGAGAATTGTTTAAAGGTGTTTTTTCAAAACCTAGATACATAGTTCAAACTATAATTATAGCAACTCCTGTTATATTAACAGGTATATCTGTAGCTTTTGCTTTTAAAACAGGTTTATTTAATATAGGAGCAGAAGGTCAATTTATGATGGGCGCTATAGCAGCATCTTTTATTGGTTATAAAATAGATTTGCCACCAATAATTCATCCAATAGCATGTCTACTTGGAGCTATGATATTTGCTGGTCTATATGCTGTATTTGTAGGATGGTTAAAGGCGAAATTTGGTATTCATGAAGTTATAACTTCTATAATGCTTAACTGGATAGCATTATATTTTAATAATTATTATGTTACATTACCAAGTCTAAAAAAACCAAATTCAGAAGGTGTATATGAAGTATTAGATTCTGCAAGAATAAATATTTTATATAATGTTAAAGCTAATCAAGAAAATATATTGGCATTTAGAGATAAAATTGCAGAACTTAAAGGGAATGTACCAATTGTAAATGGTGTTGAAAAACCGACACTTTTTATGAAATTATTAGATACTGTTCAAGATATTGTTTTTAGAACTGATATAAATTATGGTATTTTTATAGCTGTTGCAGTAGCTATAATAGTAGGTTTTATTTTAAATAAAACAACTTTAGGTTACTCACTAAAAGGAGTAGGTATTAATAAATACGCCGCAGAAGCAGCTGGAATAAATGTAAAAAAACAAATAATTATGTCAATGTTAATATCAGGTGCAATAGCAGGTTTAGCAGGTGGAATTTATATTACAGGTATGAGCCCTAATAGAATAATTACTCTTTCTTTACATGAAAATTATGGTTTTAATGGTCTTTCTGTTGCACTTATAGCTAACAATAATCCTATAGCATGTATTTTTTCTGGACTTTTATTTGGAGCTTTAAAATATGGTGGAAATGCTATGCAGTCTCAACTTGGTGTACCAACTGAAATTATAAATATAGTTATAGGTACTATAATATTCTTTATTGGTATGAGGCTAATATTTACCATAATAGCAGATAAATTAGAAAAAGGAGAAAATTCTAATGAATAATATATTATTATCTATAAATATTACTTTGATGTATTCTGCACCTTTAATATTAGCAGCACTTGGTGGTATTATTTCAGAAAGATCAGGAGTTGTAAATATAGGTCTAGAAGGTATGATGACAATAGGTGCATTAGTAGGAGCAGTTATAGCATATTATACTCAAAACCCATGGTTAGGATTTATATGTGCAGGTTTAGCAGGATGTGCTTTAGCATTTCTTCATGCTATAGCTTCAATAAAATTTAAAGCAGATCAAACAATTTCTGGTTTAGCAATGAATTTTATTGGCCCAGGATTATCATTATTTATATGTAAAGCATTATTTGGAGGAACAAATACTTCTCCTACAGTTACTAATAAAATTCCTAAAATTTTAAGTTGGATGCAAAATCCAAATAAAAATATATGGACTTCAAATTTAAATGTAGATTCAACTATTTTAATAGCTTTATTATTAACATTTGCTATGTGGTACTTTTTATATAAAACTAAATTAGGTTTAAGAGTTATATCTGTTGGAGAAAATCCAAAAGCAGCAGCAACTTTAGGAATAAATGTACACAAAGTAAGATACTTCTGTGTATTAGCTTCTGGATTTTTAGCAGGAATTGGAGGAGCTTCATGTTCTTTAGCAATAATATCTGTTTTTTCTCCTACTGTAATTTCTGGAAAAGGATTTATTGCTTTAGCAGCTGTTATATTTGGTAAATGGACACCTCAAGGAGCATTAGGTGCTTGTTTATTATTTGGATTTGCTCAATCATTAGTAGTTTTATTAGGTGGTAATGAATCTATAATACCATCTCAATTTTTAAGCATGTTACCATATATATTAACTATTATCGTTTTAGTGCTTTTTGTTGGAAAATCTGTTGGCCCTAAGGCTTCAGGTGAACCATTTTAATGAAATAATTAATATTTATGTGTAAATATAAAATTTAATCATTACTTAAAAGGGGGAAAAGATCATGGCAGAAATTATTAACTTTATATCGGTAAAGGTATGGAGTTTACCAATGGTAGTTTTATGTGTTGTTACAGCATTATTATTTACTTTTGGTACTAAATTTGTACAGTTAAGATATGCAAAAGAAATGGTTAGACAATTGACGCTTAAAGATCAAGAGGGCAAAGGACTTTCACCCTTTCAGTCTTTAGCAATGTCACTTTGCGGTAGGTTAGGAACAGGAAATATAGCAGGTATGGCTACTGCTATTGGATTCGGTGGCCCAGGATCTGTATTTTGGATGTGGGTTATATCATTTTTAGGTTCTGCTACTGCTTTTGCAGAATCAACATTAGGACAAATTTATAAGATAAAAGATAAAGATGAATTCCGTGGAGGACCTGCTTTTTATATGGAAAAAGGTATAGGTTGGAAATGGTATGCAACTTTATTTTCAATTGTTGGAATACTTTCCTATGCACTTTTTTTACCGGGTGTTCAAGCTAATACAATAACTTCTTCTATGGAGCTTGCCTTTGGTATTCCTAAGTGGGTAATGGGATTGTTAATGTCAGTAAGCCTTATATTTGTTATTACTGGTGGTGTTAATAGAATAGCGAATATATCAGCAGCTGTTGTGCCAATAATGTCAGTAGCATATATAATAATAGCTTTTATAGTAATAATTGTTCATGTAAGACAAATACCATCATTATTTGCTTTAATATTTAGAAGTGCATTTGGACTTGACAGTGTTTTTGGTGGAATTGTTGGGGCTGCAATAAATATGGGTATAAGAAGAGGTGTATTTACTAGTGAAGCTGGTCAAGGTTCACAAGTATCTGCAGCAGCTGCTGCTGGAGTAAGTCATCCAGCTAAACAAGGATTAGTTCAAGCTTTTTCTATTTATATATGTGGATTTTTTGTTAATACAGCTACTCTTTTTATGATTTTATTATCTGGAAAATATAATGTATTTGCTGGATCAGATATGAGTGCTGAATTAGTAGTAAATCATTTACCAGCAAATACTGAAGTAGGTACAGCATTTGTTAGTGAAGCTATTAATAGTGTGTTTCCTGGTGTTGGTAATATAGCGGTTGCTATTGCTATATTCTTCTTTGCCTATACAATATTCTTTTCATATTATTATATAGGTGAAACTAACTTAGTATATTTAAAATCTAAAAATGGAAAATATAATAAAATTATATTAAATATTTTTAGAGTAGTGTTCTTATTATCAATTTTCCAAGGTTCTATTACTCATTCAAAAGTAGCATGGGATTTAGCGGATATAGGTATAGGATTAAATGTTTGGTTAAATTTAATAGCTTTATTATTATTATATAAAACAGTTATTTCATGTTTTAAAGATTATGATAAACAATATAAAAGTGGTATAGATCCTGTATTTAAAAATCCTCATGAAATAGGAATTAGAAATGCAGATTTCTGGGAAGAAGATAAAAAGTAAGTAATAAATTTAAAAATATTTGAAATATAAAAATGCAAAATAAGTTTTAAAGCTTATTTTGCATTTTTTTACATATTAAATTTAGCTGTATAACCTAGATTTTCTAATAATGTTATAATATTTTCTATATTATCAAATTTAGTATAATTTATAGGTTTACAATATGTGGTATATAAGTTTTTTGCTTTATCAGGAGATATGTTTACATTTATCATGTTTGCTCCAGATTCTAATGAAAGATTTATAGCATCACTATTTAATAATGCTATAGTATTAGAACAACATATATATGAATTTGGCAATATAATTCTTACAATAGATATTATATTTAATATTAAATTTAATACTTTATCAGATTTATTTTTAAAATTAATATCTTGATAAGGAATATAAGAACTTATATTTATTATTTCTGGTTCAATATCTTTTAATAACATAATATCTTCTAATAAGTATTCAATAGTTTGATCTGGACTATCTACCATAATTCCACTACCTATAGAAAATCCTATTTCTTTTAAATTATTTAAACAAGCTATTCTTTCTTCTATACCAGAATTTGATGGATGTAGTTTTTTAAAGTGATTTTTATTTGCTGTTTTATGTTTTAAGATATAAGTATCTGCCCCTGCAAAGAAATATTTTTTATAAGTACTATAATTTCTTTCACCTACTGATAACCCTACTGAGCAATCTTCAAATCTTTCTACTATTCTACTTATTAACTTTGATAATCTTTCTTCTGTATAAAAAGCGTCATCTCCACCTTGAAGTAGAAAATTTCTTATACCGCTATTATATCCTTTTTGGCAAATTTCTAAAATTTCATTTGTTGTTAATCTATATCTTTTTATATTTTCATTATTTTGAAGTCCACAATATATACAATTTTTAGTACAATTATTTGTAAAATTTATTTTACCTTGTAAAAAAACATTATTATTAAAATTTTGTTTTGTTATTTCTTTTGCTCTAGATTTTAATTCTTCATTTACAATATTATTTTCATTACTAATAATCGCTAAAATTTCTTCTTCTGTTAATAGTTTATTATCATACATTGCTGTTACTCCCTTATTGATAAATATATTTTTTATAATAGTATAATCACTTTAGCATAAGTTAAAAATATCGTCAATAATTAGTAAAATTAAAATTTATTTATTATTGGAAAATCTATTTATCAAAAACTAATTTATTGAGTGTCATTAATAAATATTTGGACAATAACTTTTTCTGATTTATAATTTTTAGATAGACCTATACCAATTTTATTAAAATTTTTATTTAAGGATATTACGTTAATAAATTTATTATTTTTTATAATATCTAAAATATCACTGTCATTATTTATAACCATAAAACTTTCAGTTGCAAATTTAAAATCAATATTATTATCCTTAAGCATTTTAAATGGAGTTTTATATGTTTCTGAAAAATGATTAATATATTCATTTGTTGCCATATCAATTGCTTTTTTTTGTGCAATTAAACTTAATTTTTCATCATAATTTATATATTGAGTATTATTTTCTTCTCTTAAAGAATTTATAGAATTAAATATATTTTCTATTGTTTCATTATCTAATGATATAAGTTTAGTGTTTTCTGGATCTAATGAAGCAACATAATCTTTATGTATTAGTCCAATACTATTATCTTTTAACTGAACTATATACCAATTTGTATATTCTCCTATTACATTTAAGATATCATCTTTTTGCTTTGTATCTAATATATAAGATTCTAAATTTGGAGCAGAGTAAATATTTGTATTTGGAGAAATAACTTTTACTACTACATTTTCTAAATATGTAAAAGAGTATTGTGCTTGTACTTTAGTATTAAAAAATAGACTAGTAAAAAACCATATTAATAATTGTAATTTTAAAAATTTAGTATTCATAATAAAATCACCTCAGTATTATAATTTAATTAATATTATTAGAAAATATTTTTAACTTATACTTTATATATCTTGGTAACA
This sequence comes from uncultured Clostridia bacterium, assembly GCA_946481295.1. Classification (GTDB taxonomy): domain Bacteria; phylum Bacillota; class Clostridia; order Lachnospirales; family UBA5962; genus CAMLLW01. The sequence continues at coordinate 14,807 of CAMLLW010000009.1, read as the reverse complement.
GTTGGATAGAAAATAGCATATAAATAAAAATAAAGTATTATATCAAATAATAGGTATGTTTTAGGGGGATGTGAAATTGTATCCGTATAATGTTAAATATAATAGTTTAAATCAAAGTGAATATATTAATCAAGATTGTACAGATAGACTATTTGATAAGTGCGATGAAAAATGTAATGATAATATATATTTAGCAGAACCAAATATTAAGAAAAATTATGAAAAATCATTATCATATGAAGATAAAAAAGTGCCTTTAAGAAAAATTAATTATTCTGATTGTGATTATAAAAATTACAATATACCAAATTATAATAATATTAATTTTTATAATAAATTTAAAGATAATACAGATGATAAAGAAAAATATGGGAAGAAAAGTTTTAATATAAGGCCTTTACCTAGTTCATTTTTTGCGAGTGAAGATGATGATTTGTGTTTAGATAAAAATTTAAATGGAAATTTAAAATTAGATTATGATTATTCTAAAAAAATAGTTAATGATAAAATTGTAAATCTATTATTAGAAGGAATACAATTAAAAAAAATGATAGTAGAATATTATAATAATTTTGTTGATTGTATTGATGATTTTAATCATAAAAATATTTTAAATAGTATTAGATTAGATGAACAAAAACACGAAAAACTACTTAAAAAAATTTATATGGATTTATGTGATGATAAAAGTTTTGATTTTAATAAAGAAAATACAAATAATGATTATAAAAAGATATTTACTATAGATAATGAAAATGGATTAATTAATGAATTTAAAAATGCTTTTGAGCAAGAGCTTAATTGTGTAGATTTATTTAAAAATTTATATAATATTTTAAATAATGAATATGAAAATATAAAAAAAATTATACATGAAGTATTTACAGATGATATAGCACACTCTATAAAGTTAAATTATTTAGTGACATTAAATTCATAAATGAGGTATATTTATTAATAAAAACAACTAAACTTATTGGAAGAAGATTTAGTTGTTTTTTTTATATATAATCGATTTATAATAATTGATAATTTAAGGATAATAGTATATAATCCGATCATAATATTGTGCTATATAATCTTAAACGCATTATTATGAAAAACTTTTATTGTTATATCTTATTTAACAAGATTATAGAGGAGATAATAATGAAATTTAGTCATATACAGAGTGAATCATCTTTAAGAAAACAGGTTGTATATATAATAATATTTATAATTATAATAGAAATTGGATTATTTATATATTTTGTAAAATTTGATAAAAATTTTAACAATTTAAATCTACAATCTTTTAAAACATTAGATGATTTAATGATAAGTAACACGGTTAGTCTTGAAAAATCTTTATTAGAAATAGTGGAAGAATCTAATATTATAAGATATGAATTTAATAACTCGTTACAAGATATAATAAAAAATAATAATATAAATATAGATAAAATGTACTCAGATGACAAAATATTTACTGAAATACAACAATTAGGAATAAAGTACTTAGTAAAAAATTTAAATAGTGTAGATATTGAAAATGCTTTTATAATATTTAACGGCAATAATATAGATTTTAATAATAAAAATTTATTTTCTAGTATATATTTAAATTATAATGATGATTTAAATGAAGAAGATATTTTTAAGAATAAAAATAAATGGAGAAAAAATTTAAAATATAATAATTTATGGAATCAATTTTATAGCAATATAAATTATTTAGATGTTATAAAAATAAAAAATGATTATGAACCTTTAGGACGATGGTTATATTCACATAGTTATATAGATAATAAAAGTGATATTATTACTTATATTATGCCATTAATAGATTCTAATAATAGATTTTACGGTATTTATGGCATAGAAATTTCATTTAAATATATTAGTGATAATTTAACTAATTTAAATCATTCAATTTATAATAATAGTTTTTTTGCATTAGGATTTAATTTAGATAATGATAAAATCAATGTAAATAATATTCTTTACGATAAAAATATAGCTCATAAATATTTTAATAATATAGACTATATAAACTTATATTCAACGAAAAAGTATAAAAATATTAAAAAAGTATATTTTGATAATAATAATTCAGAAATTTTTTATTTATCATATGTTCCTGTGGATTTAGGTGAAAGTAAAGGAATATTTAAAAATCAAAAGTTATACTTATTAAGTTTTGTATCAGAAAATGATATTTTATTACCTTCTAGAACAAGTATTCATGTAATGATTATATTTACTTTATTTTTTAGTATAATAAATATTGGTATTTTTATAACTTTTGTATATTTTACGAGTAATAAAATTATAAAAGTTTCTAAGAATATTTTAAATGTAAATAAAAACAAGGGAACATCACCTAAGTTTGAAAAAACTAGTATTTCGGAATTAAATGAACTTTTAAGTTCAATTGAAAAAGTGAGTAATTTAAATTTAGAGTCAGCAAAAAGAATAAAATATATTTTAGAAACAATACATGTACCTGTAGGGTGTTTTGAGGATCCTCAAGATGGTAGTATGGTTTTTGTAACAAATACATTAATTAAAATTTTAGATATACAAAATTCAGAAGAAAATAAAAATTATATTGATAAATCATATTGGGACGAAATATTTACAAAGATTAAAAGTAATAAGATAAAAGGTAAAAAAAATGTTTATGGCTGGAAAAAAGATACTAATAGCATTTTAACAAAATGTCTAAGAATTGAAAATGATATATTTGATGGTAAAAATGTTGGTATTATTATAGATGTAACAGATGATATAGTAAAACAACAACAATTAGAATCAGAATTAGACTACGATGTTATGACGAGATTATTAAATAGAAATGCTTTTAGAAGAAAAATACATGAGATGGTATTAGAAAATCCTAATAAATTAGGTGCACTTATATTTGCAGATTTAGATAATTTAAAATATATAAATGATAATTATGGTCATGCTTTAGGAGATAATTATATAATAGCAGCATCTGAAATGTTTGCAATATTTAGATCTATAGGCGGAATTGTATCACGTATTTCAGGTGATGAATTTGCTATATTTGTTTATAATTTTGATAATGTTCAAAATATGAAATCAAATATCTACAAAATTATAAATAATAGTATGAACAATACTTATATAACGTTATTAGATAATGAAAAATTTAAAATAAAGGCATCCCTTGGGATATCATTATATGGCATAGATAGCAAAGATATAAATATGCTTATAAAGTATGCAGATTTTGCTATGTATCAATGCAAGTACAATAGCAAAGGTGGAATTGTAGAATTTGATAAAGAAGTTTATCTTAAAGATAAATATTTAATTGCAAAAAATAGAGCTTTAGATAAACTTATAAGTAAAAGACTTATAGAATATCTATTTCAACCTATAGTAGATATAGAAACATGTCAGATATATGGATATAAATCATTTATAAAATCTAATATAGATGAATTTAAAACTGTTTTAGAAATATTTGCGGCTGCAGAGTCTCAGTCTAGATTATATGATGTTCAAATGTTAATAATAAATAAAACTATAGATTTACTTATGAATAATAGAGAGACATTAGGTGAAAAAAGAATTTTTATAAGTATAATAATGGTTCAAAATATAAGCGAAGAGGACTTTCAAGAAATTAGTAATAAAATAAAATATATATCTAAAAATATTGTAATTGAACTAACGAGAAATTTATGTTTATTCCAACAAGATTTACTTGAAAGAATATCTATGTTAAGAGATGCCACGGATGGAATTATAGCATTAGGTAACGATGGTCGTGGGTATATAGATGAATCAGAATTGTTTAGTATTAAACCAGATATATTTGAAATAGATAAGGGAATATTAGGTGAAATATATAATGATATAGATAAACAAAATATGTTTAAAAATTTAGTGGCATTTTGTAATGATAACAATATAAAAGTTTTAGCAGAACAAATAGATACTGAACAAGAATTAGATATTGCTATTTCTTTAGGCGTTAATATGGTACAAGGAAATTATTTTGAACCTAAACTTACAGAACTTAAAAAAGACATAAAAGAAAATAAGAAAAATAAAATATTGAATATAAAGAATAAATTAAAAAAGATATCTAATTAGATATCTTTTTATAATATTAACTGAGTAATATATAATGTAATAATACCAGGAATACCTAATAAACCAACTATAATTGCATTTAAATAATTTATCCCTACATAAACGTCAAATGATTTAAATAATAAATTAAGTACAAAAATAAATGATAATCCTAATACACTTTTAAAACAAAAATTAAATATAAATTTTAAAGGTTTAGATAATAAGATTATACCCATAAAAAATGAGCATATAATAATAAATATTAAAGAAATATCTAGTTTTTCCAATGTTGATTCCCCCCAAATTATATTATAAAGAGATTAATTAAATTATTCTGATATTAATCCTCTTTCTTTACAAAGTTGTATATAAAATTTATATTTCATGTTTAGTGATTGCAATTGATATATATAGCTATCAATAAGAATAGGATCTGTTATATAGTCTAAACAATTATGGACATAATTTAAATCATCTTTTAATGAATCTAGAATAAGAATAATTTCTTCATTTTCGTCTACAACATGTGAATTTCTTTTTAAAAATAAGAGAGAACCTTTTCTATCTCTATTTTTATAACTTCTTTCATTATTATAATTTATATTTGGTTGTGACATGATTTAATATTATCCTCCTTATATTAGAAGTTTATGTAATAATAATATAGTCAATAAAATGTAACATTATTCCAAAAATAGCTTAAAAATAAAAAAGTAAGTGGTACCACTTACTCTATGCCTTAAAATTCATATAAGATGCTTCATCTACATATTCAGATAATTTATTATTTTTATATGTTAGTCCAGCAAAAATTTTAGAAAAATTATTAATTGGATCTGATTTATCTTTTAAATCAATTTCGTTCCAAGCAAATAGAAGTATTTCTAGTAAATCGTAACACTCATATAATATATTATTTATTTCATCAATTTTATTTAATTTTTTAAGATCGCATTTTATATCTGCAGATATTAATAATTTATTAATATATATATATATACTATATAAATTTTTAGAAATTTCTATTTGAGGATTTAAATTAATTATTAATTCTTTTAAACAATCTCTTGATTTAGATATATTTTTTTGTTTATGATCTAATATATCTGTTTTAATTGCTTCACTTATGTTTTTTATAGCAAGTTCGTATGTTATGATTACTAGTTTTAATGGAGTTGCAGATAATATTCTTGTTGTATAATCATTAGTATTCATAAACTAACCTTCTTTCAATATTAACCTAATAATTGCAAAACTTGTTGAGGTTTTTGATTTGCTTGTGCTAATACAGAAATTCCAGCTTGGCTTATTACAGAGTTTTGTGTTAAAAGTGACATTTCTTTAGCCATATCTGTATCTACTATTCGACTAAGAGCTTCGCTTAGATTAACATTAGTAGTTTTTATATTAGAATGAGTACTTTCTAGTCTATTTTGTAATGCACCTATATTACCTCTTATATTAGAAATTTGTTGTAATGAATTATCTAATGATGTTATTCCACTTTGTGCATCTTTTGTATTTTGAACTGAAATTTTATCAGTTCCAAGTGTTTTTGAAGAAACTTCTGGAAGAAAGAATTCTACAGTATCATTTTTATAAGCACCTATTTGTAATTTTATTTTACCATATTGAAATCCTGATTTATCGTCAGTAAATTTTTTGCCAAATAATTTTGTTTTATTAAATTGTGCTTTATCTGATATACTATCAATTTCTTCTGATAAACTATTTATTTCACTTTGCATTATTTCTTTATCTTCATCTGTTAAAGTATCGTTAGAGGATTTTACACATAATTCTCTCATACGTTGTAACATTGATGTTACTTCATCTAAAACTCCATCTGCTGTTTGTATAAGAGATACTCCATCTAAAGCATTTTGAGCAGCTTTTTCTAAACCGTTAATTTCATTTCTTATTTTATTTGATATAGAAAAACCTGAGGCATCATCTGACACAGAGTTTATTTTTAGTCCAGTTGCCATTTTTAGATTAGAGCTATCAATTTTTTTATTTGTTCTATTAACTTGTGTTAATGCTTTTAGTGCAGGCATATTTGTATTAATAATCATTTTAAATCACCTCAATATATTTATATTGTATTTAAAAAATTTGATAAGCTAGAAGCTAAATTAATTATTTGTTTTTTTATTTGTGGGTAAGTCTTTTTATTATTATAATTATTCATAGGAATTGAAGGAATATCAGTATTTATATCATTATATTTGATATTTTTTATTTGAAAATCTTGACTTATAAAAATATCTTTTAGTATGTTTTCATTCTTTTTTATTATATCTAAAAATTTTTCTTCTATATCAAAAAATACATATACATCTTTATCGGCAAGCTCTATATAACTTTTAACGTTTCCTACAAAGTCAGTATTTATAGAAGTTACAATACTTATATTATTATTTGTAGGTATATATCCGGAAGGGATAAACATACTTAAATTTGATATTTTATTTTTTAATTTTATTGGAATAGAGTAACTTGCTTTTTTGTTATTAATTATATTTTTTAATCTAATATCATCTTGTATAGTTTTAATATCATGTATTAAATTTGGATTTTCAAATGCCAAGTTGTCGAGAAAATTTGATATATTTTCTAAAATGTTTTTTGGTTCAATATTTTCGTTTTTTATAATATTTAATGAAGTATCTGGAATTAAATTATTAATATCTTCAAAATTATCTTTAATATTATCTAATAAATCAGTAAATAAATTTGGATTTTTTTTAGATAAATTTAAAGTATTTAAGTTATTAATTGTAATAGGTATATTGTTATCTTCTAACCACTGTAAATTTTTTGGATCAGAATTAAAAAAGTTTATTAAATCTTTAAAAGCATCTTGGACTTCATTAATATTATTAGATGATTTTTCTAAATTTAAATTTTTTATTTCATTTAAAACATTTTCTATTGGTTCGTTTAAAAGATTATTATTTTGAGATAAAATATTTTTAAGTATATTATTGTTTAAGTTTAATCCTAAAGATTTTGTTATTAAATCTGTATATATTGCATTATTAATTTTAGTAGTAGTAGTATTTTCTTCATTATTTAGTAAAGTTTTTATTCTATTTATATTTTCTTTTGTATTTGATTGATATGTTTTATTAAGTAAGTTTCTTATAGTCTCTTTATTAATATCTTCAAATTCTAAAGATTCATTATTAATAGATATATCATTATAAGTATTGTTATTATGTGATTTATCATAATATTTAGATGCATTTAGTAAGTTTCCAAGTGTTATAGAATGACCAGATTTTATATTTATTCCTAAGCTAGCAGAGCCATTTTTTTCTATTTGATTTATCATACGGTATATTGCAATCATAGATTTTCTTTCATCTTGTGAAATATCTTCTTTTTCTATCTGTAAAATATTTTCATACAAATTATTTTTTATATTGTCGCCGTACTGATCATTGTATTTATCTATATATTCTAGAATATTATCTATGTGCATATCTAGTAAATTAAATCCTTCTTTTATCATATTTATAGCAATTTTAGGATGTAGCATATCTTTTAAATAATTTAATTTTTCGTCTATAACTTTAACTTGTAATAGATTATTATAGTTAATATCTAATTTACTTCTAGAAAGAATAGAGGCAGATTTAATATTTTTTTCTGTTATTTCTATATTTAAATTTTTAAGTATATTTTTTAATTCGTCATAAATATTATTAAAAGAATCACCATATTTTGAATTTGGTAAAGTTTGAAAAGTTTCAAAATCTTCAAATTTTTTATCTAGTAAATAAGAATTTTTTATACCTTGTATAGTAAATGATTCGTTATTATTAATTACATTAGGTATAAAATTTCTTTTAGATAAAGGAAACATAGATATTGCATTAAAAATATCTTTAACTTTTTGCAAATTGTTGTTATTTATTTCTATATTAGAAGAATCTAAAAGTTTAAATAATTTTTCTTCTTCTATTTTATTTAATTCATTTAATGCATTAACTATTGGCATAGTATCTATATTTATATTTTTATCTATTAATCTATTTATAGACTCATATGTAAGTTTTAGTTGTATTTGAGATAAAGTATGTTTTTGTAACAATTGTTTATCATTTAATTCTTCAATATTTAAATTTTGATTATACTCAGAAGATTTAATTATATTTCTTAAATTAAATATTGTAACTGGCGAGCCAGAGTTTTCTAATAAGTATATTGCTTTTGGTGTGATATTGTTTATGTCTTTTATAATTTCTTTATATGTTAGTTTTAAATTTTCTTTATTTAAATTATTATCATCAAATAAAGTTATATCTAGTGGATTTATATCTTTTTTTATATTATTTATTGTACCTAATATAAGAGATTCTTTTGAAATATTTTGACTTATATCTTTTAAAAATATAGTTGAATTAATAGCTCTATTAGTAATAGGAATTTGATTTTTTAGTAGAAAATGACTTATATCTATATTTTTTGAAGAATTTTCTATGTTTTGATCTTTTAGTACTTTAGGAAGTTCTAATTTTAAATCATCTAGTACTTCTTTTGATAATTTTTCTTCATTGTTATTTTCTTCTAATAAATTTGAGTGTTTTGAAATATATATATCATTTAATGTTATTTCTTTAGGTTCATTTTGCAATATAAATGATATATTGCTATCATTTATATCTTTAATAGTATCAAAAGTATCTAATACTTTTAAAACTGTTTCAATATTTTTTTGTGTAACAGGTAAATTATTTTTATTAAGATTTTCAGCTATTTCAGGATAATTTTTTATTGAAATTTTTATATTATTATTTTCAGTTTTTAGAGAATTATATTTTGAATTATTTTTGTTAACTTCAATATTTGGATCATCAGTAACTTCTTTTATTGTAGAAGTAAGAGTATCTAATGTAATATTACTTAAAGATATACCACTTGATAATAACATATTTACTGTTGCTAATGTCACATTATTAGAACCATATTCTAATTTATGTTTTAATTTAGCAACAGCTTGAATAGTTTTTATGTCATTATTATAGTTATCTAGTGGTTTTTTATTATTAAATGTTTCTTCGTCCTTAATGAAATTACTTTTATTAAAAAGCTCCATTATATTTTTATCAGACATTAAATTAGAATCTCTAATAACTTTAGTTTCTGTTAAGTTATTTAGAAATTTTAATTTAATAGTACTATCAGATTTTGTAATTTCAAAATTTATTTTATCACCTATATTTGGATTAATAATATTTGTATTTGTTTCAAATCTAATATTATTTATAGTTTCAAAAATAATATTATTACCTTTTTTATCTATAACTTTTGTTTCTAAAATATTACCTTTTTTAAATATACTGTCATACTTTTTATCATTAAATATAGAATTTATTGAAATTTCATTTTTATTGTTTACCAATGTGGTATTATTCAAGTTATCACCACCTTAAAAATTTAAAATGATTAGATTTATATTTTTAAGTATCGGAAAAACAATTATAAAAATTAATCTATTTAGTATGCTTTTGCCCAATATACCATGTGATTAGCTTTGTTACCACAACAAACGCATTTATCACTTATTTTTTCTTGATTAAAAGGCATACATCTTGATGTAGCAGTTGTTAATTCTTTTATTTTATCTTCGCAATTTTTGTCTCCACACCACATTGCCTTTATAAATCCTGATTTTTCTTTTATAATTTTTTCGAATTCATTTAATGTAGTAGCATTATAAGTTTTTTCTTGTAATAGTGATAATGCATTATTATATAAATTTTCTTGTATTTTTTGCAATAATGCTTTTATTTCTTCTTCTAAGTTATCTAAACTAATTTCTATTTTTTCTCCATTATCTCTTCTTACAAGTACTGCTTTATTTTTTTCAATATCTTTAGGACCTATTTCAAGCCTTATTGGAACACCTTTCATTTCATATTCACTAAATTTCCAGCCAGGTGATTTATTAGAAGAATCTAATTTTACTCTTGCAAAATTTTCTATTTTTTCTGAAATTTCTTTTGCTTTTTCTAAGACACCTTCTTTATGGCTTGCTATAGGTATTATTATAACTTGTATAGGAGCTATTTTAGGTGGTAATACTAAACCGTTATTATCGCCATGAACCATTATTATTGCGCCTATAGAACGAGTTGTTATTCCCCAAGAAGTTTGATAACAGTACTGTAATTTATTATTTTTATCAGTGTATTGTATATCAAATGCCTTTGCAAAGTGATCTCCTAAATTGTGACTTGTTGCAGATTGAAGTGCTTTTCCATCATGCATTAAACTTTCTATTGTATAAGTTGATTGAGCACCGCTAAATTTTTCTTTTTCTGTTTTTTTACCTTTTATAACAGGTATTGCTAAGTAGTTTTCAAAAAAATCAGAGTATATATTTAACATTTTTAATGTTTCTTCTTCTGCTTCTTCTAAAGTAGCATGAACAGTATGACCTTCTTGCCATAAGAATTCTGTAGTACGTAGAAATGGCCTTGTTGTTTTTTCCCAACGAACAACGTTACACCACTGATTATATAGTTTTGGTAAATCTCTATGGGATTGTATAATATTTGAATAATGTTCACAAAATAAAGTTTCAGAAGTTGGTCTAACACATAATCTTTCTGTTAATTCTTCATTTCCGCCATGAGTTACAAATGCAACTTCTGGTGCAAAGCCCTCTACATGGTCTTTTTCTTTTTGAAGCAAACTTTCAGGTATAAATATTGGCATATAAACATTTTCATGATTAGTTTGTTTAAATATTTTATCTAAATAATTTTGAATAATTTCCCAAATCGCATATCCGTAAGGTCTTAATATCATACATCCTTTTACAGATGAATAATCTATTAGTTCAGCTTTTTTTACTACATCTGTATACCATTGAGCAAAGTCAACTTCCATATTAGTTATAGCTTCAACATTATTACTTTTGTTTGCCATTGTAACTCTCCTTTAATTTAATTTAGTTTATTATAAAATAAAAAACCTTGATTTCCTATAAAAATATTATAAGGAACCAAAGTTAAATTTGCGTTACGATCCTATTTAGTATTTCAATATACTCTTTTTTAATTCTGTAACGAAGAAAATATAATTATAATTTTATATAAAATTTTAAAGTAAGGTGCAATTTATTTTTAATAAAAATTTTTATTAATTATTTCTGTATAATAAAAAAATTTTACTTATCATTATTTTAATAAAACTTAATATTAAAATTATAATTTAATATTATTTTTGAGTCAATGTTTTAAAATAAAGAAATTGGTAATTTAAAAAACCAAGTATAAAAAAGAGTAAATATGAAAAAATAAAAAACACACTATATTATATTTAGTGTTTTATATTTAATGTAACAATAATTTATATTGAACATAAAATATAAGTAAATAATATTAAGGAGGTAATTATTTTGTATATAAATAATTCGGATTGTAGCTGCAAGTATCCATCTAATCAAAGAACATTTACGCCTAAATGTAATCAATCAGAGATTCCTTCTATTTTTCCTGATACTGTAGTATATGCGAATGCATATGTACCTTTTCAGCAAACAACAACTTTATTTGAACCAGCAGAATCCCTTTGTAACGGGACAATTTTTAAAGAATTGTTTCACCCTTATCATGGAAAAGGAGAATTTTTAAATGAATAGAAAAGAATTATTAGAAAAAATTTCGAGACTAGATTTCTTAGCTACAGACTTACATCTTTATTTGGACACACATCCACATGATAAAGATATAATTGAAAAATATAATATTATCGTAAATGAGGCAAATCAATTTAGAAGAAAATATGAGGAGAATTTTGGCCCATTATGTTCATATAGATCACCTAGTGATCCAAACGAATGGACTTGGAAGGATGATCCATTCCCATGGAGTGCGGAATTTGCTAAAAACCCATGTAATTGTAAGGAGGGAGTAAGATAATGTGGATATATGAAAAAAAATTAGAGTATCCTATAAGTATAAAAAGGTCTAATCCCAAATTGGCAAAAATAATTATAGAACAATACGGTGGACCAGACGGTGAGTTAGCTGCATCTATGAGATATTTAAGCCAAAAATTCACTATGGTAACACCAGAAGCAAGGGCTTTATTAAATGATATCGGAACAGAAGAATTAGCCCATTTAGAAATGATCGGTGCAATGGTAACTCAGCTTACTCAAAATGCAACAAGAAAAGAAATAATGGATGCAGGATTAGATCCTAATTATGTAAATCATGGTCTTGCTATATATCCACAATCAGCTGCAGGTATTCCTTGGACAGCTTCATATATACAATCTAAAGGAGACCCTGTATCAGATCTTTATGAAGATATGGCAGCTGAAGAAAAAGCTCGTTCCACTTATGAATATTTAATAGATTTAATGGACGATCCTGACGTTATAGAACCTCTTAGATTTTTAAGAGAAAGAGAAATTGTTCATACACAACGTTTTGGTGAAGCTTTAAGATATGTAAAAGAATATTTTGATAGTAAGAGAATGTTTTATTAATTAGGATTTTTAAAATAAATTCTTATTTAAATAAACTAAAATTTTTAAATATAAAATAAAAATTTATTTTTAACTTTACTTTATTTATTTTAAATAAAGTAAAGTTTTTTTATATGTTGTATTATATAAATTACTAATGTACAATGCATTTATTAAGATAAATATTTAAATACAACTAAAAATTAAAAGGTGAATTTATGATAAAAGAAATAGAAGATTACTTAAAAGAGGATATTTATCCCTTTCATATGCCTGGACACAAACGAAATAAAAATTTTTTAAATTTTAATTATGATTTATATAATTATGATATGACAGAATTTAGCATTATGGATAATTTACATGATGCAAATGGAATTATAAAAAATTTAGAAGAAAATTGTGCTAAAACTTTTGGAGCTTATAAAAGTTTTATTTTAGTAAATGGTTCTAGTTGTGGGATTATAGCATCTATATTAGCTACATGTACAGAATCTGATGAGATTTTAGTTTTAAGAAGTTGCCATAAAAGTGTATATAGTGGATTAATATATTCTGGTGTTAAACCTAAATATATATATCCTGTAATAGATGACAAAGGATTAGTTATAGGTTTAGATTTAAAAGAGTTGGAAGAAATATTATCTAAAAATAATAATATCAAATCTGTTTTAATTACAAGTCCAACTTATGAAGGTAATGTTTTAGATATTAAATCAATTTCAGAAATAGTACATAAATACAATAAAATATTAATTGTAGATGAAGCACATGGATCTCATTTTAAATTTCATAATATTTTTCCAAAAACTGCTTTAGAACAAAATGCTGATATTGTTATTCAAAGCTTACATAAAACTCTGCCTTGTTTTACTCAAACATCTATACTACATATAGGAAGTAATAGAGTAAATTTAGAACTTTTAAAATTACATTTATCTATGATACAGACTAGTAGTCCATCTTATATTTTTATGGTAGGAGTAGATAATACAATAAATTTATTAAATAATAAGTCTAAAGAGTTATTTAATGACTATATAAAATTATTAAATAATTTTAGAGAAAATATATTAAATTTAAAAAATTTAAGTTTATATAATAATAATAATTTAGATATTGGAAAATTATTATTTTTTATAAATAAAGATATAAGTGGAGAAAAAATTTATAATATTTTAGAGAAAAAGTATAAATTACAATTTGAGATGTATACTAAAAATTCTGTTTTAGCAATGACAAGTGTAGCAGATAGAAAAGAAGGATATTATCGTCTATATGATGCATTAAATAAGATAGATAAAAATTTAGATGAATTTAAAGATAGAGATTATAAAAGTAAATTTAATTATCCAAAGTCAAAATTATGTTTAACTCCTAGAGAAGCTATAAATAAAATTGGAAAAAGAGTAGATATTAAAGATTCTATTGGAAAAGTTGCTTTAGAATTTATAACTCCTTATCCACCGGGTGTACCAATTGTTGTACCTGGAGAATTATTAACTAGTGAAGTTGTAGATTTTTTAATTACTAATAATTTTGCTCAAAATATAAAAGTAGAATAAATAATTTAAAAGTTACTAACTATTTTATAAATTAGTAACTTTTTATTTATAAAATATTATTTAATTATTTTTCTATATTTGGCAAAGGTTTTATAATATAATCTTTGTAAATTTCAGGTATTTTATAAGATTTTATATGTTCGTAATTTTTTAATTTTGGTTCACCAAATATTCCTACTGTAAAAGTAATTCTATCAAGTCCTACAGGATTATGAGGGCCTATTTGTGGAACTACGTCAACTGTTACTTCTAATAAATAACTATCTTTTTTTACACTAACAAGACTGTTTTCATAACTAAAAACTTCTAAATCTATATTAAAATAATCTTTATAATAAGAATTAATTTGATTTTTAATGCTAGGATATAGTAAATCAATAATTAATTCATTTTTATTTTTATCTGTAGTATTATTATCTGATTTTAATTTAATTTCTGTTTTTTGATTAGAATTTGCATATACATTAGTAAGTAAAGCACTATTTGCAATTAATGCTATAGATAGAGCTAATGGAATTGATTTAAGTCTTTTTGAATTTTTAAACATGATTTTTCTCCTTTATAAAATTAAATTTTTATAATTATCATATCAAAAATTTATTATACTAATTTAAAATGTATTTTAATTTGATTTTAAGTAATATTAAAATTATTTTAAT
>CAMLLW010000008.1 GCA_946481295.1 uncultured Clostridia bacterium | reverse complement strand
CGTCTTGAAAGGGAGTGGCTATTAGCGTGAGCAAAATAGCATTATACAAGTAGCGTTGTATAGTAAAAGTATTCAACTTAAAACTTATCTTATAAAATTTAAAACAAAATTAATTAAATTAAAATTTAATATAAATAATATAAAAGTTAAGTTGATAAAAGTACATGGAAATTCTATAGAAGATTTAAAAGAAAAGCCTGTATTATCAAGTTTAATAAATAAAAAAATATTTCAAAGATATATTATACTTTGCAATAAAAATAAAGTAGGAACAGTAAAACTTATTTTAGATAAAAATTTTAAAGAGGTGTACATAAATGATTATTAAAATTACAGGAATATGTCTTATTATGTTTTCTAGTACATTAATAGGTTTATATTATTCAAATAGAGATTTTTTTAGACAAAATGATTTGAAAGAAATAAAAAAAGCTTTATTAATTTTAATGTCTGAAATAGATTATTGTCTAACACCTTTACCATTAGCTATGAGAAATATATCTACTAGAATAAATAATCCTATAAGTAAGATTTTTCTAAATTGTAGTGATATAATCTCTCAAAATACAAACAAAAGTATGAATGAGATTTGGAAGGAAAGTATAGATAATAATAAAAAAGAATTATATTTGAATGAAGAAGACATAGGCTACTTATATTCTTTTGGTAAAACATTAGGTTATTTAGATAAAGGACTCCAAATAAATAATATATCTATAACAGTTAAATACATAGAAGAAAAAATTAATGAATTAAATGAAAGTATTACAAAAAATAAGAAACTTTATCAAAGTGCCGGAATATTATGTGGTCTAATAATTTGCATTGTATTAATTTAGTAATTTATAAGGAGGAATTTTCATGCCTGAAATAAACGTTGTTTTTCAAATAGCAGCAGTAGGTATTTTAGTAGCTGTATTAAATCAAGTATTAAATAGTGTTGGAAGACAAGAGCAAGCTACAATGACAAGTTTAGCAGGTGTAGTTATAGTTTTATTTTGGATAGTTAAAAATATAAGCGAATTATTTAGTACAGTTCAAACATTGTTTCAATTGTAAAAAGAGGTGTAGTTTATGGATATTATTCAAATAGTAGTTATTGGTTTGGTATCTACTATACTTGCTTTAATATTAAAAAAACAATCTCCCGAAATTGCTTTAATGGTGTCTATTGCAGCTAGTGTTTTAATATTTTTTAGTGTAATTCCAAAATTTGATGCTGTTTTATCTGTTTTAAAAGATTTATCTAGTAATGTAAGTATAGGTAAAGATTATATTTATACAATTTTTAAAATAATAGGTATAGCATATATTGCAGAATTTGGGGCTCAATTATGCAAAGACGCAGGGGAAAGTTCTATAGCATCTAAAATAGAATTGTCAGGTAAAGTGCTAATAATGGTTATATCAGCACCTATAATAATGTCTTTATTAAATTTAATTTTAGTAATGCTACCGTAACCTTTTTGAAAGGGGATTTACATATGAAAAAAATTTTTTTTATGTTTATTTCATTATTTTTATGCTTTAACTTTATTACTAAAGTACATGGACAAGAAAATAATAGCATAATTGAAGCTATAGATAACCAAATTGATTTATTAGATACTAATAAAGTAAGTAGTATTTTAGGTTCTAGTGAAAAAGCATATGATTTTGATTTTAAAGAATTAATTAAAAATACAATTTTAGGTAAAATAGATATATCAATTTCTAATATAATGAGTGGAGTTTTAAAAATTATATTTGATGAAGTATATACAAATTTAAAATTAATAAAACAGCTAATAATTATTGGTATTTTATCGGCAGTTTTAAAAGCGTTAATAGAATCTTTTGAAAGTAAAGCAGTTGGTGAATTAGGATTTTATGTTTGTTACATATCTTTAGTAATAGTTTTATTTTCATCATTTAAATTAGCTGTAGAAATTCTAGAAAATTTAGTAATAAAAATAACAGAAATAATACAAGCGTCAATACCATTACTTATAAGTGCTTTAACAATATCACAAAATATAACAGGTTCTTATGTATATAGTACTCTTTTAGTTTTTATATTAAATCTAGTTAATATTTTTATGAGAGACTTTTTTATACCTATAATAGTTTTAGTATCTGTAGTTCAAATAGTAAATTATTTAACAGAAAATGAAATGTTAAGTAATTTATCTGAGTTTATTAAAAAATTAGTTTCTTGGACATTAAAAGGAATTGCTATAGCATTTATATCAGTACTAACAATACAAAAAATAAGTGCACCTATATTTAATAATTTAGCTGTAAAAACAGCTAAAACCACAATGAATGTTGTTCCAGTCGTTGGAGAAGTATTAACGAATTCTATGGATTTTATTTTATCATGGGCACAAGCTAGTAGAAGTGGATTATTAGTCGCATTACTAATTGGAATTGTTTCTATTTGTGCTATACCTGTACTAAAATTAGTTGCATTAATAATTATATATAAATTTACAGCAGCATTAATTCAACCAATATGTGATGAAAGAATAATAAAATGTATTGATACTATAGGTAGTTATACAGGTTTATTACTTGGTATAGGTGTTACAATTGTAGTTATGTTTGCATTTTCTCTTATGCTTATGCTTTCTTTTTAAAGGGGGATACAAATGATAAATAATTTAACTGAATATGTAAAAAGTATAGCTGTATTTTTATTATTTATTAGCTTTATAAGTATTATTGTTCCAGAAAGTAAATATAAAAATTATATTAATTTAGTAATGGGATTAATTCTAATTTTTATTATGTTAACACCTATATTTAAAATAATATACAATGGAGATGCTAATATTAATAACATGGTTACTAGCATGGAAGTAGAAATTAATAGAGCTATAGCAGAAAGAGAACAGAATATTTATGAGGGTAATAAAAAGGAATTAATTATAGAAACTTATAAAAATAATTTAAATAATCAGTTTAAACAATTAGTTGAAAGTAGAGGATTTAATGTAAATGATGTTTATATAGAAATTAATAATTCTGAAGAAAATTTTGGACAAATCTTAAGTATATCAGCTGAATTAAATTTAGAAAAAAATAAATCTAGTAATAAATCCATTAAAATAATAAATGTTGAAAGAATATCAATTAATAATAAATCAAAGAATATAAACACTAATAGTCAAATTATAGAAGAAAGTGACGAAATAAAAAATTTAAAAAGTTACATTTCAGGATTCTATAATTTGTCCTTAGATAATATATATATAAAAGTAAAAGATGATTAGCCCTAAAGAAAAAAATATATTAAATACTAAGGAGTGTAAAAATATGGAATGGTTAAGAAAGTTTTTCAAAGGAGATTCTAACAATGTAAAAGCAAACTTAGTAGTTGTAATTGTTATAGGAGTGATTTTACTAATATTAACAAGTAATGCATTTAGAAAAAATAAGAAAGATTTAACCATGAATAATAATACAGTTAGTAGTGTATCAGAATTAAAAGAAAATGGAAGTACATATGAAGCAATATTAGAATCTAGGCTAAAAAAAGCACTAAGTAAAGTAGAGGGGGTGGGCAATGTAGATGTTATGCTAACATTATCTTACGGAAAAGAGCTTGTTTTAGCTAAAGATGTAGCTACAGAAGAATCTAAAACTATAGAAAATGATTCTAATGGTGGAATGCGAGAAATTAATAGTAAATCTCTAAATAGTAAAAATGTAATAATATCAGGCAGTGGTAGTAATAACCAACCTCTAATTATAAAAGAACTAGAACCTAAAGTAGAAGGAGTAATAATTATTGCTAGTGGTGGTGACAATGTTTACATTAAAGAAAGCTTAATAAATGCTACAAAAGCAATATTAGGTATAGATGCACATAAAATACAAGTATTAAAAATGAAAACAATAAACTAATTAATATTTAAGGAGGATTTTTAATGTTTCCAATTAAAAGAAATCAAGTTGTTATAACATCTTTAGTAGCTATGTTATGTGTAGCAGGTTATTTAAATTACACTGATAATAAAACACCAAAAGGGGTTGCAATGAATCCAGATCTTAATAATAATGTATTAGTAGAAAATAGTGAAGGTTCAATAGATTTTGAAAATACTGCTTTAACAAATAAAAATATTGTAGAAGATGATATTGGAATAGGAGTTACACAAAAATATAATGAAAATGAAGATAAAATTAAAAATTTAGAGAATTATAATAATAGTAATTTAGACTCTACTTCTTCTGAAAAATCTAGTACAGTAACAGAAGAAGATAGTAAAAATCAATATAATGAAAGTAAATCTACAAATACAGCTAGTAATGTAGAAAAAGAAGAAACTCAAAATTCAGATAGTACAGAACAGAGTCAAGCTGATCCCGGAGCAGCTGCATTTGTAAGTTCCTCATTAGATTCTACATATTTTGTTCAGGCTAAATTAGATAGAGAACAATCTAGGGCTAAACAAAAAGAACTTTTATTAGAAGTTATTAATAATCAAAACTTAGATAAAGAAGTAAAAGCTGATTCTGCTGAATCTATGCTTAATATTCAACAAAGAATAGAAAAAGAATCTGCAGCAGAAGCAATGATAAAATCAAAAGGTTTTAGTGATGTATTTGTAAGAATAGATGATGACACTGTAGATGTAGTTGTTAATAAAGATAAGTTATCCGATGCTGAACTTGCACAAATAGAAGATATTATTAAACGTAAGACAGGATTAGATTCTGAATCTATAAGAATATCAACAATGAAATCTAAATAATAAAATAAAAAGAACACATTTATAAATGTGTTCTTTTTATTTTAAAATATAAGAGTATTTTAAATACTCTTATATTTTTGTATATATTTTTACATTAATGTTCTTACATCTAAATATCTTAATCCAAAAGATGTTGCAACAGCATTACATGTTAAATTATTTTTATAGGTATTTATTGCTGAGTATATATAAGGGTTTTCTTCACAAGCTTTTTTCAAGCCTTTATTAGCAATTTGTAATCCATAGTTTAATGTTACATTTGTAAGAGCAATTGTAGAAGTTCTAGGAACAGCGCCTGGCATATTTCCTACGCAATAATGTACAATATTATCTATTATATAAACAGGGTCATCATGATAAGTAACTTTTGTTGTTTCAAAACAACCGCCTTGATCAACTGCAACATCAACTAATACGGATCCTTTTTTCATTGTACTTAAATGTTTTCTTTTGATTATTTTTGGAGCAGCTGCTCCTGGTATTAAAACAGCACCTATTACTAAATCTGCATCCTTAACAAGTTCATCTATATTTGATTCATTTGAAATTAAAGTTTGAATTCTTGATCCAAAAAGATCATCTAAAAATTCTAATCTACGTGGATTAATATCTGTAATTGTAACATTTGCACCCATACCGACTGCAATTTTACAAGCATTAATTCCTACAACACCACCGCCAATAATTAGAACATTTGCTTTTGGTGTACCAGGAACTCCTGAAAGTAAAATACCTGAGCCACCTAAGAATTTTTCTAAAAATTTAGCACCTTCTTGTATACTTAATCTACCAGCAATTTGACTCATTGGTGCTAATAGTGGAAGTCCATGATCTTCTAATGTTTCATAAGCAACACCAGTTACACCACTTTGTAATAATGCATCTGTTTGTGCTCTATCTGCTGCTAAGTGTAAATATGTATAGAGTATTAAATCTTTGTGAAATAAAGAATATTCTTCTGGTAATGGTTCTTTTACTTTTATCATCATTTCAACAGTATCCCAAACTTCTTTTGCACTATCAACAAGGATTGCACCGTTTTGAGCATATTGTTCGTCTGAAAAACCAGAACCTATACCGGCGCTTTTTTGAATATATACTGTATGACCTGCAGAAATATAACTTTTTACGTTACTAGGAGTCATACCAACTCTATATTCATATTTTTTTATTTCTTTTACACAACCTATTTTCATAATAATCCCCCTATACCTTTCAATAAATTTTAGTATACATACTGTTATATACAAAATTTACCATATAAGATGCTAAATGTCAATAGAAATTATCAATAATTTATTTAAAATTATTTTGTTAAATAAAAAAGGTTGTCCAAATTTTATAAAATTTCTAAAAATATATGGAATATTTTGATAGTTAATACATATAAATTTAAATTATGATTATTAGATAACAAAAAAGAGACTATTTTTAGTCTCTTTAAAATTATTCATTATTTATGAATCTTCCTAAGAAATCTTTTGTAAGAGGGTTTTTAGGATTTACAAAAATTTCACTAGGATGACCTTCTTCTACAATAAAACCATTTGCCATAAATATTATATTATTAGCTACATCTTTTGCAAAAGCCATTTCATGGGTAACTATAATCATAGTAAGTCCTTCATTAGCTAATTTTTTCATAACATTAAGAACATCATTAACCATTTGTGGATCAAGAGCTGAAGTTGGTTCATCAAATAATAGTACATCAGGTTCCATTGCTAAAGCACGTGCAATAGCAATACGTTGTTTTTGACCACCAGAAAGTTGACGAGGCTTAGCATTTATATATGGTGCCATTCCAACTTTTTCTAAATAATATATTGCATTTTTTTTAGATGTTTCAACATCTTTTTTTAGAACTTTTATTTGTCCTATCATACAATTTTGTAAAATAGTCATATTATTAAATAAATTAAAATTT
Organism: uncultured Clostridia bacterium; assembly: GCA_946481295.1. Lineage (GTDB taxonomy): Bacteria > Bacillota > Clostridia > Lachnospirales > UBA5962 > CAMLLW01. The sequence goes on along the minus strand of CAMLLW010000008.1, from coordinate 46,397 downwards.
TGAAATACCATTCCTACTTTAGAACGATATGAAGCTTCGTTAGTTTTATTAGAAGTAATTTCATCACCATTATATAATATTTCTCCAGAAGTAGGAAATTCTAATAAATTAATACATCTAAGTAATGTAGATTTCCCTGATCCAGATGAACCAATTATACAAGTTACATCACTTTTATGAACATTAAAATTTATATCTTTTAATATAGGATTTTTACCAAAAGTTTTACTTAAATGTTTAATCTCTAGAACTATATTATTTTCTGTATTATTATCCATTATAAGCCTTCCTCCTTTGGTGATTCTGAATATTTATATAGACCGCTTGTATGTGCAAGTGTATCAGTAGTAGCTAAATCATAATTATCTGGTCCATCTAATTTACTTTCTAAATGTCTTAAAATTTTTGAACATGTAAATGTTAGGATAAAGTATATAGCTATTACTATTGTAAATGATTCAAAGTAAGTATATAGTGCACCTGCAATTCCTTTAGTAACATAAAATAATTCTACTGTTCCTATAACAGAAAGTACACAAGTATCTTTTATATTTATAATTAGATTATTACTTATTTGAGGTAAAATATTTCTAAATGTTTGTGGTATTATTACATAAATCATTGTTTGCACATGTGTCATACCAATTGCTTTGGCACCTTCAACTTGTCCAGGATCTATAGAAAGTATACCTCCACGAATTGTTTCTGCCATGTAAGCTCCTGTATTTATAGAAACTATAAAAAATGATGCAAACCACATAGACATATTAAAATTGAATAATGCTGCAGATCCAAAATATATAAACATTGCTTGAACCATCATAGGTGTTCCTCTGAAAAATTCAACATATATATTAAGAATAAGCTTTATGATAAAAAGAAGTACACGTTTTATTATAGGATCATGTTTTGAAGTAGGAGTTGCTTGTATAACACCAACTGCAAATCCAATAATACAACCTAGTATAGTACTAACTAATGCAATTAGCATTGTTACTCCTGCACCTCTAAGAAAAGAAAAACCATAACCATCTAATATGTATATTATTCTTTGGATAAAACTATTTGGAAGTGTTGAAGCTTGAGCTGAAATTGCTTGATCCATAATTCTATCATAATCGTTTTTATCCATTTTTGCTAGAACAGTATTAATTGCATTTTTTAATTCTGTATCACCTTTTTTAACAGATATAGCTATATTTGTTTCTTCATTTGATATATGAAAATTGTCATTATTACCAGTGAAATCTAAGATTTTAAAATTTTTATAAGCTGCTAAAGCTGATTTTGCAGTAGGTAAATCTGTTACTACTAAATCTACTTTTTTTGCATCTAAGGCTGCTAACATTGTAGAAGCTGATTCTTGAGCTGATAGTTTATTTACATTTGGAATTTGAGGAAGTGCTATATCATACCAAAATGTATTTAATTGAGAAGTAGCTGATGCATGAGATAGGTCTGAGATACCTTTAGCCTTAGCAAATTTACTATCAGCATTTACTAATACAACAACAGATGCATAATAATAAGGTTCAGTAAAATCAACCATTTTTTTTCTATTTGCAGTTGTAGATTGACCAGCTATTAATGCATCAACAGTACCTGATTGTAGTGCAGGAACTAAAGAATCCCAATCTAATTTTACAATTTCTAATTTTAAATTAAGTTCATCCGCTATACGCTTTGCCATAATAACGTCATACCCGTTAGCATAATCAGAACTTTCAAAAATTGGTACAGCACCGTTTTTATTATTTGGTTGTGTCCAATTGTACGGTGCATATCCGCATTCCATACCAACTCTAAAAGTTTTTTTTGCGTTATTATCTATATCTGAAGCAAAAACAGTTAGAGTGTTACTTAAAAAAATTATAAACGCAAAAAATATAGATATTATTTTCGTTTTATAATAATTTTTCATAAAAACCTCCTCCTTGTTAAAGTAATATTTATTACTAATTACAGTGTAGAAATTAGAATTATTTAAAAATAATTTAAAGTACTTTAAAAATAATAATTAATTTTAGATTTAAATACGGTCATTATAAAGGTTAAAACTATTAAAGTCAATAAATCTTATATAAAATCTATAATTTACAAAACTATATATATAAATCTAAAATGATAAATATATTCTTTATTAAATAAATTTTAGAAATAAATTGACTAATAACAGTAAAGATTGTAAAATTTAATTGTTACATAATTATAAAGTATAATTAGAATAAAAATTGTTTAAATTGAATATTAATTTATATTTATAAATTATTTTTTAATAAAAATTTAATTAATTTAGATATAAATATTTTATAGTATAAAAAAAGATATATTTTTTAAGTACATATTAAACATATATACTAATTTAGTAAGGATGTGTTTATTTGTCATTCATAGAAGTTAAATTAGAATCTTTTGAAGGACCTTTAGATCTTTTATATAAGTTAATAGAAAAAAATGAAATAGATATTTACGATATACCAATATCTAAACTAACAGATCAATATTTAGAATATATAAATTCTTTTTCTTATGATATGGATTCATTAAGTGAATTCTTAGTTATGGCATCTACACTATTAGAAATAAAATCTAAAATGTTATTACCTAAAGATAATAATGTTAAACAAAATGATGAAGATCCTAGAGAAGATTTAGTAAGAAGACTTATAGAATATAAGTATTTTAAAGAAATCTCTAAAGAACTTAAAGAAAAAGCTATTATAAATGCTGATGTTTTTTATAAAACACCAGAAAATGATATAATAAATATATTAACAAAAGATAATCAAATTGATTTAAATGAAATTTTAGATGGTATAACAGGAGAAGTACTATTAAAAACATTTAAAGAAGTTATACTTAGAAAAGAATTAAAAACAGATAAAGTAAGAAGTGGTTTTAATTCTGTAAAAAAAGATTTATTTATAATAGAAGATAAAATAAAATATATAATGTATATTGTTAAAAAAGATAAAAATGTTAATTTTAAAGATATGTTCAGTATAAATACATCTAAGATAGAAAAGATAGTTACATTCTTAGCTCTACTAGAACTTATAAAAATGAAACAAATTAGGGCTGTTCAAAATGATCTATTTGAAGATATAAATTTAAGTTTATATTAAACTAAAGGTAATGTCTAAATAAGGATGATATTATGAAAATAAATGATTTAGAAAATACTATTGAAGCAATTTTATTTGTTTTAGGAGAGCCTGTAGCTTTATCTAAAATTGCTATTTCTATAAATCAAGATGAAAAAACTACAGAAAAAATAATAAGAAACTTATCTTTTAAGTATGAGCAAGAAAAAAGAGGCTTTAAAATTATAGAAGTAAATAATACTTTTCAGATGTGTAGTAATCCTATGTATTTTGAGTTTATTAGTAAAATTTGCAATACTAAACAAAAAAATTCATTAACACAACCTATGTTAGAAACTTTATCCATAATTGCCTATAAACAACCTGTAACAAAAACTCAAATAGAAGAAATTAGAGGAGTAAGCAGTTCAAAACCAATAAATAAACTTATGGAATATAATTTAGTATGTGAACAGGGAAGAAAAGAATCAATTGGAAAACCTATTTTATTTGGAACAACTAATGAATTTTTAAAATATTTTGGATTTAAAAGTATTAAAGATCTTCCTAAAATCAATTATAATTTTGAAAATTTAAAAAAAGAAGCTATGGACGAAATAGACAAGTTTGTATAATATTAATACATAGATTAATAGAATATATATTACATATAAAGCTAAAAATAACTATAAATTTTAGTACAAAGAAGGAGAGTTTGTATGAAAAAATTTATAGTTTTTTTTATATTCGTAATTATTTTAAATACAACAGTACAAGCATCAGATAATAAAGAAAAGTCTACTCCAAAAGTAGATGCTTTAGGATCTGTATTAATAGATGCACAAACAGGTAGAGTATTATGGGGTAAAAATGAAAATAAAGAATTAGCTATGGCAAGTACAACAAAAATTATGACGGCTATAATTGCATTAGAAAATGGTAACTTAGATGATACTGTAAAAATTTCATCTAGAGCAATTAGAGCTCCTGAAACAAAAATGCACTTAAGTTTAGATGAAGAAATAAAATTAGAATATTTATTATATGGATTAATGATGCAATCTTATAATGATACTGCTATAGCAATAGCAGAACATGTATTTGGATCTGTAGAAAAATTTTGTGATGTAATGACAAAAAAAGCTAAAGAAATAGGTGCAGAACATACTTGTTTTGAAACACCAAATGGTTTAGATTCAGAAAATCATTATTCCACAGCAAAAGATATGGCAATGATAGCAAAATATGCATTACAAAATAAAAAATTTAGACAAATTATTTCAACACCTAATTTAACTGTTTCTAGTAATAAAAAAACTTATGAGTTTATTAATAAAAATAGATTATTAAGAGAAGTAAATGGAGCAACAGGTGTAAAAACAGGTTTTACAGGAAAAGCTGGTCATTGTTTTGTAGGATCTGTAAAAAGAGATGGAATGGAACTTATAAGTGTAGTATTAGGAAGTGGATGGGGATTAAAAGGAAAAGAACAAAAATGGATAGATACAAAAGAAATACTATCTTATGGTTTTGATAATTTTAAATATCAACAAATAGTTAATATAAATGATATAGCTGATAAAAAAATTAATATAGAAAGATCTAAAATTTTAAATAGTAGTGTATATTTTGGAGATAATGTTGTTTTACCATTAACTTCTGATGAAATAAAATCTATTAATATAGTTTTAGACATGCCAAATAGTATTAAAGCACCTATTTTTAAAGATGAAAAAATAGGAAAAGCTAAAATTTATGTAAATAATAATTTAGAAAAAGAAGTTGATTTATTACTAGCTACATCAGCTACAAGACATGATTTAAAAACATCTTTTGAAAAAGTATTAAATAATTGGTTAAGTATGACTACTGTAGACAGTGTAAATATACTGCTTCCAGAAGTATAAAAGCAAGGTATTATATTCTTGCTTTTTTTATTTTACAATAATAATTTTGCACTAAAAGTTTTTAAAAAATAAATTAATTTTTAAAAAAATGTTGATAAATTAATAAAAAAAATAAGATAATATATACATAATATACAAAACAATATTGCTAAAAAATAATTGATATGTTATTATGGGACAGAAAATTAATATAAATAGTAAGTTGATTAAAATACAAATTAAAAATAAGGAGATGATAATTTATGAAAAAAACATTTAATAAAAAATTAAATGCATTAACAGTTTCTTTTATTTTTACCGTTACATCGTTTAACATATCAAACATTTTTGGAAAAAACATAGAATTTAAAGCAAATACTTCAGATGAAATACCTGTTAAAGAAGAGAAGATAAAAGTAGATGAAAGATGGAATATTGCTTCTGCTGGAACAGGAAGCGGTGGCAAGATTATTGTACAGGATAATGGATCTATAGTATTTGATGCGATAGATAATAGAGGTAAAATTGCAGATTCAGAAGATGGATTTTTATATTATTATACAGAAATAAATCCTAAAGATGAAAATTTTACTTTAAGTGCAAGTTTTAGAGTAGATGATGATGTTAGAAAAGATAATCAATCTGGATTTGGCATTATTGCTATAGATACTTTTATGCCAGGTAAAGGTAATGCTAGATATTTTAATTCTGCAGGTACTATGGTAGCAAAGTATACTGGTAAAGGAACTAAATTTGGAATACCGGGTGGAAGATTTGTTACAGGATATGTATCTAATCCAACAGTTTCTAGTGCAAGTAGAGATTTAAGCATGTCAAAACCATTTGATTGGAATTTTAAAGATGATTATGTTGTAGAAGGTAATAATAATCCTCCTAAATTTCAAGCTGGTGAAACTTATAAACTTACATTAAGAAAATCAAACACTGGATTTCATGCAATATTAAATAACGATACAGAAAATGAAATTATATGTTATGAACCTAATTTACTATTACAACAAGATAAAGAAAAATATTATGTTGGTATTGCTGTTGCTAGAAAGATAAAAGTAACTGTAGAAGATATTAAATTTGAAACAATAAATCCAAAAGATGATGAAGAAGTTTTATCTAGACCAATAGAATATATAGAACCTAAAATTAGTTTTGATTCTACTAGTAAAACATCTTCTAATGAATATAATTTAGTTTTAAAAAGTAATGTAAAAGGAACAGCAACAATAATTAATGATAAAACAGATAATATTATAGAAGAAAATATTCCTATAGAAGATGATATAATTACTATAAAAGATATTATATTAGAAAATGGTATAAATAAAATTAAAGTTATATTTAACCCATATGAAAAAGATAAACAAAATTTAAAAGAATATCAAGAATTAACTTCTTACGATAATTTTGAAAAAACTCATAAAGTGGAAGTTAGAAAAATAAGAGAAAATGAAGATAAAATTTATGTTTCAAATAGCGGAAATGAATCTGGAGATGGTTCGTTAGAAAATCCTTTAGATATACATACAGCAGTATCTTATGTAAGTCCAGGACAAACTATAGTATTAGATGAAGGAACTTATAAACCAACTAAACAAATTTTAATAGATAGAGGAGTTAATGGTACAGCTAAAAAACCTATAAAGTTAATGGCTGAAGATGGCAAAGAAGTTATTTTTGACATATCTCAATCTAAAGACGGAGGAATAATTTTAAGAGGTGATTATTGGCACATATATAATATAGATGTTAGAAAAGGTAGACAGCCTGTAGCTGTAAAAGGTAATAATAATATATTAGAAAAAGTAAGAACTCATCATAATTTAGATACAGGATTACAGATATCTGGAGATTCTAAAGAACCATTTTCAATGTGGCCTGCAAATAATCTAATTTTAAGTTGTGAATCTTATGATAATAAAGATACAACTGCTCAAGATGCAGATGGATTTGGTGCTAAATTATGTGTAGGAGAAGGCAATATATTTAGGTATTGTATAGCACATAACAATATAGATGATGGATTCGATTTATATGCTAAATCAACTTCTGGATCTATAGGATCAGTAAGATTAGAAAATTGTGTAGCATATAGAAATGGCTTTTTATCAGATGATGAAGATAGGATTTTAACATCTGATGGAAATGGTTTTAAATTAGGTGGGGAAAGCATGCCTGCTAAACATGTGTTAGTTAATAGTGTTGCATTTGATAATTATAGAAAAGGCATTACTAGTAATTCTTGTCCAGATGTAATAGTAGAAAATTGTACATCTTATGGCAATGGAACTTCAAATATTCAGTTAAGTACAAATGCTAAAACTACTAATTTTAAAGTTAAAGGTTTAATATCCTTAAATGGAAAAGATAAAGATTCAATATCATTTAAAAATCAAGAAGATACAATAACAAAAGATCCTACAAATTTCTTTAATGGTAAAGGAGTAGATAATTCTTGGTTTGAAAATTTAAATATTAATATAAATCCTGAAATATTAGAAGATGGAACAATAGATATGAAAGGTCTATTAGTATTAACAGAAAATGCACCTAAAAATAGTGGTGCTAGAATTAAATAAATTAAAATAAAAAGAGTTATATTAAATATATGGCTCTTTTAATTTATTTAATATAATTAACTATTTTGTTAAAGTAAATTTAATATAGTTTTATTATTTTATTTGTTTTATACTATTGATATATTTTTTTTACAACGTTACAATAATACAGATAAAAATATGATAAGGAAGTTAAAATGTCAAAAATTATTTTATTAGATAATAATATGATAAATCAAATTGCTGCTGGAGAAGTAGTTGAAAGACCAAGTTCTGTAGTAAAAGAACTTATAGAAAACTCTATAGATGCAGGAGCAACTAATATAACTATAGAAATTAAAGATGGTGGAACATCTTTAATAAGAGTTTCAGATAATGGAAGCGGTATAGAAAAAGATGATGTAAAAAAAGCTTTTTTACGTAATGCAACTAGTAAAATTAAAAATATAGAAGATTTAACAAATGTTTTAACTTTAGGATTTAGAGGTGAAGCATTAGCATCTATAGTTGCTGTATCTCAGGTAGAAATGCTTACAAAAACTAGTAATGATAATGTAGGTTCATTTATAGAAATTCATGGTGGAGAAATTATTAAAGAAAATATTATTGCCACAACAAATGGAACATCAATTATAATTAGAAATTTATTTTATAATGTTCCAGCCAGACGTAAGTTTTTGAAAAAAAATAGTGCAGAAACTGCACTTATAACAGATATTGTTAATAAATTTGTTTTGAGCAATCCAAATATATCTTTTAAATATATAGTAGGTAGAAATAGAGTTTTAGAATCAAATGGTAATGGTGATTTAAAAACAGCTATATTTAATGTTTATGGTAAAGAAGTATTAAGAAATATCTTAGATATTAATTATCAATATGCTAATTTTAAAATAAGTGGATTTATAGGTAAAAGTGAAATAAGTAGAAAAACTAGAAGTTATGAAAATTTATTTCTAAATGGAAGATATATAAAAAATAAACTTATAAGTAGTGCAATTGAAGAAAGCTATAAAACTAGATTACCTATAGGTAAATTTCCTTTTTATGTATTAAACTTAGAAGTCGATCCTAGTGTAGTAGATGTTAATGTTCATCCTACAAAATTAGAAGTTAGATTTAGTGAAGAAGACAATTTATATGATTTTATTTTAAAGGCTATGTATAATACATTAGAAAATACAAATCTAATACCTATTTATAAAAATAAAGAAGAAATTAAAAAAGAAAATACAGATAGTATACTAACAAATGAAAAATATACAGAAAAAATAGAAAATAATAATAAAACTTTATTGAAAGAAAATACATCATCATATATAAAAAATGATAAAGAAAATCTTAAAATAGAAGATTTAATATCTTCTACAAATGAAAAAAGTGAAAATATATTAAATACAAATAAAAATTTAAAAGAAACTAATTTAGATGAAAATATTTTAAATAGTATTAATAATAGTAAAAAAATTTTACAAGAATCAAAAACAGATGATTTTGTTGTTTTTAAACCTGAAAATAAAATTATTTATGATGATTATACTAAAAATAAATCTGTAAATAAAAGACATGATTTATTTAAAAATTATAGAATTGTAGGACAAGTATTAGATACTTATTGGATAATAGAAAGTAATAAAAACGTTTATGTTATAGACCAGCATGCTGCTCATGAAAGAATTTTATATGAAAAATTTTTAGAAAGATTTAAATCAAGTAATGTTATATCTCAAAGATTATTAGAACCACAAGTTTTTAAAATAAATTCATTAGAAAAACAATCATTAGATACACATTTTGATTTTTTTAAAAAGATAGGATTTGAAATAGAAATTTTTGATTCTACTACAGTAGCTATAAAAAGTGTACCTATTCTTTTAAAAGATGCAGTTAATACAAATTTTTTCTTAGATGTTTTAGATAAATTTGTTGAAGAAAAAAATATTGATGATATTTATGATGAAAAATTACATGAAATAGCTACTATGGCATGTAAATCTGCTGTTAAAGCAAATGATAAATTAACTTATTTAGAAGCTAAAGAATTAATAGAACAAATTTGTTGCTTGAAAAACCCATTCACATGTCCTCATGGAAGACCTACAATAATAGAATTTAGAAAATACGAAATAGAAAAATTATTTAAACGTATACAATAAATATTAAAGGATGATTTTATGAAACAACCTCTTATAGTAATTGGAGGACCAACTGCCTGTGGTAAAACAGAAACTGCAATTAATTTAGCCTTAAAAATAAATGGAGAGATAATTTCTGCAGATTCTATGCAAGTTTATAAAAAAATGGATATAGGAACAGCAAAACCAACGCAAGAAGAACTTTTAAAAGTAAAGCATTATTTAATAGATGAGATAGATCCAACAGATGAATATTCTGTTGCAATTTTTAAAAATAAAGCTTTAGAATATATAAATTTAATTTATAGTAAAGGTAAAATTCCTATAGTAGTAGGAGGTACTGGGTTTTATATTAATGCACTTATTTATAATAATGATTTTAATGAAGAATTAGAAAGCAACTCATCTTATAGAAAATATTTATATAAAATTTATGAAACTGAAGGTAAAGACACCTTATATAATATGTTAAAAAATATAGATCCTGATTCTGCAGAAAAAATTCATATTAATAATATTAAGAGGATAATACGAGCTCTTGAATATTATAACGAAACAGGTAAAAAAATTTCTGATCATAACAAGTTAGAAAAACAAAGAGAAGAAGCTTTTAATACTCAATTTTTTATATTAAATATGGATAGAGAAAAGCTATACGATAGAATAGAGTTAAGAATAGATAAGATGATAGAAGATGGCTTAGTTCAAGAAGTGTCAGATTTAATAAAATATATTCCAAATAATTCTGTATCTATGCAAGGGATAGGATATAAAGAAATTATAGAATATTTACAAGGAAAAAATTCTTTAGAAGAAGCTATATCAAATTTAAAACAAAATACGAGACATTTTGCTAAAAGGCAAATAACTTGGTTTAAAAATCAAACAAAGGGAAACTGGATAAACGCAGATGAATTTGATAATAATGAATTATTAACTAGAAAAATAATAAGTTTATTAAATATTTAAAGGAGAATTAAATGAAGTTAGAAAATTACTTATTAGAAGAGTTTAATATAGATAAAGAACTTTTAAAAATTACTAAAAAGGCTGAAAAAGACATAGAATCTATTTTTAAAAATATAGATGAAGTATATGAGTATAATCAATTAAAAGTATTAAAAGCAATGCAAGAAAATAAATTAAGCGATATACATTTTGCTAGTACAACAGGTTATGGATATAATGATTTAGGCAGAGATGTTTTAGAAAAAATTTATGCAGATATATTTCATGCCGAATCTGCATTAGTTAGACCACAAATAATTTCTGGTACTCACGCACTTACTGTTGCTTTATTTGGAAATTTAAAATATGGAGATGAACTTATATCACCTGTTGGAACACCATATGATACTTTATTAGGTGTTATAGGAGTAAATGAAACTAAAGGTTCATTAATTGAAAATGGAGTTAAATATAAACAAGTAGAACTATTAGAAGATGGTAGTTTTGATTATGAAAACATAAAAAAGTCTATTACGGAAAAGACTAAAATGGTAACAATCCAAAGATCTAAAGGATATTCTACAAGACCATCATTTTTATTAAAAGATATTAAAAATTTAATTGATTTTATAAAAAGCATAAAAAGTGATGTTATATGTATGGTAGATAATTGTTATGGAGAATTTGTAGATATTATTGAACCTACAGATGTAGGAGCAGATTTAGTAGTTGGTTCATTAATAAAAAATCCTGGAGGCGGATTAGCTCCTGTAGGAGGATATATAGTAGGAAAAGAAGAGTATGTTGAAAATGCTGCATTTAGATTAACAGCTCCCGGTCTTGGTAAAGAAGTTGGTCCTACATTAGGTATTACACCTTCATTAATACAAGGTTTATTTTTAGCACCACAAGTTGTTGCTAGCAGTTTAAAAGGTGCAGTTTTTGCAGCAAGATTATTAGAACTTTTAGGATTTAATACAATTCCTAAATATAATGAAGAAAGATCAGATATTGTTCAAGCTATTTTAATGAAAAATGAGCAAAATATAATTGCTTTTTGCAAAGGAATACAACTTGGAGCACCTGTAGATAGTTTTGTTAGTCCAACTCCTTGGGATATGCCAGGATATGACTGTAAAGTAATTATGGCAGCTGGTGCATTTATTCAAGGTGCATCTATAGAACTTAGTGCAGATGCCCCAATAAAACCTCCTTATGCAGTTTATATGCAAGGAGGATTAACATGGGCTCATGCTAAAAATGGAATAATAATAGCAGTAAATGATATGATAAAAAATGGCAGTATAAAATTATAGTTAAACTTAATATATTATAAATAATTATAAAAATTATACTAATAAATAATAAATATTTTTACTATAAAAGATTATAAAAAAATAATATTAAAAAAGTATAGCAGAGATAATCATAAAATTATATAAAAAATCAAATTATTTTTATCACTAAGTACTATAAGTCATCATTATGTGGTAAAATTAGACAAGTATAAATTCCCTTCAATAGGAAATCATGTATGTAAACATTTTTCTTTCTGATGTGGAGGGTTTTTATATGCTCAATAATAAAGTAGAAATATGTGGAGTTAATACTTCAAAATTACCGGTACTAAAAAATGAAGAAAAAAAAGCCTTATTTGAACGAATTTTACAAGGAGATCAGGAAGCTCGCCAAGAATATATATATAGCAATTTAAGACTAGTATTAAGTATAATTCAAAGATTTAATAATCGTGGTGAGTATGTAGACGATATTTTTCAAGTAGGCTGTGTGGGGCTTATAAAAGCTATAGATAACTTTGATATTACTCAGGGAGTACAATTTTCAACTTATGCTGTGCCAATGATAATTGGAGAAATAAGAAGATATTTAAGAGATAATAATTCTATACGTGTTAGTAGATCTTTGAGAGATACTGCCTATAAAGCTTTACAAGTAAAAGAAAGAATAATAAATAATACATCTAAAGAACCTACTATGGAGGAAATAGCAAAAGAATTAAATATTGCAAAAGAAGAAGTTTTATTTGCTTTAGATTCAATACAAGATCCTATATCTTTATTTGAACCAGTTTATCATGATGGCGGAGATACTATATTTGTTATGGATAAAGTTAAAGATGAAAAAAATACAGATATAACATGGCTGGAAAACTTATCATTATCTGAAGCTATAAAAAGATTAAATAATAGAGAAAAACATATTTTGAATTTAAGATTTTTTGAGGGAAAAACACAGATGGAAGTAGCCGAAGAAATAGGAATAAGTCAAGCACAAGTTTCTAGATTAGAAAAAAATGCCCTCAAAAATATGAAAAAATATATAAAATAAGAAGCTAATTCCAATATTAGCTTTTTTTATTGCAAACGATACTTTATTGTGGTATAATACCAAAGTATTTTATAAAATTCACACATAATTTATTATTAATTATCTGGTGCTATTATTTTATAGTTATAATTAATTAAATTATGGAGGGAAAACCAGGAGGGAAATTATGAGCGTTATTTCAATGAAACAATTATTAGAAGCAGGAGTTCATTTTGGACATCAAACAAGACGTTGGAATCCTAAAATGGCAGAGTATATTTTTGCTGAAAGAAACGGCATATACATCATCGATTTACAAAAAACCGTAAAGAAAATTGATGAAGCATATGAAGCTGTTTGTGAAATTCTTAAAGATGGTGGTAATGTTTTATTTGTTGGAACAAAAAAACAAGCTCAAGAATCTATAAAAGAAGAAGCAGAAAGATGCGGAATGTACTATGTTAATTCAAGATGGTTAGGTGGTATGCTTACAAACTTCCAAACTATTCAAACACGTGTGAAACGTTTAAAAGAACTTGAACAAATGGAAGAAGACGGTACATTTGATCTTTTAACAAAAAAAGAAGTAGCAAAACTTTTACATGAAAAGGAAAAACTAGATAAAAATATTGGTGGTATAAAAAATATGAAAAATATACCAGATCTTTTATTTGTTGTTGATCCTAGAAAAGAAAGAATTGCTATCCAAGAAGCTCACACATTAGGTATTCCTATTGTAGCTATTATAGACACAAATTGTGATCCTGATGAAGTTGATTATGTAATACCAGGAAATGATGATGCTATAAGAGCAGTTAAATTAATTGCTGGTAAAATAGCAGATGCTATTATTGAAACTAAACAAGGTGAACAACATAATATTGATAATGAATCTGCTGATGAAGAATTATCAGTAGTTGAAGAATAAATATATAAAGGTAAGTATTTGCCTAAATGCTTCAACCTATAATAGCAAGGTTGGAGCTTTTTATTAGAAAATAACTTTTATTTGGAGGTAATCAAATGGCAGTTACAGCAGCTTTAATTAAGGAATTAAGAGAACGTACTGGTGCTGGTATGGTTGATTGTAAAAAAGTTTTAGTAGAAGCAGATGGTAATATAGAAAAAGCAATTGAACTTTTAAGAGAAAAAGGACTTGCAGCAGCTTCTAAGAAAGCTGGAAGAATAGCAGCAGAAGGTTTAGCTTATACACATATTGATAATGAAAAAGGTATCGGTGTTATTGTAGAAGTTAATAGTGAAACAGATTTTGTTGCTAAAAATAGTGAATTTGTTACGTTTGTAGAAAACGTTGCAGAACAAGTAGTAAATAGTAATGCTAAAGATATGGATGAATTTATGAAAGAACAGTGGATTAAAGATAATTCACTAACAGTAGAAGAAGCTTTAAGTGAAAGAGTTTCTGTTATTGGAGAAAAACTTACTATTAGACGTTTTGATAAATTTGTTAAATCTGAAAATGGTGTTTTAATTTCTTATGTTCATGCTGGTGGAAAAGTAGCCGTTATGCTTGAGCTAATTAGTAATGTTTCTAATGATGAACTTTTAGAAGCTGGTAGAAATATTTGTATGCAAATAGCTGCCATGAATCCAAAATTTGTTAATAGAGAAGAAGTTTCACCAGAATTTATTGCAAAAGAAAGAGAAATTCTTACTCAACAAGCATTATCAGAAGGAAAACCAGCTAATATAGTTGAAAAAATGATCGAAGGAAGATTAAACAAAGGTCTTAAAGAGTATTGTTTATTAGATCAAGAATATGTTAAAGATGGCGATATGAACATAAAACAATATGTTGCATCAGTTGGTAAATCAATAGGAACAGATATAACAGTTAAGAGATTTGTTCGTTTTGAAACTGGTGAAGGAATAGAGAAAAAAGAAGAAAATTTCGCTGATGAAGTTAATAAAGCAATTCAAGGTTAATATAAAATTTTTTAGTGGTATATTAAAATATACCACTTTTTAGTATGACCTTTAGTAGATAAATACTTTATTTTATAATCTACTGGAAATTTTCAAAAAAATATGTTACATTATAATTGGATTAAACCGAAAGGGGCACTTTATGTATAAACGTATCGTTATAAAATTAAGTGGAGAAGCTTTAGCAGAAGATATATCTAGTGCTGAATCTACAAAAAATATATTTCATGAAAAAACTATAAATGACATAGTATGTAGTATTAAAAATGTCATGAAAAAAGGCACACAAGTTTCTTTAGTAGTTGGCGGAGGTAATATATGGCGTGGCAGATATGCTAAACCAGAAATGGATAGAACAAAAGCTGATCAAATAGGTATGTTAGCGACAGTTATTAACAGTATTTATTTAGCAGATGTTTTTAGAAGAAATAATATTAAAGCTATTGTTATGACTCCTTTTATAGTTGCCACTATGACAGAACAATTTTCTAAAGAAAAAGCTTTAGAATATATGGAAAAAGGATATATAGTTATCTTTGCTGGTGGAGTTGGTCATCCATTTTTTTCAACAGATACAATACCTGCATTACGCGCTGCAGAATTAGAAGCAGATTGTGTTTTATTTGCTAAAAATGTTGACGGAATATATGATAAAGATCCTAGTCAATTTAAAGATGCTATAAGATATAAAGAAATTACTTATCGTAAAGTTATAAAAGATAATTTAGTAGCTAATGATATTACAGCTATGATATTATGCGAAAATAATAATATAGAATCATTAGTTTTTGCTTTAAACTATCCAAAAAGTATTGAATTAGCATGTGAAGATAGTGAAGAATTTTATAAATTTGGAACAAAAATAGTATTTAATAATGAGGAGGATTATTATGTCAAATGAAATTAAACAGTATGAAGAAAAAATGCAAAAAAGTATTACCAATTTAGAATCAGATTTTGGAACTATACGTGCAGGTCGTGCTAATCCTCACGTTTTAGATAAAATTACTATAGATTATTATGGGACAGAGACTCCTATAAATCAAGTAGGTAATATTACAGTTCCAGAAGCAAGATTAATTCAAATACAACCTTGGGATGTAAGTATTATAAAAGAAATTGAAAAAGCAATTACAACTTCTGACTTAGGAATTAATCCTAATACAGATGGTAAAATTATTAGATTAGTATTTCCAGAATTAACAGAAGAAAGAAGAAAAGAACTTACTAAAGATGTTAAGAAAAAAGGCGAAGACTGTAAAGTAGCTATAAGAAATATTCGTAGAGACGGAATGGATAAAGCAAAAAAAATGCAAAAAAATAGTGAAATAACAGAAGATGAACTTTCAAATATAGAAGCTAATCTACAAAAAATTACAGATAAATATGTTGCTGAAGTAGATAAAGCTGTAGAAAATAAAAATAAAGATATCTTATCTATATAATTAGATTAAAAAATATATTAAAAGAGTATATTTATTTTTATATAATAAAGATACTCTTTTTATAATAAAATAAAAAGAGTATTAAATTTTTTAGAAAGGTATGTTAAATGTGAAAAATAATTTAAATCATAATAATTCTCAAAATTTACCTAAACATATAGCTATTATTATGGACGGTAATGGACGCTGGGCTAAAAAGAAATTTTTACCAAGAACAGCGGGACATAAAGCAGGAGCTAATGCTCTAAAAAATTTAGTAACAGAATGTGATAAAATTGGATTAAAACATTTAACAGTTTATGCTTTTTCAACTGAAAATTGGAAAAGACCTGAAGAAGAAGTTAATGATTTAATGAATCTTTTAAGAGAATATCTTCAAAACTTTGTTAATGAAGCAGATAGAAATAATATAAAGGTCAATGTTATAGGAGATATTAGTAAATTAGATATAGATTTACAGAATAAAATATTAGAATTAACCGAATTAACTAAAAATAAAACAGGTTTAAATCTAATTATTGCTTTAAATTATGGAGCAAGAGATGAAATAATAAGAGCTGTGAAAAAAATTTCTAATGAAGTATTAGAAGGAAAAATAAAAGCTAATGATATATCTGAGGATACTTTTGAAAAGTTTTTAGATACTTATAATATACCAGATCCTGAACTATTAATTAGAACTAGTGGCGAACAAAGATTAAGTAATTTTTTAAACTGGCAGATAGCATATACAGAATTTTATTTTACAGATAAATTGTGGCCTGATTTTAATATAGATGATTTACTAGAAGCTGTAGAAATATTTAAAACTAGAAATCGTAGGTTTGGTGAAATATAGACATTAAAGGAGTTTTTCTATGATTATACGTATTATTTCTAGTATAATTGCTTTTCCTATATTTGCTTTATTTATATTTATGGGAGGTCCATTACTTGAAATACTAATTGCTATTATGTCATGTTTAGCTATGTATGAATTACTTAAAGTACTTTTTAAAAAGATTATTCCTATACATTTTATAAATTTTTTATTTTTATTCATATATTATCTACTATTAAATAATTTTAGTCAAAAATTAATGTTATCATTTTTATTTATATATGCAATATGTAATTTGATATGTTTAGTTATCGGCTATGGCAAGATTAAAATTTATGATATTGCATGCAATATGTTTTCTTTTTTCTATGTTGTAGTACTTATGTCTACAATATATTTAGTTAGAGAACTAGAATATGGTCAATATTTAGTTTGGCTTATATTTATAAGTGCTTGGGGAAGTGATACATTTGCATATTTTACAGGAGTATTTTTTGGAAAACATAAATTAACTCCTAAATTAAGCCCTAAAAAAACGATAGAAGGCTCTATAGGTGGTATTATAGGTGCTGTAATTTTATCAATTATATATAGTTGTTTTATATATAATAAACTTGGATATAATAAAATTGATTTAGCATTAATCTTTTCTGTAATAACATTTATTGCCTCAATATTATCACAATTTGGAGATTTAACAGCATCTGCCATAAAAAGAGATATGGATGTTAAAGATTACGGCAAAATCATTCCAGGACACGGTGGTGTAATGGATAGATTTGATAGCATTTTATTTACAGCTCCCATAATCTATATTATAATAGAGTTTTTAATTTAATATAGAGGTAGGGATTATTTATGAAAAAAAATATAAGTATATTGGGATCTACTGGATCTATTGGAACACAGACATTAGACGTAGTAAGAAATTTAAAAAATATAAATGTAAAATGTTTAAGTACTAATAAAAATATAGATCTTTTGTTACAACAAATAGAAGAATTTTCTCCTGAAGTTGTATGTGTAATGGATGATAAATTATCAAAAGAATTAAAACAAAAGATTAAAAATAAAGATATTGAAGTAAAAACAGGATTAGAAGGTTTAATTTATATTTCTACATACAAAAATGTAGATTTAGTTGTAAATTCTGTTGTCGGTAATATTGGCCTAATTCCAACTATAGAAGCAATAAAATATAAAAAAGATATTGCAATTGCGAATAAAGAAACTTTAGTAAGTACAGGCGAACTTGTTATGGATTTAGTTAAGAAAAATAATATTAACTTATATCCTATAGACAGTGAACATTCAGCTATTTTTCAGTGTACACAGGGAAATGCAGAAAATAAAATAGAAAAAATAATATTAACTGCATCTGGTGGTCCTTTTAGAACTAAAACAAATGAAGAATTAGAAAAAGTAACAGTTGAAGATGCATTAAAACATCCTAATTGGTCTATGGGTAAAAAAATTACTATAGATTCAGCTACTTTAATGAATAAAGGTTTAGAAATAATAGAAGCTAAGTGGTTATTTAATTTAGAATTATCACAAATAGATGTAATTGTACATCCACAAAGTATAATACATTCTATGGTTCAATTTGAAGATTCATCTATAATTGCACAGTTAGGTTGCCCTGATATGCGTATACCAATTCAGTATGCACTTAACTATCCTAATAGAACTAAAAATGATTATCCTAGATTAGATTTATTTCTAAATAATAAGTTAGAGTTTGAAAAACCAAGAATTGAAGATTTTGAATGTTTAAAACTTGCTATTGAAGCTATAAAAATAGGTGGAACAATGCCAGCTGTATTAAATGCAGCAAATGAAGTTACTGTAGAAAGATTTTTAAATAAAGAAATAAAATTTTTAAGCATCCCGAAATTAATTAAAAAAGCAATGTTAAATCACAATGTAAAATTTAATTATACATTAGGAGATGTTTTAGAAGCAGATAATTGGGCTAGAAATTTTATAAGAGAGGTGAGTATATTTGAGTGTTAATTCTATAATTTCTATAATAATAGCATTAATAGTTTTTGGAATTGTTGTATTAGTTCATGAATTTGGTCATTTTATAGTTGCTATTAAAAGTGGAATTTTAGTTGAAGAGTTTGCAATTGGTATGGGACCAGCTATATTTAAAAAACAAAAAGGAGATACTTTATATTCTGTACGTTTACTACCTTTAGGTGGATACTGTAAAAT
The DNA here is from genome assembly GCA_946481295.1 of uncultured Clostridia bacterium. Classification (GTDB taxonomy): domain Bacteria; phylum Bacillota; class Clostridia; order Lachnospirales; family UBA5962; genus CAMLLW01. Next base: position 27,012 of record CAMLLW010000008.1, on the reverse strand, counting down.
GTTAGGTGAAGATGAAGTTAATAATGATAAAAGAGCATTTAACAATAAAAGTGTTTTTGTTAGATTTGCTGTTATTGCTGCTGGAGCAATTATGAATTTTATATTAGCTTTAGTTATAGTAACATTTTTAAGTTCTATTAGTGGATTTCATACTCTTAAAATTAAAGATATTTCAGATCCTTCACCAGCTTTATCAGCAGGACTTAAACCTAATGATCAAATTATAAAATTAAATAATAAAAAAGTAAGAGTATTTGAAGATATAAATCTTATACTTATGGATTCTAAAAATAAAACTATAGATTTACAAGTAAAAAGAGATAATCAAAAAGTAAATTTAACTATTACTCCTGTTTCTAGTGAAGGTAGATATATGATGGGCGTTACTACTTACGCTAAACAAGGTGTTTTTGGTAAAAATATAGATGGTTTAGAAAAAGCAGGTTTTCTTGAAACTATGGATAGAGCATTTTGGACATTTATATATGATATAAAAGTAGTATTTTTTGGCCTTAAAAGTTTAGTAACATTAAATGTTAGCATAGATGATATGGCTGGACCTGTAGGTATTGTAAATGTAATAGGAGATACTTATAAACAAACAAGTAAAATAGGATTTTTTAGTACCTTTACAACAATGGCAACATTAGCTGCTCTTATCAGCGCTAATTTAGGTGTATTCAACTTATTACCAATACCAGCTTTAGACGGAGGACGTTTATTATTTTTAATTATAGAAGCAATAAGAAAGAAACCTGTTTCTCCAGAAAAAGAAGGTACTGTGCATTTTATAGGATTTGCGGTACTTATGGTGTTTATTGTAGTAATTACATTTAATGATATAAGTAGAATATTCTTTTAAAATTGAATATTAATGAGGTTATTTTATGATTGAACTTTTGGACAAAGTGCGAAGTATTTTAACAATTCTACCATATATTAAAATACTATTAGGTGTTATGCTCTGTTTTTTAGGATACCATACTATTAAAATTATAGACATATTACTAAGCATTTTAATATCCATTATATTTGGATTTTCTATTGGATTTATTATTTTTGGTAGTACATTAATGAGTTATTTAATAACGATTATTTTAGCTATTACTCTTATATTCTTCTTAGTTTTTTATTTTAAAGGATGTAGTGGAATTTTTTTAGGAATTATAAGTTGTATATCATCTCTAGTTTTTTTATTTAGTATTTTTGGAGATGAAACATTAAATGTTATAAATAATTCAAATATTTATATATACTTAATTTTACTTTTCTTAATAATAGCTATAAATTATAAATTTTTTAAACTTACTACAATTTTCTTTACTTCTTTTTATGGAGCAATAATTATTATTTCAACAATACCTGCAAATAATATTATTATAAAAACTATACTAATAGTAATTTTTGGACTTGTAGGAATTTATTCACAATATTATTTACTAAAATTAAGAGGTAAGAAAAAAGTTGAAAGAACAGATAAAACTAATTAAGAATGCTATTTTTATAGTGTTCTTTTTTTAAAATTATATGTGGAGGATGATTATTAATGGATAATGTATATGATGTAATTATTATAGGAGCTGGACCAGCAGGTTTATCAGCAGGATTATATGCAGGAAGAAGTCTACTAAAAACTTTAATAATAGAAAAAATAACAGAAGGCGGTCAAATAGTTTCCAGTTCTATAATAGAAAATTATCCTGGTTCTATAGAAGATGAAAGTGGATTTTCTTTAATAGAAAGAATGGTTAATCAAGTAAAAAGTTTTAACACAGAAATTGTAAAAGATAATATAATAGAAATAGACTTATCTAGTAATATTAAAAAAATAAAATGTCTTAAAGAAACATATTATGCTGAATCTATTATATTAGCATTAGGAGCAAGTCCTAGAAAAATAGGTTGTAAAGGTGAAGAAGACTATATAGGTAAAGGAGTTTCTTTTTGTGCCACTTGTGATGGAGCATTTTTTAGAGGATTAGATATATATGTAATTGGTGGTGGAGATTCTGCTGTAGAAGAAGCACTATTTTTGACAAAGTTCGGTAAAAAAGTAACGATAGTTCACAGAAGAGACACTTTAAGAGCAACTAAAAATTTACAGCGTAGAGCATTTAACCATGAAAAAATAGATTTTATTTGGGATTCTGTTGTAGAAGAAGTTAAAGGCGATGGATTAGAAGCAAATGGATTAGTTTTAAGAAATATTAAAACAGGAGAATTAACAGAAATTAAAGCATCAGAAGAAGATAAAGCTATAGGTATATTTGTATTTATAGGTTTAGATCCAAATACAGGTATACTAGAAGATAAAATAGATATGAAAAATGGATATGTTATAGGTGATGAAGATATGAAAACAAATATAGAAGGAGTATTTGTAGCTGGAGACTGTAAATATAAATCTATAAGACAAGTGGTAACAGCAGTTTCAGATGGAGCTATAGCTGCAATAAATGCTGAGAAATTTTTAGATACTAAGAAAGAGTAAACTAAAATTTATTGTAAAAGCGGTGATATTAATTATGGTTAGAAAAAAGACTAGGAGTATAAAAATAGGTAATATTTTTATCGGAGGAGAAAATAAAATTGCAATACAGTCTATGACAAATACTGATACTAGAAATGTTCAGGCAACAGTTGACCAAATAAAAAGATTACAAGATGCTGGTTGTGATATAGTAAGATTAGCTGTACCAGATGATACTGCTGCCGAAGCATTAAAAAAAATAAAAAAAGAAGTTAATATACCGATTGTAGCAGATATACATTTTGATTATAAATTAGCTATAAAATCTATTATAAATGGAGCAGATAAAATTAGAATTAATCCAGGTAATATAGGTAGTGAAGAAAGAGTAAAAGAAGTTGTAAAAGTAGCAAAAGAATATAATATTCCTATTAGAGTTGGAGTAAATTCTGGTTCTTTAGAAAAACATCTTTTAAAAAAATACAATGGAATTACAGCAGAAGGTTTAGTTGAAAGTGCCTTAGAGAAAATTAATTTTATAGAAAATTTAGGATATAATAATTTAGTTATATCTATAAAATCATCATCTGTACTATTAAGTATAGAATGTTATGAAATAATTTCTCAAAAAACAGATTATCCTCTTCATTTAGGTATAACAGAGTCAGGTACTATATATAGTGGTTCTATAAAATCTGCAGTAGGTATAGGAGCTATTTTATCAAGAGGTATAGGAGATACTATAAGAGTTTCTTTAACAGACGATCCTGTAAAAGAAATTATATGTGCTAAAGATATATTAAGAAATTTAGGTTTATATAAAGGTGGAATAGAATTTATATCTTGCCCTACTTGTGGACGTACAGAAGTTGACTTAATTAGCATTGCCACAGAAATAGAAAATTTATGCAAAGATATAAATAAAAATATTAAAGTAGCTGTAATGGGTTGTGCTGTTAATGGTCCAGGGGAAGCTAAAGATGCTGATATTGGTATAGCCTGTGGTAGAGGAAAAGGTGTAATTTTTAAAAAAGGTGAAGTTATACACACATTACCAGAAGAAAAATTAGTTGAAGTATTTATAGAAGAAATTAAAAAAATGTAATAATTTTATAGTACATGATACTTAAATTTGTATTATGTACTATTTTATTTAATTAATGATATAATAAATGCTAGAATACTTTTTAAATGTACAAAGGAGAATTTATGAATTATATAGAAGAAAATAATAAAATAATTTTATCAGATTTTGATAGTTTTGATATAGAAGAAATTTTAGAATGTGGACAATGTTTTAGATTTAACAAGATAGACGAAAAACATTATAAAATTATTGCTTTTAATAAAGTTTTAAATATAAAACAAGAAAATAATAAAGTAGAATTTTATCCATGTAATAAAAAAGATTTTGAAAATATTTGGATAAATTATTTTGATTTAAATACTGATTATATGAAAATAAAAGAAGAATTAAGTAAAAATGATGATGTATTAAAAGAGGCTATAGAGTATGCTGGGGGTATTAGAATTTTAAAACAAGATACATTTGAATGTTTAATATCATTTATAATATCTCAAAATAATAGAATTCCTATGATAAAAAAAGTCATAGAAAATATATCTTGTAAATATGGTAATAAGTTAGAAGAAAATATTTATGCTTTTCCAACTTTAGAACAATTATTAAATGCAACTAATGAAGAATTAAAAGAATGTAAAACTGGATTTAGGGCAAAATATATAATAGATGCTGTAGAAAAAGTTAAAAATAAAACAGTTAATATAGATGAATTTCCTAAGTTAAGTACAGAAGAATTAAAAGAAAATTTAATGCAAATAAAAGGTGTAGGTATAAAAGTTGCTGATTGTGTAATCTTATTTTCTAATAGCAGAATGGAGGTATTTCCAACTGATGTATGGGTAAAAAGAGTTATGGAATATTTTTATTTTGATAAATATATAATAAATATAAAGGAGATACATAAATTAGCAAATGAAAAGTGGGGAAATTATGCAGGATATGCGCAACAATATTTATTTCATTATGCACGACAAAAAGGAATAGGAAAAAAATAAAAGAAAAAATGAAAAAAACAACGAAAATATATAATATAATATTGGAAAACAGCATATAATAAGTTTAAACAATGAAAAATGGTTGTAAAAAATGGTTGCATATAGCATTTACAACATATACAATATATTCATCAGCACTCAATAATATAGAGTGCTGATAATTTAATAAAAATTGGCTAGTAATAAATAAGATTGAACGGAGGTAATATAATGAAACTTAAACCATTAGGTGATAGAGTAGTTATTAAACAATTAGAAGCAGAAGAAAAAACAAAATCTGGTATTGTTTTACCTGGAAATGCACAAGAAAAACCTCAAGAAGCAGAAGTAATTGCTGTTGGACCAGGTGGTATTATAGAAGGTAAAGAAGTTACAATGCAAGTAAAAGTAGGCGACAAAGTAATATATTCTAAATATGCTGGTACAGAAATTAAAATAGATAATGAAGAATTTATAATAGTAAAACAAAATGATATTTTGGCTATTGTAGAATAAATTAAGGAGGGCTTGAAAAATGGCTAAAGATATTAAATTTGGAATAGATGCAAGAACATCTTTAGAATCTGGTGTAAATAAATTAGCTGATACAGTAAAAGTTACATTAGGACCAAAAGGAAGAAATGTTGTTCTAGATAAAAAATATGGCACACCATTAATTACTAATGACGGTGTTACAATTGCTAAAGAAATAGAACTTGAAGATCCATTTGAAAATATGGGAGCTCAATTAGTAAAAGAAGTTGCTACAAAAACAAATGATGTAGCAGGAGATGGAACAACTACAGCTACAGTATTAGCTCAAGCAATGGTACAAGAAGGATTAAAAAATATTGCAGCTGGTGCAAACCCAATTATAGTAAGAAAAGGTATGCAAAAAGCAACAAGTGTTGCAGTTGAAGCAATTAAAGCTTTAAGCCAAAATGTAGATGGTAAAAATCATATTGCAAAAGTTGCAGCAATTTCTTCTGGTGATGAAGAAGTAGGAAAAATGATTGCAGATGCAATGGAAAAAGTATCTAATGATGGTGTTATCACAGTAGAAGAATCTAAAACTATGAACACAGAATTAGAATTAGTAGAAGGTATGCAATTTGATAGAGGATATTTATCAGCATATATGGCTACAGATATGGATAAAATGATTGCTGAATTAGATAATCCATATATTCTTATTACAGATAAAAAAATAACAAATATTCAAGATATTTTACCTTTATTAGAACAAATAGTTCAAACTGGTGCAAAATTGCTTATAATTGCTGAAGATATAGAAGGTGAAGCTTTAACAACATTAATTTTAAATAAATTAAGAGGTACATTTAATTGTGTAGCTGTAAAAGCACCTGGATTTGGTGATAGAAGAAAAGCAATGTTAGAAGATATAGCAATTTTAACAGGTGGTACTGTAATTTCTGAAGAAGTTGGTTTAGATTTAAAAGAAGCTACATTAGATATGTTAGGAAAAGCAAAAACAATAAGAGTAGAAAAAGAAAATACTATTATTGCTGATGGAGCTGGAGATAAAGAACAAATAAAAGCAAGAGTTAATCAATTAAAAGCTCAAATAGAAGATACAATGTCTGAATTTGATAAAGAAAAATTACAAGAAAGATTAGCTAAATTAGTTGGAGGAGTAGCAGTAATAAAAGTTGGTGCTTATTCCGAAGCAGAATTAAAAGAGAAAAAATTACGTATGGAAGATGCTTTAGCAGCAACAAAAGCAGCAGTTGAAGAAGGAATTATTGCAGGTGGTGGTTCTACTTATATTCATATTAGTAAAAAAGTAGAAGAATTAATGCAATCTTTAACTGGAGATGAAAAAACTGGTGCAGCTATAGTATTAAAAGCTTTAGAAGCTCCATTACGTCAAATCGCAACTAATGCTGGTTTAGAAGGAAGCGTAATTGTAAATAAAATTAAAGAACTTAAAGATGGCGAAGGATTTAATGCTCTTACAGAAGAATATGTAGATATGGTAGATGCAGGTATCATTGATCCAACTAAAGTTACAAGATCTGCATTACAAAATGCAACAAGTGTTGCATCTACACTTTTAACAACAGAATCAGTAGTAACAGATTTACCTGAAAAAGAAGCTCCAGCTATGCCAGCAGGTGGTGGTATGGGTGGAATGGGAATGATGTAGAAATTATATTATTATAAATTCTATATTATTTTCATTAAAACTCAATAAAAACTAGACTATATATTATTTAAAATATATAGTCTAGTTTTTACTTATATTAAATTATTTTGATAATACTTCTGTCCATGCATCAGAGTATAATTGCATATCTTTGCCGACATCAATAAAATATTCTTGTTTTTTTAATATATCATCTGATGGCCAAAAAATTGGATTTTTAGATAAACTAGGATCTATATCCTTTAATGCTGCTTCAACTGCAGTTGCATATCCTATATATTGAGAATTTAAAGCTGCAATGTCCGGTCTACATAAAAAGTTAATAAATTTTTCAGCTGCTGCTTTATTCTTGGCATTTTTAGGAATAACAATTCCATCTACCCATGCATTAGATCCTTCTTTAGGAATAGCATAATCTAAGTTTGGATTAGATTGAATACAATATAGTGCATCTCCTGAATATATAAGTGCTAATGCTGCATCATTTCCTATCATTTTATCTTTCATAGGGTCTCCTAAGTATGCTTGTACTAATGGCTTTTGCTCTATAAGTAAATTTTTTGCTTCATCAATTTCTTTTGGATTAGTTGTATTTAATGAATAACCTAATTTTTTTAATGCTGCAGCCATACTATCTCTTTCACTTTCATACATAATTATTTGATTTTTATAGTTTGTATCCCATAATATATCCCAACTATCAACAGGTGTTTTTACCATAGTTTTATTATATAAAATACCTAATGTTCCCCACATATAAGGGACATGATATTTGTCATTAGAATCAAATGTAGATGTTTGAAGACTCTTTCTAATATACTTAAAATTTGGTATATTATTAAAATTAATTTCTTGAAGCATATTTTCATTAATTAATTTTGTTATCATATAGTCAGATGGAAATAAAAGATCGTAACTTGCGCCAGTCATGCTGATCTTAGCGTACATAATTTCATTACTATCAAAATAATCGGAATTTACTTTGATACCTGTTTCTTTTGTAAATTGTGTTATAACATCAGGGTTTATATAGTCTCCCCAATTATATATATTTAAAGTTTCTACATTTTTATCTGTTGAATTACAACCTGTCAAACTAAAAATAAAAAAAATAAAGTAAAAGTTTTTAAAAAAATTTTTTAAAATTTTCATCTCATATCTCCTTTTAAATAATTTTAATTTGATAACTTATTAGAGTCTATTTTATTAATAAAAAATAATAAAATCATTATTACAAAAAACATTATAGTTGATAGAGCATTTATCTTAGGATTTATACCACGTCTAGTCATGGAATATATTATAGTAGATAAATTATTAATACCACTTCCTGTAGTAAACATACTAATAATAAAATCATCTATTGATAGTGTAAATGCTAAAATAGAACCTGAAATAATGCCTGATTTTATTTGAGGTATTATTATTTTAAATAGTGCATATTGCGGGCTTGCACCAAGATCTAAAGCTGCCTCAAAAAGATTTACATCTAATTGCTTTAATTTAGGTAATATAGATAAAATAACGTAAGGTATATTAAAAATTATATGAGAAAGCAATAGTGTAAAAAATCCAAGTTCTAGATTAGCACCTTTAAAAATTTTAAATATAGAAAGATATAGTACCATTAAGGATATACCAGTAACTATATCTGGTGTAACAACTGGTAAGTTATTTAATGTAAGCACTATATTTTTTTTACGTACAGATAAATTATTTATACCTAGAGATGCTAATGTTCCTATTATAGTTGCAAATAAAGATGATAACACAGCAATAATTACAGTTATATATAATGCTTTTAAAATCTCAGTATCTTTAAAAAGCTCTATATACCATTTAAATGTAAAACCAGTAAAATGAGCTCTAGATTTAGATTCATTTAAAGAATATATTATTAAAATAGCTATAGGAGCATATAAAAATATTAAAATAAGTGCTAAATATATTTTTTTTATATATTTCATTTTATTTTTTCTCCTCATAATTTTTATCAAATAAAGAAAGCAATATGGAAATAAATACAATAATTATCATTAAAATAATTGCTAGAGCAGATCCAAAATTAAAATTATTTGTCCTTAAAAATTGTTGTTCTATTAAATTACCAATAAGCATATGTGTTCCGCCACCTAATACATTTGAAACTACAAATGTAGTTATAGCTGGCATAAAAACCATTGTAATTCCTGATATAACTCCAGGAATACTAAGAGGAAAAATAATTTTAGTAAAAATATTTTTAGAATTTGCACCTAAATCTTGACCTGCTTCTATTAATTTAGGATCTATTTTATGAAGACTCGTATAAATAGGCAAAATCATAAAAGGTAAAAAATTATATACTAATCCTAATAAAATTGCTCCTTCTGTATTTAAAAACATTTGTTTTGGTAAATGAAAAAAATTAAGTATATTATTTATAACTCCATTACTTCCCAATATATTAAGCCATGAATAAGTACGTAATAAGAAATTCATCCACATAGGCATAATAAACAAAAATAGTAAAAATCCTTTATTTAAAAACTCTTTTGTTGATAATATATAAGAAACGGGATAACCTATAATTAGACAAATTACAGTACAGTAAAAAGCTAATTTTAAGGATTTAAAAATAACTGTAAGGTAAGTAGGTTCAAAAGCTTTTGAAAAATATTGTAATGTAAGTCCACTTTGACCAAAAGAAGACAAACTGTAATATAGTATAATTAGTATAGGTATAATTGTAAAAATAATCATCCAAATTATATAAGGGTATGATAAGTATTTACTTTTCATAGTGATACCTTTTTCATTATATGGATAGAATCAGGATTTATTTGTAGTCCAACAGTAGATCCTAATTTTGGCATATGAATAGATTTTATTTTCCATCTAAAGGAATTGGTATTTACTATAATTTCATAATGTATACCTAAAAAAGTTATATTTTCTATACTACCTATAATTTGGCCTTCATTTTCATTAACAATTAAAATATCTTCTGGTCTTATTACAACATCTACATCTATATTATTAGAAAAAGCTTTATCTACACATTTAAAATTAACGTTACAAAATTCAACCTCATAGTCATTTTTCATTTTTCCAGATAAAATATTACTATCACCAATAAAATTTGCTACAAATGCATTTTTTGGTTCATTATAAATTTTTTCTGGGGTACCTATTTGTTGTATACTGCCATCCTTCATAACAACAATTGTATCAGACATTGCTAAAGCTTCTTCTTGGTCATGTGTTACATATATAAATGTGATACCTAATTGTTGTTGCATATTTTTAAGTTCTATTTGCATATCTTTTCTAAGTTTTAAATCTAAAGCGCCTAAAGGTTCATCAAGAAGTAAAACTTCAGGTTCATTAATAAGAGCACGAGCAATAGCAATTCTTTGTTGTTGTCCTCCACTTAATGATGAAATTTGCCTATTTTCATAACCTTCTAAGTTAACTAATTTTAGCATTTTTTCTACTTTAGATTTTATTGTATTAGAATCAACTTTTTTAATTTTCAATCCAAATGCTATATTTTCACCAACATTCATATTAGGAAATAAAGCATATTTTTGAAAAACAGTATTAACTTTTCTTTTATGAGGAGGTAATGAGACTATGTTTTTTCCTTCAAACATAAGTTCCCCATCTGAAGGTTCTTCAAACCCACCTATAATACGTAATGTAGTTGTTTTACCACAACCACTGGGGCCTAAAAGCGTTAAAAATTCATTCTTTTTTATATACAAATTTATATCTTTTAATACATGATTATTATTAAAAGTTTTATTAATTTTTATAAGGTTTATTATAGGTTCTTGCAATTTAATACCTCCTTAAAAACTTAAAAATTTGGTGGTGTAGATACCCATAAAACAGTAGCTTCTACATCAGAGTTATTGTCTAAATAATATGAAGAATTTGCTTTATAGTAAAAACTTTCTCCTTCAACCGCATTAAATTTTTGTTCTCCAATATTTACATTTATATTTCCTTTAAGCACATAACCGAAAACTTCTCCTTCATGAGCACTATATATACTAGATTTACCGTTCTTTTGCAGTTGGATAAGTACAGGTTCCATTTTATTTTTTTGTGCATTTGGTATTATCCAATTTATACTGTGGCATAATTCGTTATTTTCTTGGACAAATACGTCTTCTTTATGGAAGACAATTTTATCTTGCGTTGGCTCGCTAAAAAAATCATTTAAATTTGTTCCAAGACATTCTAGAATATCTACTAAAGTTGCTATTGAAGGTGATGTAAGATCTCTTTCTACTTGAGAAATAAATCCCTTTGAAAGTTCAGATCTATTGGCTAACTCTTCTTGTGTAAGGTTAGTTTTTATGCGTAATTGCTTAATTTTATCTCCTATTTGCATAATATTCACCTCATGAATTTACTAAATTAAGTAATTTGTTTAGCAATTGTAAACAAATCGGTTTTTTTATTTAAACATATTATTGTACTATTGTCAATAATATGTTTAAATAAAAATTATATATTTTTTAATTTGTGGAAAATATAGATAGAAAATCTAAAAACTATTATTAAATATCATAGAAAAAATAAAATAATTTGATAAAATTATGTTGATTAACATAAAAATATTAATTTAAGTCATAAAATTTGTTAAATTTTATGACTTAAATTTTCAATCTATTAATTAGTATATCAAATTTTCAAAATATAATTAGACATACATAAAATATTATTACCGTATAAATAAGATTTAATTGTGAAGAAAAAAGAAATATAATAATAAATTTTATATATAAAAAAGTTTTTTTATAATATTGGAATGTACTGTAAAAAGTTTATAAATAGTAAACGAGATAATTAGCAAAAGATATTTTTATTCTTTTACTTTTTTTTAATATTGTTATATGATAAAATTTTTTAATAAGTTTGAAGTTTGAAAGGAAAATTTATATGTTATTAGAAAGCTATTCTATAGAAGAAACTAAAAATATTGCTTATAAAATTGCACAAAAAGCTGTTAAAGGTGATATTTTTTGTTTAGAAGGAGAATTAGGTGCAGGCAAAACATCATTTAGTCAGGGCTTTGCTAAGGGTTTAGGTATTAATGACTATATAACAAGTCCGACATTTACTATAATGAATATTTATGAATCAAATATACCACTATATCATTTTGATGTTTATAGGATTGAAGATATAGATGAAATGTATGAAATAGGATATGAAGAATATTTTTTTGGAGATGGTATATGTTTAGTAGAGTGGTCAAATCTTATAGAAGAATTAATTCCAAATAAAGCAATAAAAATTATAATAACAAAAGATTTAAAAAAGGGAGAAGACTATCGTCGTATAGAGGTGATAAAATGAAAATTTTAGGAATAGATACAAGTACAAATTCTGCAAATGTTTCTATAGTTTCAGATGATGAAATAATAGCAGATTTTATTATAAATTATAAAAAAAATCATTCTAAAACTATTTTAAGTATGATAAGTAATGTATTAGAAAATTTAGAACTTTCTATTAAAGATATGGACTATTTAGCTTGTACACAAGGACCAGGTTCTTTTACAGGTTTAAGAATAGGGGCATCAACTATAAAAGCTTTGGCACATGCTAGTAATAAGTCTATTATACCTGTTCCTACATTAGATGTTTTAGCATATAATAATTTAGATATTAATAAGGTAGTTGTGCCTATAATTGATGCGAGAAGAAATGAAGTATATAGTGCTATATATATGAATAAAGAAAATAAGCAATTACGAATTTCTGATTATATGGCTATTAATATTAATGAACTAATAGAAAAAGTAGATAAATTAACTAAAGACGCTATATTTCTAGGAGATGGTGTTTTCAGTAATATAGAAATATTAGGTAATACTAATTATCAAATAGGGACTTCTATACAAAATTATAGTAGAGGATATAATGTCTGTTTTAAAGCTATGGATTTATTAAAAGAAGGAATTTATACAGATTATAAGAAATTTGATATTATGTATTTAAGAAAACCTCAGGCAGAAAGAGAGTTGGAAGAAAAGTCTAATGATAGAAATAAAATATGCAAATAAAGAACATTTACCAGATATTTTTCATATAGAACAAGAATGTTTTAAAATTCCTTGGAGTAATAAAGATTTAGAAAAAGATATCTTAGAAAATAAGATGAGCATATATATAGTTGCTTTATATGACGGTAAAGTAGTAGGTTATGCAGGAATGTGGCATGTTATAACAGAAGGGCATATAACAAATATAGCTGTATTAGAGGAATATAGAAATAAAGGTATAGGAACAAAATTTTTGTATAAATTTGATGAAATAGCCAAAGAAAAAGAAATGATCGGGCTTACATTAGAAGTTCGCGTTAATAATTTAAATGCCCAAAAGCTATATTTAAAACATGGTTATAAGGTAGAAGGTATGAGAAAAAATTATTATAGTGATACTAAAGAAGATGCTTTAATAATGTGGAAGTATTTCGACTAATTTATAGGGGTGATTATATAGTGCGAAAACTTAAATATACTGAACTTAGGAAAAACTATAATTTAGATAGTCTAAATTTTAAATCGACAGAAGAACTTGTGCCTTATAATGATATTATAGGTCAAGAAAAAGCAGAAAAGGCATTTAAATTTGGAATTAGTATAAAATCTAACGAATATAATCTATATGTTTCAGGCTATCCAAGTACAGGAAAATTTACTTTTGCACAAAAATTCACTATAGAACAAGCAGAAAAAGAAGAAATACCTCCGGATATTTGTTATATTTATAATTTTAAATTTCCTAAATATCCAAAAGCTATAAAATTACCTGCAGGTTTTGGAAATAAATTTGCAAATGATATAGATGATCTATTAAATATACTAATTAATGAAATTCCTAGAGGATTAGCTAATAAAGAGTTTGAAAATAAAAAAAATGATACTATAAAAGAATTTGATAAAAAAAGAGAAGATATTATAGATATTATGTCTGAAAAGGCAGAAAAACAAAATTTTGGACTTAAAACAACATCTACAGGTATGTATTTTATGCCTATTGTAGATGGGGAAATGCTAACAGATGAACAGTATGATAATTTAACAGAAGAAGAAAAATATTTAATTTCTAAAAAAACAGAAATTGTTCAGAAAAATGCTTTTAATATAATGGCAGATATAAAAGAATTAGAAAATGAAATGTATATTAAATTAACAGAACTTGAGTATTCTGAAAGCTTATTTATTATCGGCTATTATTTAGATAAATTATTAGAAAAATATGACAAATATGAAGAAGTATTAAGCTATTTAATGGACTTAAAAGAAGATATTTTAGAAAATTTAGATAAATTTACATCTGAAAATGAAGAAGAAGAAAATATTCAATATTTATTATCTAATTATGATAAAAAAAATAAAGATTTTTTTGATAAATATAAAGTAAATGTTTTAGTAGATAATTCTAATCAAAAAGGAGCTCCTGTTATAGTAACTCATAATCCAACATATTCGGCTTTAATTGGTGATATAGAATATGAAAGTGAACATGGTGATTATATAACAGATTTTTTAAAAATAAAAGCAGGTTTACTACACAAGGCAAATGGAGGATACTTAATTTTACAAGCTCAAGATATATTAAATAATAAATATTCTTGGGAATGTTTAAAAAAAGCCTTAATAACAAATAAATTAGAAATAGAGCCTTTACGTGAATATTCTACAGGAATATCCATGAATATTATAGAACCTGATATTATAGATATAAATGTAAAAGTAATTTTATTGGGTACTGAGTATATGTATTATATTCTAAATAATTATGATTTAGAATTTAAAAAAATATTTAAATTTAGAGTAGATTTTGATTATGAGATAGATTTAAATTTAAATATTATAAATCTAATATCTAGATATATTAAATTTATAATAGATGAAAATAACTTAAAAAACTTAGATGTAAAAGCTATTTTAAAAATTATACATGAGATGTCTAGGATGGCTGAAGATCAAAATAAAATAACTGCAGAATTTGGTATAATAAAAGAATTATTATTAGAATCTAATAAATTAGCAGAATTAGAAAATTTAGATTATATTGATGAAAGTATAATAGATAGAACTATAAAATTCAGAAATCAGCGAGTAAATTTATATGAAGATAAAATAAATAAAATGCTTTTAGATAACTCCATATTAATAAATACAAGTGGTAAAAGTATAGGACAAATTAATGTATTAGCAGTTATAGATTTACAAGATTATATTTTTGCAAAACCATCTAAAATTACAGCAACAACATATATAGGAAATGCAGGAGTTATTAATATAGAAAAAGAATCTAATATAAGTGGAAATATTCATGAAAAAGGTGTTCAAATTTTATCAGGTTATTTAGGAAATGTATTTGCTCAAACATTTAATTTATCATTATCTTGTAAAATATGTTTTGAACAAAGTTATACTGGCGTAGATGGTGATAGTGCATCTAGTGGTGAATTATATGCAATATTA
Organism: uncultured Clostridia bacterium; assembly: GCA_946481295.1. GTDB lineage: Bacteria > Bacillota > Clostridia > Lachnospirales > UBA5962 > CAMLLW01. The sequence goes on along the minus strand of CAMLLW010000008.1, from coordinate 11,822 downwards.
TCTAGATTAGCTAATGTTCCTATTAATCAAGAAATTGCAGTTACAGGCAGTATAAATCAGTATGGCGAAATTCAGCCAATAGGTGGAGTAACTTACAAAATAGAAGGTTTTTATAATTTATGTAAAGAAAGAGGATTAACAGGAAATCAAGGAGTAATTATACCTAAACAAAATATTAAAGAATTAGTATTAAAAGATGATATAATTGAAGATATAAAAAATAAAAAATTCTGTATTTATGTAATTTCATCTGTACATGAAGGAATAGAAATTTTAACTGGCTTACCATTTGAATCATTCGATAAAAATCATAAATTGAAAAAAGATTGTATAAAATATAAAGTACTACAAACATTAAAAAATTATAGAAAAAATGCAGAATTAAAATAAAAAAGTCTCCTATTTAGGTGACTTTTTTATTTTAAAAGATTTAATAAGTTTTCTGAGTCTTCTTGTTTGAGCAAATGATATTTTTGAAAACTTAAATGCTTTATTTGAAATAACTATATTATTTTCTTTAATAGAAGCAATTTTAGATATTTCTGATGATATATCTTCTAAATAGCTGTACTGTTTGTTTGAAGAATTAGAAACAGATTCAATTAAATTAGATATTTCATTCATTTCTTTTATCATATCATTTAAATATTCTGCTGTTGATGTAGCAACTTTACTACCTGCAGAAGCTTTTTCTATAGAGGTTAAGATTAATTGATTTGTTTGAGTAGCTGCATTTTTACTACGCATAGCTAGAGATCTTACTTCTTCAGCAACTATTGCAAATCCTTTGCCACTTTCACCTGCACGAGCAGCTTCTATAGCTGCGTTAATTGCAAGTAAGTTAGTTTGAATTGCAATACTATTTATAACTTTTATTATTTTAAAGATACTATTAGAAGATTTATTTATTTCATCCATAGATACTAAAAGTTCTTTCATTTTTTTATTACTATCATCTGCACTTTTTCTTGTTTTTAAAACAAGTTCATTAGTATAAGATGTATTTTGTTTATTTATTTTTATTTCTTCAAAAATACTTTGTAAAGAGTATGTAAGTTCATCTAATACATTTGTTTGTTCTATTGTACCTTTAGAAATTTCTTTATTACCTTTAGCTATTTGAGATGAATTGTAAGCAACTTCTCTACTAGAAAAACTCATTTCGTCTAGTGTATAAGTTAAATTATATACAATTTTGTTTATTATATTTTTAATATTATTAAATTTGCCACCATATTCTTTTTCCATTGAAATATTTAAATTTTTTTCTGAAATTTGTTGTAAATTATCAGATATTTCTATTATAAAATCATTCATTGTATTTATTGAGTAATTAGCATTTTCTTTAATTTTACTAAAATTACCTTTACAATTAATTTCTATATATGTTGAAAAATCACCATTTGATAATTGATTAAATGATTTACATATTTCATTTGTAAATTTAGAAAGAAAATCTTTATACGTATTAAAATTATTAATGAGGCTTTGCCATTCACCATCATATTTTTGTGAATTAATATTAGTATTTAAATTTCCATTAAAAATTGAATTTAGTTCATTATTAATTTCATTATTAATTTCTTTAAATTTATATTGTATAGAATTAACATTATTATTAATATATTCTTTTTTAGCTGTTTCATCAGATAGTATATTATTAAATTGACCTAAGCTACAGTTATTAAATGTTTTTAAAATATCATTAATATCATTTAAAAGACTATCAGTTATATTATTTATTGTTGTAGCTATAGTTTGAAAATCACCTTTAAAAGATGGCTCATTAATTTTAAAATCTGTATTTCCCTTTTTTATATTATCATCTAATATATATATATTAAATTTTAAATTATTAAGAATATTAAGTATATCAATAATAAAATGTTGCAAATTTGCAAAATAATCTTTTTTAATAGGTTTTACATCTATATCGAGATTACCCTTAGTTATTTCTTTTAAATTAAAAGTTAAATTTTTTAGTGCTTTATGCAAAGATATTATTATAATTGTTAAATACATTAATAATAATATTATTAATGAAAAATTTAAAAAGATAATAAAATTACTAGTATTACTATCTTCTAAATTTAAAACATTTATATATTGTTCATCAAGCATATTTTCTATTTCATTAATTAAATTTAAATTTTCAATTGTGATTTGGTTTAATTTATTATTTGGGTCTTCTAAATTATTAGTTTTCATATCTTCATAAAATAAGGAAATTAAAGATAAATATCTTTTCAAATTATTTTCCAAATCTACATGTGTTGAATATGTTTTTTCAAGATTTAAAGCTTTTAATTTATTATCTAATATATTATATATTTCACCTTTTATTTCATAAAATTCTGGTAGCAGGCTAAAATCAGTAGAGCTATTACTATTAAAAGTATTATAGTTTACAAGAGTTAAATTTGATATTAATGTTTTTAAAGTATTTAATGTTATTTCACTATCATAATTTTGATAAATTTTATTATTATTTTTTAAACTATTTGTGGATATAAAAATTAAGATAAAAAACATTAAAAATATTAATCCAAATAAAATATAAATTTTATTAATTATATTTATTTTTTTAAATTTTAAAATCATTAAAATGCCACCTCATTTTTAAATTTTATTAGTAAGATATTACTATATGTATTATGTATAATACAATCGAAAAAAATATGAAATTTTAAAATCGTCAATTATATATCGGATAATAAAAAATATTATCTAATAGATAATAAAATAATTTATATTGAATATAATACATAATGATGTTAAAATTAATTTTATAATATTCATTTTTAAAGGAGATGAAACATATGTCAATAAAAAATTTAAACTGTGACAATTTTAAAGTAACTATAGAAACAAATAGTAAACCTATTTTAGTTGATTTCTATGCTGATTGGTGTGGACCATGTAAAATGATGGCTCCAGTTATGGAGGAAATAGCTGCTGAAAATTCTGATAAGCTAGATGTATTTAAAGTAAATATAGACGAATGTCCAGAAATAGCTAGAGAATTTTCTATAAGAAGCATACCAACTATAATGTCTTTTAAAGATGGAAAAGCATATAAATCTGTAGTTGGAGCAGGACCAAAAGAAGATATGATCAATCTAATAAAATAACATTTTTAATTAATTTTTAATTAAATGGGGATATATAATATGAGATCTAAAACTAGTTTTTCTATTTTTGCTATAATAATATGTATATTAATATTAGTAATTTATAAATATAATTATTATAATACAAATGATAATAATAGCTTTTTTAAAGAAAATAAACAAAAAACAGCACAAAAACTATATAATAATATTAGTAGTTTAGATTTTAAAAAGGAATATCCTATTTCTCCGGAAAACGTAATGAAAGTACAGTGTGATATTTTAATGCTATTATATGGGAATATGATACAAGATGATACTTTATATTCCGAAATATTAAAAATACAGAGAAATTTATTTAGTAATGAGTTGTTGGAAAATAATAGTTTTGAATCTCAATATTCTAAATTTAAAGAAGAAATTAAGAATTTAGATAATAATAAAATTTTTTGCATTTCTATTGATTATAAGCCGGCAGTCTATAATCAATATAATAATAAATACGCTACAGTTGAAGTTGATCAAGTATATAGTATTTTAGGAAAAATTAAAACTTCTTATAATCTAGAAAAAAAAGATATAGATAATAAATGGAAAATAGCTTCATGGGAAGTTATTGATTCAGATTTATCATAAATTAATTATATAATAAATATAATTATAATAAAGTACTATGATAATAAACCTTTTATTCTATTGTTAATATATTATATAACTGTCTTAATAATTATATATAATATATTAAAAAGCTATATATTAATTTTAGTAACTTGAATCTTTTAAAACTATAAATTAGTTGTAATAATTATAACTAAAGATAAGTTAGTATTTATTATAATGTAATAAAAATTTATATAAATATTATTTAAAAAGTAATCCTTTATAAGGATTACTTTTTTATTTATAAAAATAAATTTTATATATTAATTAATGATAATTAACTTTATATATAAAAATTTAGAAAAAAAGGCTTAAAGATAGCCTTTTTTTAAAAGAAAAAATAAATTTTATAAATTAAAATATAATAACTTATAGAAATTAAATTCTGAATGTGTTAAAATAATAATAAACATAATGTATATTATAGGAGGAGATAATATGATATCTAAGTTTTTCATGCCACAAGTTAGCATAATGGGAGAAAATTCTTTAAAAGAATCTATGGATTATATTAAGAATTTAGGATTTAAATATGCTTTAATCGTAACAGATAAGCCATTAAATGAATTAGGTGTTGTTAAAAAAATTACAGATATGCTTGATGAAGTAGAAATAAAAAATATTGTTTATGATGAAACAAAACCTAATCCAACTATTAAAAATGTAAATGATGGTTTAGAAATATTAGAAAAAGAAAAATGTGACTTTATTATTTCTCTTGGAGGAGGGTCACCACATGACTGTGCTAAAGGTATTGCTTTACTAGCTACAAATGGTGGTGAAGTAAAAGATTACGAAGGTTTAGATAAATCTAAAAAACCACAATTACCTTTAGTAGCTATTAATACTACTGCTGGTACAGCTGCAGAAATGACAAGATTTGCTGTTATAACAGATGAAGATAGACATATTAAAATGGGATTAGTTGATAAGAATTTAACACCAATTATATCTGTTAATGATCCAGTTTTAATGGCAGGAATGCCTAAAAGTTTAACTGCTGCTACAGGTATGGATGCATTAACACATGCTGTAGAAGCGTATGTATCAACAGATGCAAGTATAGTTACAGATACATGTGCAATTAAAGCTATTGAATTAATAGTAGAAAATTTAAAAGAAGCTGTTGAAGATGGTTCAAATATGAAAGCTAGAGAAGGAATGGCTTATGCAGAATATCTAGCAGGTATGGCATTTAACAGTGCTTCTTTAGGATATGTACATGCAATGGCTCACCAATTAGGTGGATTCTATAATTTACCACATGGTGTATGTAATGCTATTTTATTACCACACGTACAAGAATTTAATAAAAAAGTAGCTGCTTCTAGATTAAAATACATAGCAGGTTTATTTGGTGTAGATACATCTAAAATGTCTGATTTAGAAGGAGCAGATGCTTGTATAAATGAGATTAAAAAATTATCTAAAGAAGTAGGTATACCATCAGGATTAAAAGAAGTAGGTGCTAAAGAAGAAGATTTTAAAACATTAGCAACAAATGCTTTAAAAGATACATGTTCACTTACTAATCCAAGACAAGGTACAATAGAAGAAGTTATAGAAATATATAGAAGTGCAATGTAATTATAAAAATCAAAACCCCCATTATTATAATGGGGGTTAATCTATATTAACAGAGGGTACCTCTCTGGGATTTTATTTAAAACATTTTATAGAATTTTTAGAAAAAGAGTTATTTACTAAATCATTAAAATCTACACGGTTATTTAATTCACCGCTTGAATCTAATATATTTTGTAACAGATTAAAATCTTTTTCTAAAAATAAAGGTGTTATATTCCAAACATCTTGCTTTAAATATCTATCAATCATAAGTGATAATTCACTAATATTATTTTCTTTAAAATAAGGATGTATTACCTCTGCTATTTCTTTTGCAGAATGTGTATTTACCCACACTTGTGCTTTATAAATAGCGTTAGTAAAGTGTTGTATTTTTTCAGGATTATTTTTTATAAATTCTTTACTAGCCATGTAAGATGTATAAGGAATAATACCGCTAGATTTACTCATTGGTAGTACAATATATCCTTTATTTTGTTTTTCTAAAGTAAAAGCACTTGGTTCAAATTCTATAGTAAAATCACCTAAACCAGAAGCAAAAGCGCTTGCTGTAGATGAAAATTGTAAGTTTTGTATTATTTCAACATCTTTAGATGGATTTATATTATTTCTTTTTAAAACATATTCTAGTATCATCTCTGGCATACCGCCAGCTCTTCCACCAATAATTTTTTTATTTTTAACATCGTCCCATGTGAAATTTGAAATAGGTATTCTTGAAATTAAATAATTTCCTGCCTTTTGTGTTAAAAGAGCAAAATTTACCATATAATTTTCTTTTCCTTGATTATAGATATAAATACTAGTCTCAGGACCTAGCAAACCTATATCTGCGTCTTTAGAAATTAAAGCAGTCATAGCTTTATCTGAACCATTACCAATTGATAAATTTATTTCTAGTCCTTCTTCTTCAAAAAATCCCTTTTCTAAAGCTACATATTGTGGAGCATAAAAAATAGAATGTGTAACTTCTATTAAATTAATTTTGCTAAGATCATAATTATAATTTTTATTTTTATAGAAATAGAATCCAAAAATTATAATTATTAAAGTACAGATAATTAAAAGAGCCTTAGACTTTGTCATAATTTATATACCTCCTTATTTTATCTATTAGTAATATATTCTGTTAAAGGACGAGTGGTGATAATTTATTCTTATTTAAATAAAATATTATATTTTGATAAAAAAAATAAGTTTTGATATTTTATTGCTAGTTTGATATTATTATTATTGATTTTAATTTAGTATTGTAAGATATTAGAAATTTTAGAGGAGTTTAATTATGTATTTGAAATATTTAGAATTAGTTGGTTTTAAGTCTTTTCCTGAAAAAATTAGATTAAAATTTAATGAGGGTATAACAGGAATTGTAGGTCCTAATGGAAGTGGTAAAAGTAATATTTCTGATGCTGTTCGATGGGTTTTAGGTGAGCAAAAGGTCAAAACATTAAGAGGTTCTAAAATGGAAGATATTATTTTTAATGGAACACAGAATAGAAAACCATTAGGATTTGCTCAAGTTTCAATTATAATAGATAATTCCGATAAAATATTACCATTAGAATATAATGAAGTAAATATTACTAGACGTCTATATAGGTCAGGAGAAAGTGAATTTAAAATAAATAATTCAGTTTGTAGATTAAAAGATATTCATAAATTATTTATGGATACAGGTATAGGAAAAGAAGGATATTCTATAATAGGACAAGGCAATATAGAAGAAATTTTGTCTTCTAGAGATGAAGAAAGAAGATTTTTATTTGAAGAAGCTTCTGGTATAGTAAAATATAAATATAGAAGAACGGAAACTTTAGATAAATTAGAAAAGGAAAGACAAAACTTAGTTAGAGTAAATGATATTATATCTGAAGTTCAATTAAAACTAGAGCCATTACATAAGCAAAGTGATATTGCAAAAAAATTTTTAGCATTACAAAGTGATTTAAAAAATATAGAAGTTAATAATGTATTATTGCAATTAGATGAAAATAATAAAAAAATATCTAAAGTAGAAAAAAATATAGATAATTTAAATTTTAATTTAAAAGATTATGGAAGAGATAAAAAAAATATAGAAGATAATATTTTAAGATCTAAAGAAGAAATATCATTATTAGAAAGTAAAATTTCAAGTATAGGATCTAATATTATAGAATTACGTTCTGATATCGAACAAAAAGAAAATGATATTTTGCTTAAAAATGAACAAAATGATAATGCTAAAAACAATATATTAAATATTAAAAATCAACAAAATCAACTAAATATAAATATAGAAAAGAATAACATAGAGATAGATAAAATAAAAAATCAGATTACATATGTTGAAAATGATTTAAAAAATCAAAAAAACTTATTAAGTATAAAAGAAAAAGAATTTTATGAAATTATAAATAAAATGTCTAGCTGGGAACAGCAAATAGAACAATATAATCTAGATATAATAGAAAATCTAAAACAATCCAATATTATAGAAAAAGAAAAACAAAATATTAGTATAATTTATAATCAATTTTTAATTAGAAAAAATACATTAATTGAAGATATTAAAATAAACAATGAAGAATTAGAAATAGAAAATAAAAAATTTATTAGTATATCGCAAGATTTAAAACAAATTTCTGGAAAAATTGAAGATTTTGAAAATAGATTAAAAGTAGAAAGTAATAAAAAGGAAGAGTTATTAGAAGATATCAATAAAAAATATAATGAATTATCTATAGTTAGAAAAAATTTAAATGATAATATTTCAAAATTAAATGTTTTAGAAGATTTAGAAAAAAGTTATGATGGATATTATAAAAGTGTTAAATCTATTTTATTAGAGAAAGAAAAAGAAAATAAATTTAAGGGGATAATAGGCCCTGTTGCAAGCTTAATAAAAGTGAAAGATAATTTAGAACTATCTATAGAATCAGCATTAGGTGCTAGTACACAAAATATAGTTACATCTACAGAGTATGATGCTAAAGAAGCTATAGAATATTTAAAACAAAATAAACTTGGCAAAGCAACTTTTTTACCACTTACATCTATAAAACCTAAATCTTTTGATAAAATAAAATCCGAAATTTTAAGTTTTGAAGGTGTTATAGGAATTGCTAAAGATATAGTAGAATATGACTTAAAATATGAAAATATAATATCTAACTTATTAGGTAAAGTTGTTATAGTAAATAATATGAGTACAGGAATTTTACTAGGTAAAAAATATAATCATAGTTTTAAAATAGTTACTAAAGATGGAGATGTCTTAAATGTTGGTGGATCTATAACAGGAGGATTTATAAATAATAAAACTGGGAATATTTTTATTAGATCAAAAGAAATTGAAATTTTGCAAAAAGATATAGATTCACTTTATAAAAAAGAGGCTAATATATCTATTGATTATCAAAGTATGGATGAAAAATTGCAAAATATAGAATTAGATTTAGATGATATTAGAAATAAAATACATTCTTATCAAGTTGATAAAGCTTCTAAAATACAAATTATAGATCAAATAAATAAAAATATAGAAAAATATAAAAATACAAAAAATAATTTTTTAATAGAAGATAAACAATTAAAAGAGCAAATAGATAATAATAAATTAAAATTAGAAGAATTACAAAATAAATTTGATGATTTAAAACTTTTTAATGATGAAATAAGTATAAAGTTAGATAATTTGCAAAATAGTTTTCCACAATATAAAGAAAAAAGACAAGCATATACAGAAGAAATAACTAATTTAAAAATTAATATAGGTGTTTTAGAAGAGAATTATAAAAATGCAATACAGAATTTAGAACAAAAAGATAATTTTTTATTAGAAAATGAATCTATTCTAGAAAAGTACGTTAAAGACATAGGAAATTTAGAAAAATTTATAGAGGACAAAAAGAAAGAAATTGATAATTTATATAGTTTTATATTAGAACAAAAGAAAAATAGAAAAGATGAAGAAGATAAAGTTTTAAATTTAGAAAAAGATAAAGAAAAATTATATGAAATTTTAAAACAAAATGAAATTAAATTACAAGATATACTAGAAAATATTTCTACAATTAAAACAGAATATGCACAAGTAAATATAAATTTAGAAAATTTAAACCAAGAAAAACAAAATTTATATAATATATTGTGGAATAAATATGAACTTACATTTCATGAAGCATTAAATTATAAAAATAATAATTTTTCTATAAAAGATTTAGAAATTAAAGAAAAAAGCTTAAAAGAAGAAATAAAAAGTTTAGGATATATAAATGTAGGAGCAATAGAAGAATATAATGAAACAAAAGAAAGGTATAATTTTTTAATTTCTCAAAGACAAGATATAGAAGAAAGTGAAGAAAAATTAAAAGATATAATTGTTAAATTAACAGATTTAATGGAAAAACAATTTAAAGAAAACTTTAAAATAATATCTAATAATTTTAATCAAGTATTTTCAGATATATTTGATGGTGGTAATGCCTATTTAAGATTAAATGATAAAAATAATGTTTTAGAATCTGGAATAGAAATTATAGCTAAGCCACCAGGTAAAATGTTACAAAATCTGTCTTTACTCTCTGGTGGAGAAAGAGCATTAACAGCAATAGCTTTATTATTTGCAATATTAAAAATGAAACCATCTCCATTTTGTGTTTTAGATGAAATTGAAGCTGCATTAGATGATGCAAATGTAATTAGGTATGCAAATTATTTAAAAAAATTATCAAAAGAGACTCAATTTATAATAATAACACATAGAAAAGGTAGTATGGAAGTTTCAGATATTTTATATGGAGTAACAATGGAAGAGCAAGGTATTTCTAAATTAGTAAGTGTAAATTTAGAAGAAGGTAGTATGTAGAGGAGATTAATAATGGCATTTTATAATTTTTTTAGAAGAAAAAATAAAAATAATAATGAAGAAAAAAATGAAGAAAAAATTGATGAAACAATTCAAGAAGAAAAAAGTGAAATTAATAATGATATAAAAAATGAAGAAATAGAAACAGTAGAAAATAATGAAAATAAATCTGAAGAATTTATTATAAAAGATACAGAAATTATAGATAATAAGGAAAATAGAGAAGAAAAAGTAGCAGATAGTATAATTTTAGAAGATGAAAGTAATAATGATAATTTAGAAAATCTAGAAGAAAATATAAAAAATGAAGAAGAAAAAATAGAAGCAGAGATAAAAAAAGAGATAGAAGAAAAAGTTGTAGAAGATATAAAAGAAAATATAGAAAATGAAGAAGAGCTAGAATCTAAAAAGAAACATAAATTTTTTAGTAAAGTATTTAAAGGGTTAGATAAGACTAGGAAAAATATTTTAGATAGTGTTGAAAATGTTTTAAAGAGTTTTAAATCTATAGATGAAGAACTTTTTGAAGAGTTAGAAGAAGTTCTTATAATGGCTGATATTGGTGTAGATACATCTGTAAAAATAATAAATCTAGTAAGAGATAGAGTAAAAAAAGAAAAAATATCAGAACCTAGTGAAGTGAAAAATATTATAACAGAAGAGATTTCTAAAATACTTACAGATAATACAACAGAATTAGAAATTAAAAGTCCATGTGTAATATTAATGATAGGTGTAAATGGTGTTGGAAAAACTACAACTATAGGTAAATTGGCACATAAATTTAAAAGTGATGGTAAAAAAGTTATTTTAGCTGCAGCAGATACATTTAGGGCAGCAGCAATAGATCAATTAGAAGTCTGGGGCAATAGAAACAATGTTGATGTAATAAGACATCAAGAAAATTCTGATCCGGGAGCAGTAGTTTTTGATGCTATAAAAGCAGCAAAAGCAAGAAAAGCAGATATTTTAATTTGTGATACAGCAGGAAGATTGCATAATAAGAAAAATTTAATGGATGAATTAAAGAAAATAACAAAAATAATAAATTCTGAATATAGTGAGGCACAGATAGAAGTATTTTTAGCTTTAGATGCAACAACAGGACAAAACGCTTTACAACAAGCAAAAATCTTTAAAGAAGTTGCTAATTTAACTGGTATTGTTCTTACAAAGTTAGATGGTACAGCAAAAGGTGGAGTAATAATAGCAATAAAGAATGAATTAGATATACCTGTTAGATTTATAGGTATTGGAGAAGGAATAGATGATTTACAACCATTTGATGCAAAAGAATTTGCAAAAGCTTTATTTGCAAGTGAAAAAGAAAATAAATAATTTTATTAATTAGAAAATATTTTAAAATATATGATGACTGTTTTATTTAGAAAATAATAATATATAATCATCATATATTTTTATGTTTTTAATTAAAATTAGATTTAAATATTTATTTAATTTATAAATGGGAAAATTAAAAAAAATAATATTAGAAAAAGAGATATAATACCAAAAAAATAGCATAACTTATTTTTCATAATTAAATAATATATAGTTAGTAAAGTCATTATTAATATTGAAGTTATCATTATAGGTATAAAGTTTAAATGATT
>CAMLLW010000007.1 GCA_946481295.1 uncultured Clostridia bacterium | reverse complement strand
TTAACACTATACTTAAGTTGCATTTTTTTTTCTTCTATGATATTATGAGCAAAATTTAATAATAAAATATTTAATTTTTATTTATAAAATAAAATATAATTTAATTTATCTTTTAAAATTTTAATCTTATCATATCTTTTATATGAACTTTAGTTATAATAATTATTCATTTAAATTAATGTGTTTATTATAGGCTGTCATTTGTTTTTATTCCACAAGATAGCCTATTTTATATATTTTTATATTAGGGAGGTTATTATGTTTTCAAATGTATTTGAAACTCTAAAAGAACGTGGTTTTATAGAACAAGCTACAAATGAAGAAAAAATTAAAGATATATTATCTAATGAAAAAGTTACATTTTATATAGGTTTTGATCCTACTGCTGATAGTTTACATGTTGGACACTTTTTAACTATTATGGCTACAGCACATTTACAACGTGCAGGACATAAACCAATAATTTTAGTTGGCGGCGGAACTGGAATGATTGGCGATCCAACAGATAGAACTGATATGAGAAAAATGTTATCAAAAGAAGATGTAATCTATAATGTAGGTAAATTTAAAAAACAACTTTCAAAATTTATTGATTTTGAAAATGATAATGCAATTATTGTAGATAATAGTGAATGGCTATCTAATTTAAATTATATAGAGTTTTTACGAGACTATGGGGTTCACTTTTCTGTAAATCGTATGCTTACAGCAGATTGTTATAAAACCAGATTAGAAAGAGGCTTATCCTTTCTAGAATTTAATTATATATTAATGCAGTCATATGACTTTTTAGAATTAAATAGAAGATTTAATTGTTCTTTACAATTGGGAGGTAGAGATCAATGGTCTAATATAATATTTGGTGTAGATTTAATAAGAAGAATAGAAAATAAAGAAGCTTATGGTCTAACATTATCTTTACTAACTACAAGCGATAATAAAAAAATGGGAAAAACGCAAAAGGGTGCATTGTGGTTAGATCCTGAAAAAGTTTCACCTTATGAATTTTTTCAATATTGGAGAAATATTGATGACGACATAGTTATTAAATGTTTAAAATTATTAACCTTCTTACCAATGCAAGAAATTAATGAATTAGAAAAATTAGAAGGAAATGAAATTAATAAAGCTAAAGAAATTTTAGCATTTGAAATAACTAAAATGGTCCATACAGAAAAAGATGCTCAGGATGCATTAGATGCATCTAGGTCACTTTTTAGTAATGGTATTTTAGCTGGTTCTGTTCCAGAAACTACTTTTAGTAATTTAGATTTTAAAGATGGTATTAATATTATAGAACTTTTACAAAAAATACAATTAGTGCCTTCCAAAAGTGAAGCTAGAAGACTTATACAACAAAAAGGAATTAAAATTAATGATAAAGTAATTGATGATATTAATTTTAATGTAACTCAAGATCTTTTTTCTGATAATTATATTTTAATACAAAAAGGCAAAAAAACATTTCATAAAATTACAATTGAATAAAAAATCCTCTTATATAAAAGAGGATTTTTTTAATATCTTGGGTGTGTTTTAGCATAAACATCCTTTAATTTAGCTTCATAAAAATTCATATATATTTGAGTTGTAGATATATATGAATGACCCATAACTTCCTGTACTATATGTAAGTCAGCTCCATTTGCTACTAAGTGCGCACCAAATGAATGTCTTAAAACTTGTGGTGTTATTAATGTTTCTATTTTAGCTTTTTGTGCATAACTTTTTATTATTTTCCAAAATCCTTGTCTTGTCATAGGTTTTCCACTAAAATTCAAAAATAAAAAATTTGTAATATTATCTTTTAATAATATATCACGTGTATCTTTTAAATAAATTGTTAAAGCTTCAATAGCTTTTGAGCCTATAGGTATAATTCTTTCTTTTCTAGACGAATTACATGTTATACATTGTAAATTAAGATTAACATCTCCAACTTTTAAAGATGTTAATTCTGTTACTTTAATGCCTGTAGCATATAAAACTTCTAACATAGCTCTATCTCTTATTCCTTTTATATCAGATGTGTCAGGTTGTTCTAATAATATTTCTACTTCTTTAAGTGTTAAAATTTTAGGCTTCTTTTTTTCTACTTTTGGCGCTATAACATATTGTGAAGGATCTACTTGTATTACTCCTGATTCTTTTAAAAATTTAAAAAAAGCTTTTATAGATGCTATATTGCGAGAAATTGTAGAAGCAACTTTTCCAGATTCCTGTAAGTATAATAGATATGATATTACATTATCATTATTTGTAAGTGTAACATCTTCTATAGACTCATCTTTTAAAAATTTAAAAAAATACTTTAAATCTCTTTCATAAGAAACTATTGTATTTTCTGATAATCTTTTTTTTGTTTCTAAATATAAACAAAAATCTTGTAAATAAGTATCCATCAAATTTTTTTTTCTCCTTTTATAAAAACTACTACCTATTATTTTATTCTGGACTATTACGTTATGTTTTTATGTAAAATTATATTACCCTAAAATATTAAATTAATAATTTGGGGTAATATATGTAATTCATACAATGCAATAAAAAAAACTAGTATTAAACATAAAAATAATAATATTATGTATCTTTTAAAATTAGATCCATGAATAAATACATCAAATTTTATACTATTATAAACAATAACTATATAAATAGGCACTAATACTAGATTTTGTACTAAATATAGACTACAAACTTGTAAAATTCCATTAAATCCATTATTACTTATTAAAAAATAAGTTACAAAACCTAAACTTATACCTTTTATTGATAATAATATTATCGACATAATTAATCCAATATTTACAAAACCTAGTATCCAAATAAATATTATATTTTTGCTATATTTAAAAATAGAGTCTTTTAATAAATTTACATTTAATAAATCTTTAGATTTAAATTTTTCAATACAATTTATAATAGAATTTTTAAAATTTAAACTTTGATTATAATTAATATTATCTGCTAATATACATCCTATTAGAATTCCAACTATAAAAATTAATACTAAAAATAAAATTAAATTATTTTTATATATAGACTTGTAACTTTTAATTTCTTTTCTATATCTTTTTAATCTTCTACTACTAACCATAGCTTTCCTCCAAAGTATAGTTAATAATATATATGATTAAAATATAAATTTATGTACAAGTTATAATATAACTTTATTTTATTTATAGAAAATATTTATTTATTATTTAGAATTTGATTATAAATTAGTATACCAGCTATTGTTTTAGCATCTGTTATTTTACCAGACATTATCATATCTAAAACTGTCTGTAAAGAAAATTTTTCTACAGTTATAAATTCTTCTTCATCTAAATTTTGTACACTTTTTTCTAAATTATCTGCTAAGTAAATATAAATAACCTCATCACAGAATCCTAATGATGTATTTAAACTTGTTAAAAAAACAGCATCTTTAGCTTTATAGCCAATTTCTTCTTCTAATTCTCTTAATGCAGCTGTTTTAAAATCTTCACCTTTTTCTAATACACCAGCAGGTATTTCTAATACTTCTTTTTTTATAGGATGTCTATATTGTCTTACTAAAATTATATTTCCATTACTATCTACAGGAACAATTGCAGAAGCCCCTCTATGCACTGCTACTTCTCTTAGTGCTTCTTTTCCATTAGGTAGTGTAATAGTATCATGAAAAATATCTATAACTTTTCCTTTGAAAACTAAATCACTTTTAACTATATTATAATTATTTATAAAAATCACTCCAATTAAAATTCTAGATTTTTAACAGTTCTAGGGAAAGGTATTACGTCTCTTATATTTGCTATACCTGTAACATACATTACGCAACGTTCAAATCCTAAACCAAATCCTGAATGTTTAACTCCACCATATTTACGTAATTCTAAATACCATTTGTAATCTTCTTGACTTAAATTAAGTTCTTTCATTCTTGCTTCTAAAACATCTAATCTTTCTTCCCTTTGGCTACCACCAATTATTTCTCCTATACCAGGAGCTAATAAATCTGCAGCTGCAACAGTTTTACCATCATCATTTAATCTCATATAGAAAGCTTTTATATCTTTAGGATAATTAGTAACAAAAACAGGTTTTTTAAAATATTTTTCAGATAAATACTTTTCATGTTCTGTTTGTAAATCTATACCCCATTCTACAGGATATTCAAATTGAACATCTGCTTTTTTCAATACTTCTATAGCATCAGTATATGTTATTTTTCCAAAATCTGAACTAACAACATTGTTTAATCTATCTATTAAACCTTTATCTACATAAGAATTAAAAAATTCTAACTCTTCTTTAGCATTATCCATAACATATTTTATAATGTATTTTAACATATCTTCTGCTACTTCTAAGTAATTATCTAAATCTGCAAATGCCATTTCAGGCTCTATCATCCAAAATTCTGCTGCATGACGTTGAGTATTAGAATTTTCAGCTCTAAATGTTGGTCCAAATGTATATACATCTCCAAATGCTAATGCATAAGCTTCTGCAGAAAGTTGACCACTAACTGTTAAATTTGATTCTTTTCCAAAAAAATCTTTAGAGTAATCTATATTACCTTCTTCTGTTTTAGGTAAGTTATTATAATCTAATGTAGTTACTCTAAACATTTCACCTGCACCTTCAGCATCACTAGAAGTAATTATTGGTGTATGAACATATACAAATCCTCTTTCATTAAAAAATTTATGAATTGCATAACTAAGTAAAGATCTTACTCTAAATACAGCCATAAAAGTATTTGTTCTTGGACGTAAATGACCTATAGTTCTAAGATATTCTAATGTATGTCTTTTCTTTTGAAGTGGATAATCTGATGGACAAGGTCCCTCTATAACTACTGATTGAGCTTTAACTTCAAAATTTTGTTTTGAACCAACACTTTCAATTAAAGTACCTTCAACTGTAATACCAGTTCCAACTCCCATTTTAGCTATTTCTTGAAAGTTTTCTAAAGAATTATCAAATACTACTTGGATACTCTTAAAAAAGCTTCCATCGTTAAGCTCTATAAATCCAAAATTCTTATTATCCCTTACAGTTTTTACCCAACCACCTAACGTAATCTTTTTGTTTAAATAGTTTTCTGGACAATCAAATATTTTTTTTACTTTTGTATACATGAAATTAATTCCTCCCTTAATAAATTTATTTAAACTACATTATATAATATATTATTTCCAATTTCATTAATAAATATAATAATTATAAGTATGAATATTTTTTAATATATTTATTATAATAAAAATGTTATATTTTTTATAACAAATTATAAAGTTGTATGGAGGAGTTATATTATGTCAAAAATAAATTGCAATGTATTAAATTGCAAATATAATAATAATTCTGCTCATAGATGTGATCTTAGCAATATTGTAGTTGGATCAATAAATAATAGTACTTCATGTGACCGTAAAGAAGATACGCAATGCTCTAGCTTTGAAGAAGCATAAATTATTAAATTTTAGTTAAGCTATTTTAAGTATATTTTATTAGAAACTTTTAATTTATTTTATATGAATTTTAAAATCAAAAAATTCCCATAAAAATTATGGGAATTTATTTTGCATATTCAACTGCTCTAGTTTCTCTAATTAAGCTTACTTTAATTTGACCAGGATATTCTAATTCTCTTTCAATATCTTTTGTTATATCTCTTGCTAATAAAACTAAACTAGCATCATCTATTTCTTCAGGTAAAATTATTACCCTAAGTTCTCTACCTGCTTGTATTGCAAATGATTTTTCTACACCAGGTTTGCTATCTGCAATTCTTTCTAAATTTTCTAAACGTTTAATATAATTTTCTAATGTTTCTCTTCTAGAACCTGGTCTTGCAGCTGACATAGCATCTGCTATTTGAGATATAACAGAATATATATTATTTTGTTCAACATCACCGTGATGAGATTCTACTGCATTTATAATTATATTAGATTCATGATATTTTTTACATAGAGCAACTCCTATGCTTACATGAGTTCCTTCTACATCATGATCTACTGATTTTCCTATATCATGTAAAAGTCCAGCTCTTCTAGCTATCTGTGGATCAACTCCTAATTCTGTAGCTATAAGACCACTTAAATGTGCAACTTCTATAGAATGTTTTAGCATATTTTGACCATAACTTGTCCTAAATTTCATTTTACCTAGTAATTTTATCATTTCAGGATGCAAGCCATGTACACCAGCTTCTAAAGCAGCTGCTTCTCCATCTTCTCTTATTGAAATTTCTACTTCTTTTTTAGCTTTTTCAACCATTTCTTCAATTCTAGCTGGATGTATTCTTCCATCTAAAATTAATTTTTCTAAAGCAATTCTTGCAATTTCTCGCCTCATACCATCAAATCCTGATAATATAACTGCTTCAGGTGTATCATCTATAATTAAATCTATTCCTGTTAAAGATTCTAATGTTCTAATATTACGGCCTTCTCTACCTATAATTCTACCTTTCATTTCATCATTAGGTAAATTAACAACAGATACTGTTGTTTCTGCAACATGATCAACAGCACAACGTTGCATTGCAGATGCTATAATATCTCTAGCTCTTTTTTCAGCTTCAAGTTTTGCTTGACCTTCTATATCTTTTATTAGTAAAGCAGCTTCAACTTTTACCTCACTTTCTATAGTTGATAAAAGATGTTTTTTAGCTTGTTCACTAGTCATACCAGATAATTTCTCTAAAATAGATATTTCTTCTTCTATTTTACTATCTAAATCTTTCTTTTGTTCTTCAACTTGTTTTAATTTAATTTGTATATCCGATTCTTTAATTTCTATAAGATTTGATTTTTTATCTAGACTTTCTTCTTTTTGTAAGAGTCTTCTCTCTAAGTTTTGTAATTGATTTCGTCTTTCTTTATTTTCCTTTTCATATTCGTTTTTAGTTCTTATACTTTCTTCTTTTGCTTCTAATAAGATTTCTTTTTTCTTGGATTCAGCTTCTGAAGATGCACTGTTAATTATTCTACTTGCTTCTAATTCTGCGGAACCTATCTTACCTTCTGCAATTTTTTTTCTGTATACTATTCCTAAAAAAAGACCAAATATGAATGTTCCCAAAATAATTACAACTAATAAACCCAGATTTATAGCCAGAACTAAACACCTCCTTTATTTTAAATTTTGATATGCATAAAAAATTATTAAAATTAATTTGATAATTAGTAATTAAAATTAACAAAATTTATATAAAAAATATTGATAATAATTATCTGAAATTTTGTAGATAACCCTTATAATTGTATTACTTTTTAAAATTGCTGTCAAGATAATAAAACTTTGTTAAACTCTTTATTTTACTAATATTTAAACTATATTATTTGCCCATTTATTACTATGTACTCTTATTAAACCTGCAAAAAATTTAAATAATTCATCACAATAAATAAATAATATTGCCCAGTATATAGGTAATTCTAAATACTTTACTGTAATAAATGCTATTGGCATTCCTATTAACCATACAGCAAAGATTTCAACTATAAAACAAAATTTTGCATCCCCACCGCTTCTTAAAATACCTACCAATGTAACAAAATTTGTAGTTTTTAATAACATACCACATGCAACAACATTCATAATGTTTCTAGCATATATCTTAACAATATCATCTACTTTATAAAAACTTAAAATAAATGGGGCTAATGTTATAAGTAATGTACCCATTATAACACTTAATATCATTCCTAAGTAAATACATTTTCTAGAATATCTTATTGCTAAATCTAATTTATTAGCTCCTAAAGTATTAGTAATTAATATGGATGTAGCGATTGCTATACTATTGCCAAAAACCTGAAAAATTTGCATTACAACTGATGTTATTTGTACTGCTCCTTGAGAATTTGTACCGGCATAACTATAAGCTATATTATAAGATGAAACTCCAAATGCCCAAATAACTTCATTTAAAACAATAACTCCCGCAACTTTAAAAAAGTTTTTTACAAATTCTTTATTAAAACTAAAATAATCTTTAATTTTAGCTAAAATAGGTAATCTTAATTTTCTTATTAATATTTCTTGAACAGAAATTTCAACAGTTCTAGTTATAACTGTTCCTAAGCCTATTAATGCTAAACCTACTTCTAATTTAAATATAAAAATATAATTTAATACAAAATTTGTAATAATAGCTGAAATTGTTACACACATAGGAACTCGTGTCTGCCCTGTACTTCTTATGGCTGCATTTCTTGTATTTGTAATTGCAAAAATAGGAAAACTTATTGACACATATCTTAAATACTGAGCTCCTAATTCTATTACTTTAGGATCTTTTGAATATATAGAAACAATTTTTTCAGGGAATAAAAAAGATAAAGTAAAAAATAAAATTCCAGCTAGCAAATTACATGTAAAACCTATTCCCATTACCTTATGTATATTTTTAATTTCACCTTTTCCCCAAAATTGTCCGTTAAATACTGTAGAACCGCTTCCTATTCCAAAAAGAACTAAAGTAAACAAGAAAAATACTTGATTTGCTAATCCTACACCCGTAACTTCATGTATACCCATTTTACTTCCTATCATAACAGTATCAAGCATGTTAACTGCTGCTGCTAAGATTTCTTGTATTACAATAGGGGGTACTAGATATAACATTCTTTTTAAAAATTTTTTATTTTCTTTAGATATAACCATAAATAAACCTCCTAGCAATCCAAAAAAATAAATAGAAGCAATTTTACGTAAAATATCGCAATTTAACTTCTATTTTCTTCTGTATTTACTACAATACAAATTGATATGCAAATTATATATTATTTTGATAATAAAGTAAAGTATAACATTTTTTCCAAAATATGATTTATTTTTAAAAATTTATATATCTTGATTACTAATTATATTTATGGATTAGCCAAATTATTATATATAATATTTATAAATTAAATAAAAAACCTAGTTTTATAAAACTTTAATTTTATAAAACTAGGTTTTACTAATTTTCTTTTTTAAATAAATAATAAATATTATAAAATAATATAAAATTACATAGTGATAAATATATAGCTGCAATTTTGCTAATTATAGATTCTATAATAAAAACAAAATTATTATCTAATTTAATAAATGCAGTATTTTGTATTAAAATTAATATAAAATCTATAATAATTAAAATTAATATCCATAAAAATATATATTTCTTATTGTTTCTGCTTATATTAATAGTTTCTTTAAATATATTAAAACTATTACCTGATAATAATATAGGACCATTAGATATAAAAAATAATTTTAACCATAAAAATATACCTAATATAATAAAAATTAATGTTACTATAGTAATAAACATATAATTAGTTAAATTTAAAAAAATATCCAATATACTAAATAATATAGATATTAAAAATCCATAAGTAAGAATATATATAAATCCAAACATTAAACACATAATAACTTTAAATATAATCTTTAAAATATCTTTAAAAAATACATTTTTATCTATATATATATTTTCTACTGTATATTTAAATTTTATTTTTAATAATGTATATGTAGATATTCTTATTATAAATAAAAGTAAACATAAAAATAGAAAAGTCATTATACCATTTAATAAATTATCACTATTACCATATAAGTACTCTACATATAATTCAGGATATACATTCGTATATAAATATTTATAAGATAAATCTAATATAACACCTAATAATATTAAAAAAATAAATGTTCCTAAATTATTTTTAATAAAATCAAAACTATATTTAAATATAGAAATGAAATTTAATCTTTTGTTTTTTATCTCGTCATACAAAAAAATCAATCCTCCCAAAATTATTATATCTAGATTATATATTAATATAAATTTTATTCAAAATAAAATTTTTACATTCTTTTAAACTTTTCAATAAAATGTTATTATAATTAACAATTATTCTTTTAGGAAGGTTATACTATGAAAAATAAAACAGTCTTAATAACAGGTTCTAGTCGTGGTATTGGAAAAGCTATAAGTGAAAAATTTATAAATAATAATTTTAATGTAGTTATAAATTGTAAAAATAATTTAAATTTATTAGAAGATCAAATAAATAAATTTAGCAATAAAAATATATTAGCTATACAAGCAGATGTTTCAATTTATGATGAATGTAAAAATATGATGGAAAAAATAAAAAATACATTTGGATCAATCGATATACTAATAAATAATGCTGGGATAAGTTTATGGAAACCATTTAATTTAAATACACCAGACGAATGGGATACTATAATTAAAAATAATTTTATTTCAGTATTAAACTGTTCTCACCTAGTAATTCCTTATATGTTAGAAAAAAAAAGTGGTAAAATAATAAATATTTCATCTATTTGGGGAAATGTAGGTGCTTCTTGTGAAGTGGTTTATTCTTCTACAAAAGGTGCTGTAAATTCATTTACTAAAGCTTTAGCTAAAGAATTAGGTCCATCTAATATAAATGTTAATGCAATCTCATGTGGTGTAATAAATACAGATATGAATAATTGGTTATCAGATTATGAAAAAAACTCATTAATAGAAGAAATTCCACTTTGTAGATTAGGAGAGACCGAAGAAATAGCTAATTTAGCATATTTTTTAGCATCAGATGAAGCTAATTATATAACTGGACAAATAATTGGTGTAGATGGAGGAATAATTTAAAATATAAAAAGCCTTTTTATTTTAAGGCTTTTTTTTCTTTTAAATTATTTTTTAATTTATCTATAATTTGATAAGAATTAAAATGTTTTTTACCATTATAAAATAATGTTTCATATTCCATTTTAAATGGATTATGAATATTAGAAGTTAGATTTAAAAATTTAAATTTTTTCTCTATTGTATTTAAAACCTCATTCATTATTTGTATAGGACAATTAGGAAAAATTATAATATATTCTGTTTTTGTTAGCATACCTATCATATCTGTATTTCTTATAGATTTTTTTATTATAGAAACTATAAATTTTATGTATTCTTTTATATCTTCTTCTAATATAGCTTGTTCATTATCTATAACTATATACGCTATACTAAAATTAAAATACTTTTGTTTAGCATTTAAAATACATTCATCTAAAAACAATAAGACAGATTCCTTTTTTGATATTTCTAATTCTACATCTTTTTGTGCAATAATATTATCTCTCTCTTTTTTTGCATCTAATAGATCTATTCCTAAAAATATAATTAATGATTTATTGTATTTTTTTGCATAGAGTAAAATAAATTTACCATTTTCTAAATGATATAATCTTTTTTGAGGTGTATTATTTTCAGTTATTTCTTTAAATAGATAATCATTTTCATTAGATTTAAAAATATCGGAAAATAAAATATTATTTACTTTATAACCTACAAAATTATCTATAAAACTATTATTTGCTATAATCTTTTTACTTTCAATAGAAACGAAAAATGACATTACTGGTAAATCTTTTAATAACTGCTCTTCTTCTTTTAATATTTGCTCCATACTATTTACAAATTATCAAAATTTTATAGAAATATATTTATTATAAAAGTTCTATAATATTGCTAATCTTGATAATTTTCTCCTTCCCAAATTTAATTAATATTTATATTTAAAATTTATAATTTAAATCTAATATTCAATTTTTTATATTTATAAATATATAATAGTATATAAATTAAATAGTTTATACTTCTAATTTTAAATTAGGAGATGCATTTAAATTTAATGAATCTCTCTTTCCCATAATAAAATTATAATATCCAGAACTAGCTATCATAGCAGCATTATCTGTACATAATATTTTATTAGGAAAATATAATTCTAAAGATTTCTTTTCACATTCTTCTTTCATTTTAAGTCTTAAACCACTATTAGAAGCTACACCCCCAGCTAATACTAACTTATTAATATTAAATAATTCGCAAGCTTTTATAGCTTTTGTAGATAGTATATCTACAACAACATTTTGAAAACCTGCTGCTATATCTTCATTTTTAAAATCTATTTCTTTCATTTTACAATTATTTATAAAATTTAAAACAAATGATTTCAAACCACTAAAACTAAAATCTAAACTATCTGGTTCTAACATAGGTTTAGGAAATTTTATTGCATATTTATCACCTAAATTAGATAAATTATCTATTTTAGGTCCACCTGGATAACTTAATCCTATTGCTCTTGCAACTTTATCATATGCTTCACCAACAGCATCATCTCTTGTTCTACCTAAAATTTTATATTTACCATAGTCAGAAACTAATATTAAATGTGTATGCCCACCAGAAACAACTAATGCTATAAATGGTGGTTCTAATTCTTTATGCTCTAAATAATTTGCACATATATGTCCTTCTATATGATTTACACCAACTAATGGCTTATTTAAAGCATAACTTAATGATTTACCATATGACATACCTACTAATAAAGCTCCAACTAATCCTGGCCCATATGTTGTAGCTATTACATCTATATCATCTAATGATAAATTTATATCCTCTAATGCTTTATCTATTACTTGACTTATAACATCTAAATGATTTCTAGAAGCTATTTCAGGTACAACTCCTCCAAATTGTTTATGTATATCTATTTGTGATAAAATTACATTTGACAATATTTCTCTTCCATTTTTAACAACTGCCACAGAAGTTTCATCGCATGATGTTTCTATACCTAAAACTAATATATCTTTTTTCATTATAATTTACCTCCCTTACAAAGTTGTTATGACTAAATATAACATTTTTTTTAAAATTTAGCACATACTAATAAAAAAAAGATTATTTTAAAATAACCTTTAATCTCTCTTATATTATTAAATTTTTATATAAAATTTATAAACTAATCGAAATTATACACTTATTTAATTTAATAATCAGATAATTATCAATTATTTATTTATTAATTTATATAATTATATAATACTTTATTTTAATTTATCAACTTATTTATTTTCTTCCTCTATAAATTGAAAAGAAGAAATTTTTCCATCATATCCACAATAAGATTTAGGAAATATATCTTGTGCTATATATAAAAATTCTTCAGGATTTG
Source organism: uncultured Clostridia bacterium (assembly GCA_946481295.1). Lineage (GTDB taxonomy): Bacteria > Bacillota > Clostridia > Lachnospirales > UBA5962 > CAMLLW01. The sequence continues at coordinate 49,802 of CAMLLW010000007.1, read as the reverse complement.
TAAGACTAGGACTATAATGTGTTAACCACATTTCAGATACTTTTCCATTATATGCAAGTGTTGCAGCTTCACTATATATCATATGTTTATATTGTTTTGCTTTTTTTATTTTATCATTTTCTCCATATATGCCTTCACATATAAATAAATCTGCATTTTTAATAAAATCACTTATTGTTTCTACAGGTCTAGTATCTGTACAGTAAGAAATTTTAATTCCTCTACGTTCTTGTCCTAAAACCATATCATCTGTATATATTTTATTATTATATTCTATAGAATTTTCTTTTTGTAAAATAGACCATATCTTTTTTGGAATATCTAATTTTATAGCTTTTTTTACATCAAATTTTCCTTTTCTTTTTAGAATAACATTATATGCATAGCATTTCATACTATGTTCTACTTCTAAAGCTTCTATATTAAAATCCTTTATTTTTATTTTACCGTTATCTAAATCATCTATTTCTTTAAAAATTATATTAAATGGTAATTCTTTAGCTATTATACATAGACTTTCTACAACTTCTTTTACTCCTTCTGGACCTATAATAACTATATCTTCAGTTCTACCAGCATTTCCAATAGTTAATAATAACCCTGGAAGACCTGCTATATGATCTGCATGAAAATGAGTAAAACATATAACGTCTATATTTTTAAACCCCCAACCAATATTTTTGAGGGCTACTTGAGTACCTTCACCACAATCTATAATTAATAATCTACCTTTTATACGACATAACATCGATGTAAGAAATCTATTTGGTAATGGCATCATACCACTAGTACCTAAAAGTGCTATATCTAACATGTATGTTCCTCTTTCTAAAAAAACTTTCAAACAAATTAATTGTAACATATAATAATAAAAATTTATAGTATCCTTATAAACAAATATAGCTATAATTAAATGTCAAATTATAGTGTAAAGATAATATATAAAATAATATTTATGTTTTTTTAAAATAAATATTTATAAAAATATTTACTATGTTAACACTTATATGTATAATTAAATTGTATAAGAATCCTTATATATTATTTACTATTAATTTTAAAATTATAAATCTTATTTTAAATTTTGTAAAAAAGAATTGATAATATATATTGTTAAAAACAATAATATTATCAATTCTTTTAATATTCTACACTATAATTAGGGCTTTCTTTTGTTATACTTATATCATGTGGGTGACTTTCTCTAAGAACTGCTTCTGATATTTTCATAAATTCAGCAGTTTCTATAAGTTCATTAACATTTCTTGCTCCACAATAACTCATTCCAGCTTTAAGTCCCCAAATTAATTGTAAAATAACATCTTTTACTGGCCCATTGTAACCAATTCTTCCTTCTACACCATCTAATATAAATTTCTTAACGTCTTTCTTTAAATTATGTGAATGTAAATTTTTATCATCATCTATTAAAGTTCTTATACCCCTATATAATTTATATTTTCTTCCTTGATATAATTGAATCTCGCTAGGACTTTCATCTGAACCAACAAAAAGACTGCCTATTACAACTGCATTTGCTCCAGCTCCTATAGCTTTTGTAATATCTCCAGAAAACTTAATACCACCATCACTAATTATAGGAATATTATATTCTCTAGCAACATTAAAACAATCATTAATTGCTGTAAATTGAGCAACCCCTACTCCAGAAACAATTCTAGTTGTACAAACAGATCCTGCCCCCATACCAACCTTTATACAGTCAGCACCTGCTTCTATAATTGCTCTTGCCCCATTAGCTGTTACAACATCACCGGCCATTATAGGTAAATTTGGAAAAGTAGTTTTTATTTTTTTTATAGTATGTAAAAAATTCTTAAAATGTCCATGCATAGAATCTATACATATAATATCTACTTTTGCATCTATAAGAGCTTCTATTCTATCAAAAATATCAAAACTATCTCCAACAGCTGCTCCAACTAAAAGTCTACCTTGACTATCTTTCGCAGAATTTGGATATTTTATAGTTTTTTCTATATCTTTTATAGTTATTAATCCTTTAAGATCACCATTATCATCAACAATAGGTAATTTTTCTATTTTATACTTTGTTAATATTTCTTTAGCTTCTTCTACTGTAGTACCAACAGGAACAGTTATTAAGTTTTCTCTCGTCATAACTTCATATATTTTTTTTCTATGATCTGTTTCAAAACGTAAATCTCTATTAGTAATTATTCCTATTAGTTTTCCTGCTTCTGTGATAGGTACTCCAGAAATACGATATCTTTCCATAAGCTCATCTGCTTCATATAGATAATTATTAGGGCCTAAGAAAAATGGATCTGTTATTACTCCATATTCTGAACGCTTTACCCTATCTACTTCAGTAGCTTGATCTTCTATAGACATATTTCTATGAATAATACCAATGCCACCTTGTCTTGCTAAAGCTATAGCCATTTTTGATTCTGTAACAGTATCCATAGCAGAGCTAATAATAGGTGCTTTTAGAATAATATCTTTTGTTAGATTAGTAGAAATATCTACATCTTCTGGCAAAACATCAGATTCTTGAGGTACTAATAAAACATCATCAAATGTTAATCCTTCTTTAACTACTTTTTTCATAATTACCTCCTAAATCAACTTGTAATTTTTTAAATATTATCATACTAAAAAATCTTTTACAAGAATCTATAATTTCATTATATTTATTAAAATTGAAAAACAAGGATTTTTAATCCTTGTTTTAACTTGCAGATATATTTTTATTTCTTATACTTTTTCTTTTATGTTGAATAGGTTTTCTTTTTTCATTATAAATTATCTTTGGAGGTTCATTACCTTTTACAGTTTCTGCAGTAATAATTACCTTCTCTATAGTTTCGTTTGACGGTATATCATACATTATATCAAGCATAAAAGATTCTACTATTGAACGTAATCCTCTAGCACCTGTTTCTCTATTTATAGCCATTTTGGCAATTTCTTTTAAAGAATCTTCTTCAAATTCTAAATATACATCATCAAATTCAAATAAATATTGATATTGTTTAATAATTGCATTTTTAGGCTTTACTAAAATATCGATTAATGCTGATTCATCTAAATCATCAAGTGTAACTACAACTGGTAATCTACCAATTAATTCTGATATTAATCCAAATTTTTGTAAGTCTTGTGGTAACACTTGTTTTAAGATTTCTCTAGGTTTATGATCTTTTTTACTTCTAGTTTCTGCACCAAATCCAATAACTTTTTTGTTTAATCTTTCTTCTATTATTTTATCTATTCCAACAAAAGCTCCACCACAAATAAATAAAATATTAGTTGTATCTATTTGAATAAAATCTTGATGAGGATGTTTTCTTCCACCTTGTGGTGGTACAGAAGCAACAGTACCTTCTAAAATTTTTAAAAGTGCTTGTTGAACACCTTCACCACTTACATCTCTTGTTATTGATGGGTTATCAGCTTTTCTAGATATTTTATCTATTTCATCTATATATATAATTCCATTTTGAGCACGTTCTATATCATAATCAGCTGCCTGAATAAGTTTTAATAAAATGTTTTCAACATCTTCACCAACATATCCTGCCTCTGTTAAAGAAGTTGCATCTGCAATAGCAAAAGGTACGTTTAATAATTTTGCTAATGTTTGTGCTAAATAAGTTTTACCAACACCTGTAGGTCCTAATACTAGTATATTACTTTTTTGAATTTCTACATCGTCATTATAATCTAAAGAAGTTATGCGTTTATAATGATTATATACAGCTACTGCTAAAATTTTTTTAGCACTTTCTTGTCCTATTACATATTCATCTAACTTATCATGTATTTCTTTAGGACTTAATTTTGTAATTTCTTGATTAGAATCCTCATATTCTTTAACATCATCTTCTAAAATATCATAACACAAATCTATACATTCATCACAAATATATACGTCTGGCCCTGCTATTAATTTTTTTACTTGCTCTTGTTTTTTTCCACAAAAAGAACAAGATAATTGTCTCTTATCGTCTGACTTTGATGCCATTAAACCATCTCCTTATTTCACACGTGCTGATATTACAGAATCTATTAATCCATAATCTTTAGCTTCTTCTGCAGTTAAAAAATTATCCCTTTCTGTATCGTGTGTTACAACATCTATAGGTTTACCTGTATTTTCAGCAAGCATTCTATTTAAATCTTGTTTAAGTTTTATTATACGCTCTGCATGAATTTGAATATCAGTAGCTTGACCTTTAGCTCCACCAAGTGGTTGATGAATCATTATTTCTGAATTTGGTAATGCAAATCTTTTACCTTTTTGACCACCAGCTAATAAAAATGCACCCATACTTGCAGCCATACCAACACAAATAGTTGAAACATCTGCTTTTATATATCTCATTGTATCATATATAGCTAATCCAGCTGTTACAGATCCACCAGGACTATTTATATAAAAATTAATATCTTTATCAGGGTCTTCTGCCTCTAAAAATAAAAGTTGTGCAACTATTAAACTAGCTGTTGCATCATTAACTTCATCACTTAAAAATATAATTCTATCTTTTAATAATCTAGAATATATATCGTAGGATCTTTCTCCTCTACTAGTTTGCTCTATAACATAAGGTACTAATGCCATAATTTCTCCTCCTAGTATTTATTTTTCATTTTTACTTACTCAAAACCCCTCTTAGTTATATATTAAACTAAAAGGGGAGAAACAATAATTTTACATACTATGCTTCTTTAGCATTTTCTAATACAAAATCTAAAGTTTTTCTAATTTTAATATCTTCTTCTATATTTTTCTTATCTTCTTCTTTTAAAGTTTGTACAATTTTTTCTTTTTCCATACCGTAAGTTTCTGCAATTCTATCTATTTCTTCATTAAATTCTTCATCTGTTACTTTAATGTCTTGACTTTTAGCAATTGCTTCTAAAACTAATCTACCCTTAACTTGTATACTTGCATTTTCTCTATAAATATCTCTTAAAGCTTCTTTTGTTTGTCCTACATATTGTAAATAATTTTCTAGAGAAATACCTTGAGATTGTATTTGTCTTGCAAAATCATTAACCATCATATCAATTTGATTTTCTATCATAACATTAGGAACATCCATTTTTGCTTTTTCTATTAATTGGTTTATTATTTCATTTTCTTTTTCAGATTTTGCTTTTTTAGATTTGTTTTCTTCTATATGACTTTTTAAGTCATTTTTGTACTCTTCAAGAGTATCAAATTCAGAAACATCTTGAGCAAAATCATCATTTAATTCTGGTAATTCTTTAGATTTAATTTCTTTAATTTTTACTTTAAATAAAGCAGGTTTTCCTTCAAATTCTTTTTTACCATAATTTTCTGGGAATGTTACATTTACTTCTAATTCGTCCCCTAATTTATGTCCTACTATTTGTTCTTCAAAAGTGTCAATAAAAGTTTTAGAACCTATTGTTAAATCATAGTCTGTACCTTTACCACCTTCAAAAGCAACACCATCCATAAATCCTTCAAAATCTATTGTAGCTATATCTCCATCTTTAATGATTCTATCTTTATCATCAATAGATATAATTCTAGCATTTTGTTCTCTAGCAGAATCTAATTCTTTATTAATTTCTTCTTCTGTTACTTCTAAATCTTGTTTTTTATATGTAACATTCATATAATCATCTTTATCAATTGTTACTTCTGGTTTTACATATACTTCTGCAGTGATAATAACTTCTTCTGCAACTTCTTTTAAATCTATTTCTGGACGAGAAACGATATCTAATTTTAATTCATCAATTGCCTTTTCATATAAATCTGGTAAAATATAATTAACAGCATCTTCATAAAATACTTCTTTACCATAATTCATTTCTACTATTTTTCTAGGCACTCTACCTTTTCTAAATCCTTGCATGCTAAAAACATTTTTATTTTTTTTATAAGCAAATTCAATACCTTTTTCAAATTCTTCTGGTGTAACTGAAAAAGTAATTTTCACTTTATTATCTTCTATTTTTTCACTTTTAAAACTCATGATTTTTCCTCCTAATTTCAGTACAGCTAAATTTATAATAATATTTTATTTCTAATAATAAATCTTTTTATACATTTCACAAAAACATTCTTGTCTATTATAACATAGCAAAAAATTAAAATCTACAATAAATTTAGTGAATTTTCATGTATCTTGTAACATGTAATATCTTAAATACATAATTATTTATTATTTATTAGAAAATTTATAAATTATTTTCTTAATCTGCTTATTTATATATAGATAATATTATATATAATGTTTTCCAATCAACTAAAAATATATGCTAAAAAAATTTTTATTAATTAAAAACTATAATATATAGTAAATTTGCATATTATAATAATATTATTGAATTTAAATAAAAAATATATTATAATAATATTAATAATCTTTAAAACTTGGGGGTGCAATGGCTTCGACGGAGATTTTGAAAGTTAAGGTAGCCATTCGTAGTAGATATCTACGCTAAAATATCTAAATTTTTAAAAATAATCGACAACGACGATTTAGTTTTAGCAGCTTAATAAAAGCTGTCGTCTACCTTAAATCTCTTGCTGTTTAAGAGTTAGGCGCCAAAATAAGCAAGTAACTTTTTTGTGTAAGCTTTGCCACAAAAAAACAATCATGAAGCTACTTTTGTAAAACTCGTGTTGGTTTGTGTTTTATAAAAGGAAATCGAATAATCAACTATAATGGAAGAAATCTTTTCAGAAGGATTTTCGGACAGGGGTTCGATTCCCCTCACCTCCATAATCGTAATTAAAGGTTATAACAAAATCGTTATAACCTTTAATTATTTCATCATTAATTTTTATCTTAAATATCAATTAAATCCTTTAAGGAAGTGATATACAGTGTAAAATTCCACTTATATAAACTAATAAATTATATTTTATAATTTAAAATATAAAATAAACATATTAAATAATTTCTATAATAAATATATTTACATACTATATATATCTAAAAATATTATGTAAATATAAAAATTATCTATATTAATTTTATTATAAAATAATAAAATTTTACAACAAATCTTTATTTTAAATCAATATATTTCAAACTTTACATATAAAAATACTAAATAACAATAATTTAAATAAATTAAAATTAAATTTAAAAGAAAATATTAAAAATAAACTAACAGCATATGAAATAAAACTACATAAATTAAATATGAGGTGGTTATATGGCAAAAAATATTTCTTCAATAATTGATCATAATTTATATTATATAAATCAAGCAGATATAGATATTATGCATTTAAAATTAGGTAAATCTACAAAAACTATTAAAAGCTCTGGATGCTTAATTTGTTCAGTAGCAATGTTAGTTATGTATTATTTAAAAGATAACGAAAAAAATACAAAAATAGAATTAATAGAACAAATGACAAAAGATTGTAATGAATTTGGAGATTATAAAAATAGCGGTATTAAAATTAAAAATAGAAATTTTAAAGTTGATAATAACTTAAAAGATATGTACGCAAGATTAGAAACAGGAGAGCCTTCTATTTGTCAATTACCGGGGCATTTTATAGTTATTAATGGATATTATGATAATGATTATCTTGTATTAGATCCTGGAAAACGTATAAATACAAAATTAGGACAAGTAAAAGCTATACGCGGAGATATAATTAAAAGTAAACGTTTTGTTTATGAATATTAAATAAAATTAATTTATAAAAATCAAATATATTAAAGGTAATTATACATTTTTAAAATTATTTGTAAAAATAATTAATTTTTTTTGCACACTAATATTATAATATTCATATAAATATAATATAAGGCTTGGACAATAACACAAGCCTTATAAATAACAATTAATCCTTCCTAAAAATAAACCTAAAATTATAATAAAATTTGGTAGTAGCAATTATATAATACTAGCGTCGGACATAGACAACTAGTTCTTTATAGAACTAGTTGTCTTTTTTAATTTAATAAAAAAAATCGTGACTATCCATAGAAAATGCAAATGGTCTATTATTACTTATCCACGCTGTTGTTGCAATTTCAGAATTCATAAAAAATAAAACATTATTAGCTGTTCTCTTTCCTTCTAATACTTCTAAAGCACTTAAAAAGCTTTCAAAAGATGGTGTATTATTTATGCTACCATCTATAGTTGGAGTAAATTGTATTCCATTTTTATTATCAAATATTACATCCTTTATTGTATTAGGATACATTTTATTATTTTTTCTATTTATTATTACATTTCCAACTATAATTTTAGATTTATAAGGTTCTCCTTTAGCTTCAGCATCAATTATTTTTGATAGCCAATTTAGGTCATCTTTAGTATAATTTTTATAACTAGGTAAAATTTCGTATAAATTATTTAAATCAGTACTTTTACTTTTTGTATCTATTATAATAATATTATATTGTTTAAAGTATTTAATATTATATCCAAATATAGTATTTAAATTACCAAGAGGCATATAAGATGTATTATCTCTAATTACTGTTTTTGGATTAAATACTTTAGCACCATTTATAACTATAACATTTTGATTTTTTTTATTCCAAACTACTTTACCTCCAAAATGTTCAATATAATTTCTTAATGAAACATAAGGCTCATTATCTATAAAAATTACATTATTATTTTCATTTACTAATTCTTTATCTATAATTATTCTTAAATCAGGTTTATCGAAATTATTACTACTAGCATAAACTACTTCTTTACATAAACAAAATACAATTATAATTAAAGTAGATTTTAATAAATTAATATCACTCCACTCCTTATCACTTATTTTTATTATTAATATAAAAATAATTTTGTATTTGTGGATCAATATTTGTCTATATTCGCTAATAATTATATATTTTCCAAATATAATAATAATTATACATTTTTCATGTTTTAATAAATTTATATATTTACCGATAAAATAATATAATAAAAAAATAAATAATTATATTAATATATAAATTAATTAAATGATTGGGGGTTAATATGGAAGAAAGAAAAAAAAATGAAATTTTATTAGAGACAGGTACAAATGAATTAGAAATAATGGAATTTCTATTAGATAATAGAAGTTTTGGAATAAATGTTGCAAAAGTATTAGAAATTATGAAATATGAAGAAATAACACCTGTCCCTCATTCTAATCCTTATATAGAAGGTGTCTTTAAACCAAGAGATAATATTATTACTGTTATAAATCTAGCAAAATACTTAAATCTTAATGAATCATCAGATAATGAAAGAGATATACTAATTATTACTAATTTTAATAAAAATAATACTGCTTTTCATGTTCATTCTGTAGAAACTATACATAGAATATCATGGACCGATATGGAAAAACCAGATGATACAATATATAGAAATGTAGAAAATGTAACAACAGGAATTGCTCGTATTGGAGAAAAATTAATTACTATTTTAGATTTTGAGAAAATAATGGCTGAACTTAATCCAAAACAATCTATAGATGTTTCTACTTTAGGAGATGTTTCAAAAAGACCTATATCTCATAAACCTATATATTTAGTAGAAGATTCAATATTTTTAACAGAACTTTTAATAGACTGCTTACATACAGCTGGATATACTAATACTACTGTATTTACAAATGGATTAGAAGCTTGGGAAGCAATACAAACAATAAGAGATGAAGGTAGAAATCCTCTAGATGAAATAGCTTGTATTATTACAGATATAGAAATGCCAAAAATGGATGGACATATGTTATCTAAACTTATAAAAACCGATTTAGATCTACAATCCTTACCAGTTGTAATTTTCTCTTCTTTAATAGATGAATCTATGGCAAAAAAAGGTGAATCCTTAAATGTAGATGCCCAAATTTCTAAACCAGAAATTAAAAAAATAATAGAATTTTTAGATGAATTTATTGCATAAAAAAGTTAGTCTAAATGACTAACTTTTTTACATTTCTATTCTACCTTCTAAAGCTTTAGATAAAGTTACTTCATCGACATATTCTAAGTCTCCACCTATAGGAACTCCATGTGCTATTCTTGTAACTTTTACATCTAATGGTTTTAAAATTTTATTTAAATAAATTGCTGTAGCTTCCCCTTCTACATTTGGATTTGTAGCAATTATTATTTCTTTTACAGTATTATCATTAAGTCTTTGTAATAATTCTTTTATATTTAAATTATCAGGTCCTATGCCATTTATTGGAGATATAGCTCCATTTAAAATATGATATAGTCCATTAAACTCTTTTGTTCTTTCATATGCTGCCATATCTCTAGGATCTTCTACAACCATTATTATACTTTTATCTCTTTTAGGATTAGAACAAATATTACAAGGGTCTGTATCTGTTAAATTACAACAGCAAGAACAATATTTTATATTATTTTTAGCATTTGTAATAGCATTAGTTAAACTCTCAACGTTTTCTTTTGGCATATTTATAATATGAAAAGCCATTCTTTGAGCAGATTTAGCACCTATACCTGGTAATCTGGCAAGTTCCTCTATTAATTTTGTAACATAATTACCATAAATATTCATTTTTCACCTTTAATTAAAACATTCCACCAGGTAAATTCATACCACCTGTTACTTTTCCCATTTCTTTTGCATACATATCATCAGCTTGACGTACAGCTTCATTTACAGCAGTCATAATTAAATCTTGTAACATTTCAACATCATCTGGATCTACAACTTCTGGAGAGATTGTAATTTCTTTTACTTGTTTTTTACCGTTTATAACTATTTTTACAGCTCCTCCCCCAGATGTTATTTCTAAATTTTTATCTTCTAATTCTGTTTGAATAGATTCCATTTGTTTTTGCATTTTTTGGGCTTGTTTCATTAAATTATTAATATTCATACCGCCCATTCCACCATTAAATCCTTTTGCCAAAACCATTACCTCCTAAAAATTTAATAAGAATATTTTACTATAAACAATTACTTTTAACAACATTAAAAAAAGTTAATATCTGAATCAATTTTATCTTTTAATGTATTTCTAATTTTTAATTTTTGCATATTTTCATCCTCGCTTCCAAAAAGACTTTTATGACGAGAATTATATTCTTCTTCTGAGAAAAATATAATAGAAAATTCTTTAGAAAATATATTTATTAATTGTTTTTTTATAATTTCTTCTCTATCTGATATATATTGTTTAGATGTTTTATCTTTAGAAACTATACATAAAATATTACCTTCTAAATATCCAGGTATAGAGTTACTTAAAAATGTTTTTAAAATAGAATCAAAATTTTGTATAAAATTATTCCATTCATTTATTACTTTATTAATATCTTCTGGAACACTTTTTTCTATTTTTATATCTTCTTTTAGACTTAAATTATTATTTTTATTTGTATTATCTTCTATATTATTTAAATTAAGATTACCTTGTTCTGCAATTTTTTCTAATTTATTTAAGCGTATATATATATTTTCATCTTTATTATCTAACATTATATTACATAATTTTATACATTCAATTTCTAAAAAAATTCTAGCATTAGACATATACTTTATTTTATTTTGTAAATCTGCAAATGTATTTATATATTGAATTATTAGATTATAATCAGTATTTTTAGATTGTTCTATTAGCATTTTAGCATCATTTTCTGATACATCTAAAAGTTCTACTCCTGAAAATTCTTCTAAAGACATAAATAAATTTCTTAAATAATTTATAAGTTCATTTATAAATTCATTTATATTTTTTCCATCCATAACTACGTTATTTATAATATTTAAACACTCTTTACTATTACAATTTATTAGAGCATTTACAAAATTATAAAAAATCTCTTTATTAAAAGACCCACACATTTCAATAACTTTATCTAAAGTAATATTTTCATTATAAAAAAAAGATATGCATTGGTCTAATATACTTAGAGCATCTCTCATTGCCCCATCTGAAATATCTGCAATATATTTTAAGGCAGATTCTTCTATATTTATATTTTCTTTTTCCATATAAATTTTTAATGAATCTACTATATCTTTAGAAGAAATTCTTTTAAAATCAAACCTTTGACATCTGGAATTTATTGTTATTGGGACTTTTTGTGGTTCTGTTGTAGCTAATATAAATATAACATGCTTAGGAGGTTCTTCTAATGTTTTTAATAATGCATTAAAAGCACCTGTAGATAACATATGAACTTCATCTATAATGTAAACTTTATAAAAACCTTCTGTTGGCAAATACTTAACTTCTTCATTTATTTCTCTTATATTATCAACACCATTATTACTAGCTGCATCTATTTCTATGACATTCATACTTCTATTTTCATCTATAGATCTACATGAATCACATTTATTACATGGATTGCCATCTTTTCTATCTGTGCAATTAATTGTTTTAGCAAAAATTTTAGCTGTAGAAGTTTTTCCAGTACCTCTAGTTCCACAAAATAAATATGCATGTGAAATCTTATTAGAATTTATTTGATTTAAAAGCGTCTTAACAATATGATCTTGTCCAATAACACTTGAAAAATTTTGAGGTCTTAGTTTTCTATATAACGCTTTATAAGACATAAAATACCACCTTTAAAAGAAAAAGCATCACCTAATAAATAGATAATGCTATAAATATCATATATTAAAATCGTGCATCTACCTTTGACATTTCTCCCCAGACGTTACCTCTGTAGTTAGCTCACGATAAGCTACCTCATGTCACACAAACGGAATTTGCTTATTGCTGCTTCCTTCCGGACCTGACAAGATTCACAAAGGTTCGTTGCATAAGACTTACCGGTCAACACCACTTTCAAAGGGCAGACTCCAAAAAGAAGGAGCCTCTGGTAGACATCACCCCCACTACAGCGGACTGAAGGTTACAAGGAACCGCTACCTCCCCAGTTAGCACGAAACTTTATATCTATATTAAAATTTTTATGTAATAATTATACTATTTAAAAATTCGTATGTCAATGCATAAAACAACTACTTTTTTCTTAGATTTTTAAAAAATTCTTTCATAATATTACTACAATCTTCTTCCATTATTCCTTTTATAACTTCTACTTTATGATTAAATCTATCTTCTTGTAATATATTTAATATAGATCCTCCACACCCTGCTTTTTTATTTTCTGTACCATAAACTACTTTTGGAATCCTTGCTTGTACAATTGCACCTGCGCACATAGGACAAGGTTCTACAGTTACATATAAAGTACAATCTTCTAATCGCCAGTCATTTATAAATTTAGAAGCTTCATATATAGCTTCTATTTCACCATGATATAAAACATTTTTTTTTGTATTTCTCTTATTATATCCTCTACCAATAATATTATCTTTATAAACTATTACAGAACCTATTGGTACTTCATTTATATTCATAGCTAAAATAGCTTGTTCATAAGCATATTGCATATATTTAAAATGATCCATTATTTTCTCCTTTAAAAACTAAAAAACAATTTTTACTAACATAGTTGTTGATTTATACTAACTTTTGAATTAATATATATTTAATAGTTTAAATTTTTCAAATTTACAATTAATTATTATACAATAATTATTATAATAAACACATATATTTTTATTATAAAAAATAAATTTTTTATTCCAAAATTGTCTTTTATAATAAAAATATTCTTCATTAAAAAAATATATTTCTAATTTTTATAATAGACATTTAATTTTTCATAAAGGAGGTAATGATTCTTTAAATGGACAAAGAATTTAATATAGTAAAAAAAGGATATTCTCCAGAAGAAGTAGACGAATATATAAAATCTTTAGAGGCTAAAATAGAAGAATATAAAGAAAAAGACACTTCTATAACAAATGCTATTGTAAATGCACAAGTGGCGGCTGATAATATAATAAGAAATGCTAAATTTGAAGCAGAAGAAATAAGAAATAGTGCTGTAAATGAATTATCACTAATATATAACTCAATTGAAGAACAAAAATTAATTGTTAAAGACTTTCAAAATCATTACATAGAATTAGTTAACAAATATTTAAAAGAAGTTAATCATACAGATTTTTTAAAAATATTTGGTCATATAAATGAATTAGAAAATTATATATCTTCTTTAAAAAAGGCTGAAAAATCAAGAGAAAGAAATATGGAAGATGAATAATTTTCATCTTCCAAAAATATATAAAGTTAAATAAAAAGATGCTAAAACGCCTGCTAAATTAGCTATTAATGCTCCTATCAAAGTATATCTTGTTTTTGTAATTTTTACACTTATAAAATAAATACTCATAGTATAAAAAATAGTTTCTGTACAACTCATAAGAATAGATGAAAATCTTCCTATAAAAGAGTCTGTTCCAAAATTCTCAAATAAATCTAACATTAATCCCCTAGCAGCAGATGCTGATACTAATCTCATTAAAACTAAAGGTATTGTTTCTGATGGAAATCCAACTTTATCAGTAATTGGAGAAACTATACTACTAATAAAATCCAAAGCTCCTGATGATCTAAGTATACCTACAGCAACAAGTAATCCTATAAGTGTAGGAAATATCATAATAACTGTATTAATTCCATCTTTAGCACCTTCTACGAAAGTGTCGTAAATTTTTACATGTTTTGAAAATCCATATAAAATTATATAAACAAAAAGAAGTGGCATTATTAAATCTGACATTATTAAAACAAATCTCATCATTTATGTACGCCTCCTAGTATTTTACCTACAATAACTCCAACAATTGTTGTTACAATTGTTGCTATAAATGCAGGTGCAATTATTTCAGAAGGATTTGAAGAATTATATAAAGATCTATCACTAATAATATTTATAGATAATAATTGTAAAGATGACATATTAATTATCATAAACATGCACATAGATTTACTTGCTATTTCTTTATTTTTATTTAATTTTTGGAGTTCTTTCATTGCCATAAGTCCTGCTGGTGTAGCTGCCCACCCTAATCCAAGCATATTTGCTATTAAATTAGTTGAAATATATTTTAATGCTTTTGAATTTCTAGGTACTTCTGGAAACAAAAATTTTAATATTGGCATTATTTTATTAGAAAAAGAATCTATAAGCCCAGACTTTTCCGCAATTTTCATCAGACCTGTCCACATTGCAACTATACCAAGCATTTGAAAACATACATTAACGGCATCTTTAGATGATTCTAAGCTAGCATTTGTTACATCTGGCATTTTCCCAGTAAAAGCAGCGACAACAATACCAATAAGTATCATAATTCCCCATATGTAATTAAGCATTTTTTACATCAACTCCTTTAAAATATTAAATATATGTTAATTATTTTTTAATATATGTTAATTCTGACACAAATATGTTATAATATAAAAATGTGCTAGAGATATACCGTCATATATCAAATAAATTGACTTTTTTTGTAATATATGATAGTATATTCCTACCAATACTAAATTTTTTATTTTCGGAGGATACATAATGAAATCTACAGGAATTGTAAGAAAAGTTGACGAGCTAGGTAGAATTGTTTTACCTATAGAATTAAGACGAAATCTAAATATTAGTGAAAGAGATTCTTTAGAAATCTTTATTGAAGATGACAGAATTATTTTAAAGAAATATGAACCAGCAGATATTTTTACTGGTAACATGGAAGATTTAATTGAATACCGTGGTAAAAAGGTATCTCTTGAATCTATAAAAGAACTAGCAAAAATTGCTGGACTTGAATTTAAAAACTAATTAATTTGGAAAATTAAATTAAAAGATGAAAGTTAACCGCTTTCATCTTTTTTTATTAAAATAAAGTATATTTTTTATCTTTTGTTACAAAATATAATATGTATTAATAATTTAATACTTAAAAAGTAATTTAGTATAAACTCTTATTCTCTTAAAAATTAAATTACTTAAAAATAATTTTAAAGGAGATTTTTAATATGCCTAATTTAAATGAAAGTGAATTAAATTCAATAAGAGAAGCTGTTACTGCTCATCAAACAACAGCAAATAAATTATGTGATTATGCAAATCAATGTCAAGATGCAGAAATAAAACAAATGTTTCAACAAGCATCTACACAAGCTAAGCAAGGTGCTCAAAAACTTACTAACATGCTATAATACTAAGGAGATGAAATCATGCAAGAAAAAGATATGGTAATGGATATATTATCTGGTACAAAAGCTAGTATTGGAAATTATGCTAAAATGATAACAGAATGTTCCGATCCAACTTTAAGGCAAACTTTTAAACAAATGCGAGATGGAGATGAACAATTTCAATATAATTTATACAAAGTAGCAGAGAAAAAAGGATACTATCATCCTGCACCACCTGCTACACAAGAACAAATGACTTGTATAAAAAATAATCTATCACAAGATATGCCTACTAATATGGGCTAAAATATAAAAGGTTCTAATTTTAAAATTAGAACCTTTTTATATCAAATTATTTTATTCTAGCTACTCCTGTTTTTATTGCCATTTCTCTTACTTTAGAAGCAACTGCTTCTTTAACCCTTTTATCAAAAGGTTCAACTATTATATAGTCTTCATTTAATTCTTCATCAGAAACTAATGAAGCTAATGCATGTGCAGCTGCTATTTTCATTTCATCATTTATGTCAGTAGCTCTAACATCTAATACTCCTCTAAATACCCCAGGAAATGCTAATACATTATTTATTTGATTAGGATAATCAGATCTTCCTGTACCTATAATTCTTGCTCCTGCTTCTTTTGCATCTTCTGGCATTATTTCTGGAGTAGGATTTGCAGTTGCAAATATTATAGGATCTTTTTTCATACTTTTTATCATATCTTTACTTAATACATTTGGAGCAGATACACCTATAAATATGTCTGCGCCTTTTACTGCATCAACTAATGTTCCTTCTATATTATCTAGATTTGTAAATGTTGATAACTCTTTATAATCTTCTCTTTCATAATAATTTTTAGAAGATATTATTCCACCAGAACAACAGCATATCATATTTTTAAATCCATATTTATGTAATAATTTTGCTATAGCACCGCCAGCTGCACCTGCACCAGACATAACTATTTTAACTTCTTCTTTATCTTTCTTTACTAATCTTAATGCATTTATTAATGCTGATAACATAACAATTGCTGTACCATGTTGATCATCATGAAAAATAGGTATATCACAAATTTCTTTTAGTCTTTTTTCTATTTCTATACATCTTGGAGAAGATATATCTTCTAGATTAATCCCTCCAAAACTTCCTGATATTAATGAAACAGTATTAACAATATCATCCACATCTTTACTTTTAATACATATAGGTATAGCATCTATATCTGCAAATTTTTTAAATAGTACACATTTTCCTTCCATAACTGGCATTCCAGCTTCAGGTCCTATGTCTCCTAAACCTAATACAGCTGTACCGTCTGTAATAACAGCTACAGTATTATGTCTTCTAGTTAAATCATAAGAAAGTTCAGGATTATCTTTAATTGCTAAACATGGTTCTGCAACTCCAGGACTATAAGCTATAGATAAATCCTTTTTTGTATCTACATCTACTCTACTTATAACCTCTATTTTTCCTCCCCAATTGTAATGAGATTTCATAGATTCTTCTTTTAAATTCATAAAAAATACCTCCTCAATATAAACTAATTATTTAATTTATATCTAAATTCTCTACTTACAAAATACATAGTTATTATAAAAGCTAATGTATCTGATGTAGGACCAGCTATCCAAACTCCTTTTAGTCCAAAAAATGTTGGTAATATTAGATATAAAGGAATTAATAATACAATTTGTCTTAAAACACTTAAACCTAAAGAGATTTTTGCTCTTCCTAAAGCTTGAAAGAAATTAGCTGAACATGATTGTGCACATGCTAATGATAATGTTATTAAGAATATTCTTATTCCTTTAGTTGCTGTTTCTATAAATAATTCATTTTTATTAAATAAATAAATTATTTCATTTGCAAAACCTACTATTATTGATGTTGCTATAAGACCAATAAAAAATGAATAAATAAATGACCATTTAAAAAGTCCCTTAACTCTTTTATAATCTTTTCTTCCATAATTAAATCCTATTATTGGTTGTGCTCCTTGATTAATACCTAAAACAGGAACAAAAAATAAAAGATATATTGAATTAATAACTGACATTGATCCTACTGCAATATCCCCATTTCCTAATTCTAAATTGCCATAGTATTTTAATACAGAATTTAATACTCCTAAAACAATAGTTGATGCTGCAGATGTAAAAAATGGTGACATACCTACTAATATGACATCTTTACAAATACTTAAATCTAATTTCATTAATTTCTTTTTAAGCCTTAATAAGGAATTTGTTCCAGAATAAAAATTTAAAACTGTAATTAACATACATATTTGACCACATATTGTTGCAAGTGCTATTCCTCTAGTTCCTAAATTAAAATGAAATAAAAATATAGGATCTAAAATCATATTAACTACAGCACCAATAACTTGACTTATAGCAAAAACTTTTGGTCTTCCAGTTGCTCTTATACAGTGATTTAATGATATACCAATTAAATAAAATATTGAACATCTTGAATAAGTTTTAGCATAAGTTAAAGCATATGGTAAAGTAGCATCACTTGCTCCTAATATAGTTAATATCGGTTTTATTGCAAATATACTAATAAATAAAATAATTAAATAAAATAATATAGCTAATATAAAAACATTATTTAATATTTTCTCTGCTCTATCTTTATCGCCTCTACCTAAACTTATAGATATACGTGAAGCTCCACCAACACCTAACAACATACCTACAGCTGTTAATATATTATTAATACCGACAGAGACACCCACACCTGTTAAAGCTAATGTTGAAATATCTGTAGGTAATTTACCAATCCAAAATCTATCTACAACAGTATATATAGAACTCATAAACATAGAAAACATTGTAGGTAAACAATAAGAAATTAGTAAAAAAGGGATTGTTCCCGTAGCCATTCGTTTTTCTGTCGGAGTTAAACCATCTAGTTTTTTTATGTTGTCATTTGTATCAGTCAAAAATTGCACCTTCTTATAAACTTTTGTCCTTTTTAAATAATAGCTTTACAATAAAATGTAAAGCTATTATTTATTTAGTATTTACTGTTATTTTTTTATTTTTAACGCTTACTTCAATTTTATCTCCTTCTTTAACTTTTCCATCTAAAACTTTTTCAGCAATTTGATCTTCTAACTTAGATTGTATTGCACGTCTTAATGGTCTTGCTCCATAAGTTTGATCATATCCTTCTTTACAAAGCTCTTTTAATGCTGAGTCTGTAATAGTCATATCTACATTTATATTATTTTTTACACGTTTTGCAACTTCATCTACCATTAATTTTGCAATTTCTTTTACATCATTCTCAGTTAGAGGATGGAAAACTATAATATCATCTATTCTATTTAAAAATTCTGGTCTAAATACTCTTTTTACTTCTGCCATAACATTTTTCTTCATATCTTCATATGTTTTTTTAGAATCTTCATTAGATATAAACCCTAATTTTTTAGAATCTACAATATTTCTAGCGCCTACATTTGATGTCATTATTATAACTGTATTTTTAAAATCAACTTTTCTTCCTTGAGAATCAGTAATATGACCATCTTCTAATACTTGTAACATAATATTAAATATATCTGGATGAGCTTTTTCTACTTCATCAAAAAGAATTATTGAATATGGTTTTCTTCTAACTTTTTCACTTAATTGTCCGCCTTCTTCAAAACCTACGTATCCTGGAGGGGATCCAATTAATTTAGAAACACTATGTTTTTCCATATATTCAGACATATCTACTCTTATAATAGAGCCTTCATCTCCAAATAAAACTTCTGCAAGTGCTTTACATAATTCTGTCTTACCTACACCAGTTGGTCCTAAAAATAAAAATGATCCTACCGGTCTTTTTGGATCTTTTAAACCTACACGACCTCTTCTTATTGCTTTAGATATACTTTTTACAGCTTCATCTTGACCTATAATTCTTTTGTGTAAAATATCTTCCATTTCTACAAGTCTTTTGCTTTCTTCTTGTTGCAATTTTTTAACTGGTATACCAGTCCATGCTGCTAATATATCTGCAATTTCATCTACCCCTACAACTTGATTGTAAGTTTTACTTCCATTTTCCCAATTATCTTTTTCTTTTTTAAGCTTTTCTTTTAGTTTATCTTGTTTATTTTTTATTTCACTAGCTTTTTCAAATTCTTCATTTCTTATAGATTCTTCTTTTTCTTTTTCAAGTTCTTCTAAACTTTCTTCTAAATCTTTAATAATTGGTGGAGCTGTAAAAGCTTTTAATCTAAGTTTAGAAGCAGCTTCATCTAATAAATCTATAGCTTTATCTGGTAAAAATCTATCAGATATATATCTTGAAGATAATTTTACAGCAGCTTCTATAGCTTCATCTGTAATAGATACACTATGATGTGCTTCATATTTATCTCTTAAACCTTTAAGCATTAAGATAGCTTCTTCTTCTGTTGGCTCTTCTACTTTAACAGATTGAAATCTTCTCTCTAATGCAGAGTCTTTTTCTATATGCTTTCTATATTCATCTAAAGTTGTTGCACCAATAAGTTGTATCTCACCTCTTGCTAAAGAAGGCTTTAATATATTAGAAGCATCTATTGCACCTTCTGCAGCACCTGCTCCTATAATTGTATGAAGTTCATCTATAAATAGTATAACATTATTTGCAGATTTAACTTCGGATATAACTTTTTTTATTCTATCCTCAAATTCTCCTCTATATTTACTGCCTGCAACCATAGATGAAAGATCTAATGAAACAACTCTTTTATTTTTTAAAATTTCTGGTATTTCACCATCTGCAATCTTTTGTGCTAATCCCTCAATAATTGCAGTTTTTCCTACACCAGGATCTCCAACTAAAACAGGATTATTTTTTGTTCTTCTAGATAATATTTGTATAACTCTTTCTATCTCTTTATCTCTTCCTATTATAGGATCAAACTTATTTTCTCTTGAATATTGAGTAAAGTCTCTACTATATTGATCTAATGTTGGAGTAGATGTTTTTTGTCCATTTTTTCTTTTTGTAACAGAAACATCTTTATCTTTTGATTCTCCCTCACCTAATAAGTTCATAATTTCATCGTATAATCTTTGTGGATTAACTTTTAAACTTATTAAAATTCTTATAGCCATACAATTTTTTTCATGTAAAATTGCAAGTAATAAATGTTCTGTTCCTATATACGCATTACCCATTATAATAGACTCTTGAAAACTAAGTTCTAAAAGTCTTTTAGTACGTGGAGTAAAATCTTGAGGATCTTTGAAAATAGAGCTATCTGCTATACCAGATATAGACTTAACTTTTTCCAAAACATCTTCCTTTGTAACATTCTGTAATTCTAAAGCTTTTGCTGCTACGCCTTCTTTAACTTCTACTAAACCTAATAAAATATGCTCTGTACCCACAAATCCACTTCCTAACTCAGCGGATATAATTTGAGAATATTCTATTACTTCTTTTGCTCTTTGGCTAAACCTACCTTTCATATATAGTTATCCTCCTATTTAGTTTTAATTAGATAAAACACTTCTTATATAATCTGCTCTTGCAATTTCTATTTCAGATTCTAATAATTTTTTACCTAAATTTCTTTGTAAATTGCCTTGTTCTATATTCATAATCATATTATAAATAGTTTTTTTTGGTCTTGGAATTTTTAATATGTCAGATAAAAATCCTATTCTTAAAGTAGAAAGTAAATCTACTGCTTCACTCATACTAATTTGTCTACAATTAGCAAGTATTCCATATGCTCTGTATACTTTATCTTTAAAATATATATGATTTTGCTTAATATTATTATACATAAGATTAGACTCACTATTTATAATTTGGCTAGTAATATTGTCTAAATTTGATATAATTTCTTCTTCTGTTTTGCCTAGTGTTGTTTGATTAGATATTTGATAAATACTTCCTATAGAATTAGAGCCTTCTCCATAAATTCCTCGTATTGTCATACCAAATTTACCTATAATTTTTAAAATAGCTGCTAATTTACCGCTTAGCTCTAACATAGGTAAATGTACCATATAAGAAGCTCTTAAACCAGTTCCTGTATTACTAGGACAACTAGTTAAATATCCATATTCTTTAGAATAAGCATACTCTACAGTTTCTTCTATAAAATTATCCATATTATTTGCAACTTCCCAAGCTTTAATTATATCTTTACCTGGACAAATAGATTGTATTCTTATGTGATCTTCTTCATTTAACATTATATTTAAAGATTCATCTTTATTTACTAATATAGCTTTGTTACCTTTTCTTTTTAATAATCCTATGCTAACTTCATGTTTTTCTAACATAGCTATTTTTTCTATATCTGTTTTAGAATTTATATCTACAAAGTCATATTCATCTTTTATTGAAGAATTATTAGATTTAATTACTGATACAATATCATTTATCATTTCTTTAGACTCATCTTCATCTAACTTAGAATAAAAATGATATTTTTTAAGATTTCTTGCAAGTCTTATTCGACTTGATATGATTGCAGAACTGTCTACAGAGTCATTTTCATACCATTTTTCCATAAAAAACCTCCTAACTAATCACCTGTTTCTAATTCTTTAATCTGGTCTCTTAATTTAGCAGCTTTTTCATATTCTTCATCATCTATAGCTTTGCGCAATGATTTTTTTAAATTTTGTAATTGCCTTTCTCTTAATAATATGGCTCCTGAACTTCTTGGAACCTTACCAACATGTTCTTTTCCATCTTGAATATTATTAAAAATTAAGTCTAATTCTTTTGAAAAAGTTTTATAACAGTCTGCACAACCAAGTTTTCCAATTTTCTTAAACTCATCATATGTTAATCCACAAGAATCACATTTTAATATATTTGTTTCTTCTTTTTGAGTATAAAGATCGGAATTAAATAAGAAACTATATAACATATTATTTAATGAGGCTTGCATTTCTTGTGCGCATTCATAGCATAAATTAGTTTCTTTTTTCTGACCGTTAATAACTTGTTCAAAGTAGGCTACCGCTTCATTTTTTTTACATTTACTACACAACATAATTTTGCCTCCTTCAAATTACATTATAAATATGCATATTTTTATTATAGCATATATTTGTTAGCCATTAAAGCATTTGAATGCTAAAAGGACAATTTTTTTATTTATTTAACTTCAAATATATAACTACAAAATAATATATATATTTTAAAAATATATATATTATTTATAATTTAAGTATAACCAATTATTTATTTTTACAACAAAATTTATATTTAATATTATTATAATTATTCTATTTTGCATTATCTCTATAATATTTCATTTTTTTCTTAAAAATATCACCACTCGTTGGTGGGGTATATGTAATAGAATTTGCCCCTGCATTAATTGTTCGCATAATAGATTCTTCTGTAGGTCCACCTGTTGCAATTATAGGAACATTCTTGTTAACTTTTCTTATTTTATCTACTATATATGGTGTATTGTCACCACCACTAACATTTAAAATACTAGCACCTGCTTGTAATCTTTCATCTATATTAGTATTTTCTGAAATTACAGTTATAACTATAGGTATATCTACCGTCTCTTTTATACATTTTATAGTTTCGTTATCTACTGGTCCATTTAAAACAACAGCTAATGCTCCTTGAAATTCAGCATGTAAAGCTACATTTGCAGATCTTTTCCCACTAGTTAGTCCACCACCTACGCCACATAAAACAGGTATATCTGCAACAGACATTATAGCCTGTGTTATTGCAGGATTTGGAGTAAACGGATAGACAGCTATAACAGCATCTGCATTTGTGTTTTTAATTATAGCTATATCTGTAGTAAAAACTAATGAATTTATAGTTTTACCTGTTATAGTTATACCTGTTGAATACTTTTTTATAACTCCTGGTACTTCTACAATGTGTTTTCTTAATTCTGTAGTAATTATAGGTATTTCCATAAAATCCTCCTCTATAATAAATAACCTAATTTAATACCTTATCTATAAAGTTATATTCTACATATGTTCTATCATTTAGTATAATTGGAGCTGTATTTGTAAAATTTAATATTTTATTATTAAGTTCATATTCTAATTTTCCTATAGTAAATACATAACTTATTTTATTTTTTGTCATAGTAACTTTTCTTTTTTCTTCATTCCAAGAAAGATTATAATTTACTTTTTTTGATAAATCTAATAGAGAAATATATTTTTTATTATCCTTAATTATAATACTTTTATCTTCTATTTTTAAATTTGATTTACTATTTAGACTATTATCTTTCATTGTATCTGTGATTTGAGGATTTTTACCATTTAAAATAATTACTTTTTTAGGAGTAATTTGTTCTAAATTCTCTTTATTTCCAATATCATAAAATATAACTAGATTTTTATTACTTATATCTGTGATTTTAGATTTTTTAATTTCATCATTTTCTAAAGTAAAAATATTTTCTTGTTTTTTATTGTCTATTTTCATTTTTTTATCTGAACTAAGATTATTTTCATCAAAATAATCTACTTTTGCACTAATAGAATCTTCATTATTTATAATTAGTACATCAGGACTTACTTGTCTAGGAAGACTTTGTATAATAATATTATTTGATCCATAAAAACCTTCTACACTATCTCCTATTTTTAAATTTTTTATATTTACTTTGTCCATAGTTTTTAAATCTAATACTAGAGTATTTTTATTTAATTTAAAAATAATTTTTTCTCCATCTTGTTCAACTAAAATAGATAATATTCCACTATTTTCATTTATATCTTTTATTGTACCTATTTTATAAATATATTTATTATCTTTATTTTCTGTATCTGATACAATTTCAGAATTATCTTGAATTAAAATATCATTAGCTAAAACAGGGCTACTTATATAACTAATTAAGGAAATTACAGTAAATATTTTAATTAGTTTTTTATTCATAATAAGATATCACCTTTCTATATATTCATAAAAGTACATTTAATTAATTAATTTTTAATTCTATTATATTCCATAATTCTTCTATTCCAATTCTTTTTAAACTTGAAAATGGTATTACTTTATCTTCATTTTCAAGATTTAAACCTTTTCTTATATTAGATAAATATTTATTAACTTGACTTCTTTTTAATTTGTCTGATTTTGTAGCTACTAATATTATTTTATGTCCATAATGTTTAAGCCAATCATACATCATCTTATCATTTTCACTCGGATCATGTCTAATATCTACAAGCATAATTATAGCCTTAAGTTCATTTCTTTTTAATAAATAAGATTCTATCATTTTACCCCATTTTACAATTTCTGTTTTTGGAGCTTTTGCATATCCATAACCTGGTAAGTCAACAAAGTACAATAAATTTTCTATATTATAAAAATTTATTGTTCTAGTTTTACCAGGATTTTGACTTGTTCTAGCTAATGATTTTCTATTAACCATAGTATTAATTAAAGATGATTTTCCTACATTTGATTTTCCTACAAATGCTATTTCTGGTTTTGAATCATTAGGATATTGTTCTTTTTTTACTGCTACACATTCTAAACTTACATTATTTACTATCATAAAAACATCCTTCTACTGCTATATAATTTATATTATTATCATTTTTTGTAATTATATTAAATTTTAATTATAATAAATGTCATAAAAAAAATCAATTAATGGCTTTCGATCCATAAATAAGTATCGTTAAATACTTCTACATTATTTACTTCATTTAACATTTCATGTCTACCATCTTTATATAATTTTAAAGTGACATCCTCTGCTCCATATTTTTTTAAATTATTATAAACTTGTATTACTCCTTTTCCATAATTACCTACTGGGTCCATATCTCCAGAAAAAATGTATACTGGCATTTTTTTAGGAAATATTTCATACCAACTTTTTTCATTTACTATATTAATTAATTTTAATAAATCTCTATAACCTTCATATCTAAAGGTAAATCCACACTTAGGATCTTTCAAAAAATTTTCAACACTTCTATAATTTTTTGAGAGCCAATTAAAATTACTATTTTCAGACTTAAATTTAAAATTAAAAAAATTATTCATACACTTTTGAAAAAACATAGCTTCTTTTTTATTTCCATTTAACTTTATTATAGTATTTGTTATATGTATAAGTAAATTATTAAAAATTACTTTATTCCCCGTGCCTGAAAGTATAATTCCATCTATAAATTTTGAAAAATTAGTACAGTAATATCTTGCTAAAAAAGAACCCATACTATGTCCTAGTAATATATACTTATAATCTGGATATTCTACTTTCATTATTCTAGTTAAAATATACATATCTTTTACCATAGTTTCATGGATACTATCTGTACCCATATAACCAATCTCATCATTTAGTAAAGATTCACCGTGTCCAACATGATCATTAATACAAACAATATATCCCCTACTAACTATAAATTTTATAAAATTTGCATATCTATTAGTATGTTCAAACATTCCATGAGCAATTTGTACAATTCCTTTTATATTTTCTTTATCATCTGGAATATATTTTGTAGCACTAATAAAATGTTCTCTATTAGATGACTTATATTTAAAACTTATTTTTTTCATAAAGCTCTCCTATTAAAATTTTATTTTATTTCACAGATTAAATTATTTTAATTAAAATTATTTTATCAAAAATTGTAATTAAAATAAATTATTCTATAATTTAATACATATAATATATATTCCTATTATTATATTATTAATTATATTAAAATTTTTATTTTTAAATTTATAAATTCCCCTATAAAAGTTATTATATATATATTATACTTGTATATATTCTGTTTGACTAATAAAAATTAAAGTGTTATATTTTATGCTAAAATCAATTTTAATTTGAAGGAGAGAAAAGAAATGAAAAACTCTTTAAAACTATTTACAGCTTTTGTTGTAGCAATAATAGGTTTTACTGGATGTGGTAATAAAAATAATAGTAAAAACCCTTCTGCTGTAGTTGATCATAAAAATACAGAAAATAAATCTTCTAATGAAAATAAAAATTCAGAAGAAAATGTTAACAATGAAAATAAACCTCATAAAAAGGAAAATATTAAAGGTATGTATACTTCTATAGATCCAAAATATGATTATACTTTTATTTTAACAAAAGAAGACCTTAAGCATTATGAAGAATATACAAAAAATTATGATATTAAAATTTTACAAAATTTAAGTCCTATTGATATGGCTAAAATTTATATATTCTGTAGCTTAAATCAAAATTGGGTTGGAGAATATCACATGCTTAATAAAAATTCAATTAAAGAATTTTTAGGAGATGACTCAGAAAAAGCATGGGTAAAATATGATGAAAAAGAATTTTCATATAATTCTTCAGTAACAGACACTCCCATTAAAGATATGATAGAAAATGCTGAAGCTAGACTTTCACTAATAAATAAAGGTAAATTTGTAGACGATCCAAAAAATCCTTATATACTTTTTAAAACAACAGGAAATGACAATATGATTTTTAGTTTTGTAAAAACAAAAGATGGTAAATTAGAAGTTAATAATCCCCCTATATCTTTTGTTGATTTAAATTCAGATGGTTCAGTAGAAATTCCTAAATCTTCTATAGAGTTTAACAACTAAATGGATAATATAATTTTAGCATCAACATCTCCTAGAAGAAAAGAAATTTTAGATATTTTTAATATACCATTTAAAACAGTTTCTTTAGATTTTGATGAAACTATAAATAAAAACATTAGTTGTCCTTATGAAATATCAAAAAATATTGTCTATAATAAAATGAATTATGCAATAAAAAATATAATGGAAGATGGAATAATAATAACTGCTGATACAATTGTATATATAGATGGTAATATTTTAGGAAAACCATCTTCTTTAGATGAAGCTTTTAATATGATAAATATGTTACAAGGTAAAAAACATCAAGTATTCACTGGTTTATGCGTAAGTAGAAAAAATAATAACACTGTAGAAATTTTTTTAGATGTAGAAAAAACAGATATCTATATGAGAAAATTAGAAACTCAAGAAATAATAGATTATATCAGTACTAACGAATCTTTAGATAAAGCAGGAGGCTATGCTATACAGGCAAAAGGATCCTTACTAATAGATAAAATAGATGGTGATTATTTTAATGTTGTTGGATTACCTATAAAAAACTTGTATAATTTATTAAAAATTTTTAATATTAACCTATATAGGATTTAAAAAGATGCTGAAATTGCATCTTTTTTTTATGAAATTTTAATATTTTTAATATAATATTTATCATTATTTAACATTTGTATTAAGGTTTTTTTGTTGTAAAATATGAAAAAAGAGTGTATTATTATTAGTAGATTTTTTTACACTTTTTTATATATTTAGTCTATAATTATTAATACACGGTAATAATTACTAGCAGATAGTAAAATCAAAAATAATTATAAAATATTAGGAGAAAAATAATTTAATTTTACTTACAATTATTTTTCTTACATATCTATAAATTTAAATTTAATTAATCTTGGGAGGAATTTATGTTTTCAAAAGACTTAGGTATAGATTTAGGAACTGCTAATACACTGGTATTTATGAAAGGTAAAGGTATAATTGTAAACGAGCCTTCTGTTGTTGCTGTTAACACAATATCTCATGAAGTTTTATCTGTGGGAGATGAAGCAAAACAAATGATAGGAAGAACACCAGGTAATATTGTTGCAATTAGGCCAATGAAAGACGGTGTTATTGCTGATTTTGAATCTACAAAAGCCATGCTAGACTATTTTATAAAAAAAGCTTGTCCTAAGACAACTTTTAGTAATAGACCAAGAGTTGTTGTTTGCGTGCCTTCAGGTGTTACAGAAGTAGAAAAAAGAGCTGTAATAGAAAGTACAATAGCAGCAGGAGCTAGAGAAAAAAATGCTTACCTTGTAGAAGAACCAATGGCTGCTGCAATAGGTTCTGGTCTTCCTGTAGAAGAACCAACTGGAAATATGGTAGTAGATATTGGTGGTGGTACTACAGAAGTAGCTGTAATTTCTTTAGGTGGAATTGTTACTAGTAAATCCCTAAGAATAGCTGGTGATGATTTAGATGATCATATAGTTAATTATGTAAAAAAAGAATATAGCCTTGCAATAGGTGAACGTAGTGCAGAAGATATAAAAATGAAAATTGCATCTGTATTTGAACCTGACCCACAAAATTTAATGAATATAAGGGGTAGAGATTTAATAACAGGTTTACCTAAAACAATAACTATTTCTTCTGTTGAAATATTTAGAGCAATAGAAGAACCTGTAACTTCTATTGTTGACGCAATAAAATTCACATTAGAAAAAACTCCTCCCGAACTTGCATCAGATATAATGGAAGCAGGTATAATGCTTACTGGTGGCGGTGCATTATTAGGAAATTTAGATAAATTAATTAGTTATGAAACAGGTATGCCTGTTCATATAGCAAATGAACCACTAAATTGTGTAGCTGTTGGTACAGGCCTTGTTCTAGAACATTTAGAAACTTTGAAAAATGTTCTAATTTCACCTAGAAAATTACGTATGTAAATAAAGCACTGGAGATTTTTAATATGCGTTTCGTACATGAAAATAAAAAGTTATTTTTACTAGCAACATCTATTTTATGTATATTCACTATGATAATTTCTACATTTCATAGAAACCCAACATTTATAACCAACTTTATATCTTATATTGTTGTACCATCACAAAAATTTACTGGTGGTATAGGTAACTTTTTTTCAGAAAAAGTAGCTTTTATTTCAAATTTAAATGAAATACAAAATGAAAATATAGAATTAAAAAAAGAAATAGAAAGCTTAAAAAAAGATAATAGTAGGACAGCTTTACTAGAAAAAGATAACTTAGAACTTCATTCTTTATTAGAGACTAAACAAAAATATCGTAATTTGCCTACAACAGGTGCAAATATTATTGCCAAAGATAATAATAATTGGCATAATAGTTTTATAATAGATAAAGGACAAAAAGATGGTATTGAAGAAAAAATGATAGTAATAACAGCCGGTGGTTTAGTTGGACGTATATCAAAGGTAGGAATAAACTATGCAAAAGTTTTACCTATTTTAGACGATTCCAGTTCTGTCGGAGCTACAAGCATGCGAACAGGAGATTTTGGATTTGTAAAAGGTGATCTAGAATTACGTAAAAAAGGACTAGTAAAAATGGAATTTATAGATCAAAACACTGAAATTGTAGAAGGTGATGAAATTATTACTTCTAATTTAAGTGATATTTTCCCACCAGGTATTACAATAGGATATGTAAAAGAAGTAGAACCTAATAATAATAAATTGACACGTGTAGCAATTTTAGAACCTGCTGTAAAATTTAGAAATTTAGATACAGTTTTAGTTGTAACAGAAACTTTTACAAAGGATTTAAAAGATTAATAAGGATGTGTTTAAATTGAATATTTTTAGAATACTAGTAGTTTCATTAATAATCCTTATAAATTTTATATTAGAATCTACTCTATTTCAATATATACAATTATTTGGTATTAACCCCAATACCAGTATAATAATTATAGTTTCGTTTGCCATACTTCGCTATGAAATAGGCGGTGCTATGGTAGGTTTTTTTATTGGACTTTTATATGATATTTTTTTAGGTCAATCAATAGGACTTAGTTCACTTATATACTTATTTATAGGATATTTTTGTGGTAAGCCTTTTAAAAGCTTTTACAGAGAAAGTTTTATATTACCTTTATTTTTAGTTTTTTTTAGTTCTATTTCTTATGGATTTTGTTATTACATAATTATGTTTTTATTTAAAGGTCGTTTAGATATAATATACTATTTTAAATCAATAATAATACCTGAAACATTTTATACAATATTATTAACAATACCTATTTATAGAATTATTTATGCAATAAATAAATTTCTAGAAGAACTTGAAAAACCAAATCGCAAATTATTTTTAGGTGGTAAACATGAATAAAAAATATAAATCTTTAATATCCTTTTTTTCTAATAGAATATTTATTTTGGCTATTATTGGTGTTATTATGTTTATAATATTAATTTATAGATTATTCTTCTTACAAATTGTAAAAGGAGAATCTTATCTAGAAGATTTAAGTCAAAGTATAGCAAGAGAAATACCAATAGAAGCACCTAGAGGGGGCATTTATGATAGATTTGGTAGACCATTAGCAACTAATTCTTTTGCCTTTTCTGTAAAAATAGATACTAGTACAACATTAACAGAAAATGAACTTAATTTATCTTTACTAAATTTATTGCGACTTTTAGATAAAAATAATGAGTCGTTTATAGATACTCTACCTGTCACAAAAGAAGAACCTTTTGCATTTACATTTTATGGAGAGAGAAAAGAAAAACAAATTGAGAGATGGAAAAAAGATTTAGGTATATCTAAAGTAAATTCAGATATTGATAGCTGTATAAATGCTCTTGAAAAAAAATATGAAATAGATAAATTATCTGTTCCAATATCAAATTTAGAAAAAAGAAATTTAATATCAATAAGATCAAATTTATTTTTAACTAGATTTAAAAAATATAACCCTACTACATTATCAACAGATGTTGGTTTAAATACTGTTACAAAATTAGAAGAACAACCTGAAGATTTTAAAAGTATATATATTGATACAGAATCTTTACGTAAATATCCTGATGGTAAATACTTTTCTCATATTATCGGTTATATTGGGTCAATAACTGATAATGATGATAAAAAATCTCTAATTTCTCAGGGTTATAAAAATACTGATTTAATAGGAAAAACTGGTTTAGAACGTTCTTTTGAAAAAAATTTAAAAGGTATTGATGGTAAAAAGGTTGTAGTAGTTAATAATATAGGAAAAAGAATAGGAGAACTTACAGCTAATAGAGTAGAACCAGTTCAAGGTGATAAAGTTTTTACTTCTATAGATAAAGAATTACAAATAAAGACATATAATATACTAGAAAATAAATTAAAAGAAATTTTAAAAGCTAACTTAAATGGTAAATCTACTGCTAAAAATCCTGTAACAATTGAAAAATTATTAGCATCTTTAGTTCAATCTAATAATATTTCTGCAAAAAAGGTATTTGACAGTAGTCCTAATACAGTATCATACAAAATTAAAAATTATGTTCTTAGCATAGATAATAATGCAAATATTAAGTCTTTAGATGCTAGAATTGCAGTTAATAAAATAATAGCTGAAGGTATTAGAAAAAAAGATATTGCTCCATCACAAATACTATTATTAATGTATGAACAAGGTATTATAACAGGAGATGATAATTTTGTTAGTAAATTACAGTCTGGTACTATTTCTGCAAGACAAGTAATTTTAAATAAAATTGATGAAAATGAAATAACCCCTCAAATGACTAATATAGATCCATCTACAGGTTCTATAATAGTTGTAGATGTGCATTCTGGAGAAGTTATAACAAGTGTTTCTTATCCTAGTTATGATAATAATAAATTAGTTAATAACTTTGATAATGAATACTATATAGATTTAATGTTAGATGCTACAAAGCCTTTAACTAATCGTCCATTTAATGAACTTAGACCTCCAGGATCTACATTTAAAATGATAACTGGTATAGCTGGTTTAGAAACTGGTGCTATTAATTTAAATACTAAAATAAATGATGGTGTAATATTTACAAAGACCGGTACTCCATACCCAAAATGTCATAGTTCTCATGGTGTTGTAGATATTGTAAAAGCATTAGAAGTTTCTTGTAATTACTTTTTCTATGAAACATCTTATAGATTAGGTAATACAAAAGCTGGTACAAAATTTAATTCTATAAATACTTTAAATAAATACATGGAAGCATTTGGTTTTAACGAGAGAACTGGTGTAGAAATAGGAGAAGCTTATGATAAATCAAATTTAAAAAATAATATCTCTTCTCCAGAATTTAAAAAATATAAATTTAAAAATTCTGATATATCATCTGCATGGACTGACGGTGATACTGTAAGAACTGCAATAGGACAGTCTTTAAATAATTATACACCTGCTAATATGGTTAAATATATATCTGCTATTGCAACTAAAGGAACAATGTATAACTTGCATTTTTTAAGAAAAATAGTATCTCCTACAACTGAAACTGATTATGAAATTAAGCCAACAGATACTAATATTATGAATATATCAAGTAGTACATGGAATGCAATCCATAAAGGAATGTTTTCTGTTACTCATGGATCTAGAGGAACTGCACGTGCAGCATTTTCTACATTTTCTATAGATGTTGCTGGTAAAACTGGTACTGCTCAAGAAAATTTAAAAAGAAATAAT
Source organism: uncultured Clostridia bacterium (assembly GCA_946481295.1). Classification (GTDB taxonomy): domain Bacteria; phylum Bacillota; class Clostridia; order Lachnospirales; family UBA5962; genus CAMLLW01. The sequence continues at coordinate 16,484 of CAMLLW010000007.1, read as the reverse complement.
CACTCCTCTTTTGGTGCTTTTGCTCCTTATAATGATCCTCAGATAGCTGTATATATATTACTTCCTTATGCTGAAAGTACTGCTGCTACTACTTCAATAGTTAGAGATGTTATTGCAGAATATTTTAAATTAAATCAAGAACCAGAGCTTCCTGTTAAGACTAATTCTATTATAAAATAATATTTTTACGGGGGTTTACTAATTTGAAGAATAATGTTATTTTTAAAGCTAATCAAAATGGAATAGTTATCGTATTAGCCGATAACATTCCATTTGAAACCTTGAAAAATGAATTAAAAGAAAAATTAAAAGATGCTAAAAACTTTTTTGATAATTCTAAAACAAATATATCCTTCAAAGGGGCAAATTTAAAAGAAAATGAAGAGTTAGAATTAATTGATATAATTTCAAATACAACAAATTTAAATATATCATTTGTAGGAAAAGAGTTTTTAAAACAAAAAGAAGTAAAAGTTCCTATAATTGAACAAGCAAAAGAAGTTACTTCAGATACTTTAGTACACAGAGGTTCACTAAGGTCTGGTCAATATATTAATCATAAGGGTAATGTAGTTTTAATTGGTAGTCTTAATCCTGGTGCAAAAATTACTGCTTCAGGACATATAATTGTTTTAGGTAGTTTAAAAGGAGTTGTACATGCTGGTTGTGATGGAGATACATCTTCATTCATAGCCTCACTAAATTTAATGTCATCTCAATTAAGAATTTTTAATTTTATTACTTGTATACCAAAAAATAGTACACAATTATATCCTTCTCTAGCTTATATACAAGATAATCAAATTTACATAGAACCTCTTGTTTAAAAATAAGTAAAATTGCGTTTATATTTTAGTGTAAAAATTCGTATTTTTTGCTAATATATTCTTATATAGCTAGAGAAATTATTTTAATAATTTAAGATATATTTTTACCTTAGGAGGAAACAGATGAATGAAGTAATTGTAATAACTTCTGGAAAAGGTGGAGTTGGTAAGACAACAACATCTGCAAATATAGGTACAAGTCTTGCTATGGATGGACATAGTGTTGTATTAGTAGATGCAGACATTGGTCTTAGAAATCTAGATGTTATAATGGGTTTAGAAAATAGAATAGTCTATGATATTATAGATGTTATAGAAGGTAACTGTAGGTTAAAACAAGCTCTAATTAAAGACAAGCAATATCCAAACTTATTCTTATTGCCTGCAGCACAAACAAGAGATAAAGATGCTATAAGTCCAGATCAAATGCAAAAATTATGTAATTCTTTGCGTAATGATTTTGAATATATAATTATTGATTGTCCTGCTGGTATAGAACAAGGATTTAAAAATGCAATAGCAGGGGCAGATAAAGCAATAGTAGTTACTACTCCTGAAGTTTCAGCTGTTCGTGATGCTGATAGAATAATAGGACTTTTAGAAGCACACGATCTTAGAAATCCTAAACTTATCTTAAATCGAGTAAGAGTAGATATGGTAAAACGTGGCGATATGATGAGCATTGAAGATGTAACTGAAATATTAGCTATAGATATTATTGGTGTTGTACCTGATGATGAAAGTATAGTAATTTCTTCTAATTGTGGTGAACCTGCAGTAAAAGATGAAAAATCTAGAGCAGGCCAAGCATTTAGGAATATATCAAAAAGAATTTGTGGCGAAGATATATCCTTTATTAATTTAGAAGAAAATGCAACATTTTTTAATAAAATTAAAAAAATGTTTAAGTAAATTACTTAAAAGGATGTGATATATTTGGATTTTTCAAGTTTTTTTTCTAGAAAAGCTCCATCTACTAAAGATACAGCTAAAGATAGGTTAAAACTAGTTCTTATTCATGATAGAGCTAACTGCTCTACTCAAGTATTAGAAATGTTAAAAACAGATATTATAAAAGTAATTTCAAATTATATGGATATAGATGAAGATGAATTAGATATGCAAATAACTCAAACATCTTCAGAAGACAGTAATAAAACTGTACCTGTACTTTACGCTAATATACCAATAAAAAGTATTCGTAAATTACAAAAATAATTTAGCTGATGAGTTTCATCAGCTTTTTATTAACTAATTTTTATTAGAAAGGTTTTTCTCATGTTTAATATTAATGCAAAATTTAAATCTTTTAATTTTATTTTATTAGGCTTAGTATTTATATTATCAGTAATAGGTATTATCATAGTTGGTAGTGCTACTCATATTAATATAAATGGTCCCTATGGTCTATATACTAAACAAAAATTTTGGGTTATTTCAGGTTTTGTACTTCTTTTTATCTTTAGTTCTATAGATTATCATATGCTTAGTAAATTTTATAAGCATATATATTTTATTAACATAGTTTTATTATTAGCAACCATATTATTTGGTAGTGCAATGGATTCTGGTGTTACTAGAAAAATAGGATTTGGTAATTTTAATATACAACCATCAGAATTTGCTAAGGTATTTATGATAATATTTTTAGCAGAATACTGTGATATTAATAAAGATAATATTAATGATGTAAAAACTCTTGGTATATTGTCATTAATTATAATAATACCTGTTTTATTAATACAAAAACAACCTTCATTATCTGCAAGTCTTGTATTAGTTTTTACAGCAGGTGCTATTGTATTTATATCTGGATTAAACTATCGTTATATAATTACTGCACTTGGTATAATAATTCCTATGATTTCTATTATACTTATGGATGTTTATAGAGAAACTCCTATTTTTGTTAATAAATTTTTAAGTAATTATCAAATTAATCGTATACTTTTACTATTAAAACCTGATCCTTCATCTTCACTATACTATCAAACAAATAAATCACTGTATGCTTTAGGATCTGGACAACTTATTGGAAAAGGTTTATATAATGGTACAGTAAACCAATTAAATTATCTACCAGAATCTCATAATGATTTTATTTTTTCTATAATTGGTGAAGAATTTGGATTTATCGGGTGTTTTGTGGTATTATTATTAGAGTTGTTACTTGTTTTTAGATGTATGATTATTGCTAATAATGCCGATTCTTTTAATGGTAAACTACTAGCTTCTGGTATAGGTTCTATGTTTTTATTTCAAACTTTTGTACATGTAGGTGTAGCTACAGATATTTTACCTAATACAGGAATTGCTCTACCATTTATAAGTTATGGTGGAAGTGCTATATGGATAAATATGATATCTATAGGTATAGTTAATAATATATATAAAAATAGTTTATCTAAAATAAAATTTTAAGAAGGTGATTTAATGAATGTTGCTTTAATAGCTAATGATAATAAGAAAAAACTTATGGAAAACTTGTGTATCGCATATAGACATATACTAATGAAACATACTTTATTTGCTACAGATACAACAGGAAGACTTATAGAAGAAAATGCAAATTTAAATGTATATAAATATTTAGCAGGAAATTTAGGAGGTATGCATCAATTAGGTACTCAAATTTCTCATAATGATATAGATTTAGTAATTTTTTTAAGAGACCCTGAATTTCATAATGACTCAGATGATATTTTAAGATTATGTGATTTTCACAATATTCCTGTTGCAACAAATTTAGCTACTGCAGAAGCTCTTTTATTAGCTTTAGACTGTGGTAATCTCGATTGGAGAAATTTATTAGAATAAAAAAGATACAATAAAATTCTATTGTATCTTTTTTATTAATTTTATTTGTTTTTTGACATAAAATCTCTTAATGGTTTATAAGTTATATAACTAACTATTAAAATAATAATTCCCTTAAATATATTAAAAGGAGCTATACCATATATTATAAGAGTTTTTAAGTCTATTATATATGGATTTATTGCATTTGCCATATCTAAAATTACATTCATACCACCAAATAATTTTGCATAAAGTGGCATAAGTATAAAATAATTAAATACTGATCCGGATATAGTCATACCAATTATACCTAGTACAGATCCTATAAAATATCCCTTAAAATTACTAAATTTATTATATACATAATATAACGGTATTATATAAAAAATTCCTACTATAAAATTTGCTAACTCACCTATTCCACCTGTGCTACTATTTAACACAAATTTTAAAATATTTTTTATAAGTTCAATGAAAATACCAGCATTTAAACCTAATATAAGTGTTCCTAATACTGCTGGTACATTGCCTATATCTATTTTTAAAAACTCTGGGAAAAAAGGTAATCCTATATTAATAATAGTAAATATTAGCCCTAAAGTTGATAATATACTTACTTTTACCATTGTATTTAATTTCATAGACTTCCCCTCCTAATAAAAAAACTCTTTAGTTTATAAAACTAAAGAGCAGGGAATTTTAATAATTAATGTTAAACTTTTTAAACTTCTATCATCCAGACTTTAAACTGTCGGTATTGGAATTACACCAATTCAGCTAAAAAGCTCGCGGACTATTACCGCCGGTCGGGAATTTCGCCCTGCCCTGAAGTTATATAAACTTAATGTTTTATTATTCTAACATATATAATTTATTTTTACAATATTTTATGAAATGTCTTTCATTGTTAAATAAATTCTTTTTTTATTATAATCTAAACTAAGTACCTTAACATCAACAATATCTCCAACATTAATAGCATCTAAAGGATGCTTTATATATTTTTCACATATTCTAGATATATGTACTAATCCATCTTGATGTACTCCTATATCTACAAAAGCTCCAAAATCTATAATATTTCTAACAGTTCCTTTAAGTACCATACCTTCTTTTAAATCTTCCATATATAAAATATCTTCTCTTAAAACTTGAGGTGGCATATCTTCTCTAGGATCTCTACCTGACTTTTCTAATTCAGATACTATATCTTTTAAAGTAAGAACACCAACATATAGATCTTTTGATAAATCTTCATAGTTTTCAATTTTACTACTTAAATTTTTTAAACTTTTATTATTTATATCTTTTAATGAATATCCTGCTTTTTCTAATATCTTTTCTGCTATATTATAACTTTCTGGGTGAACTCCTGTAGAATCCAATATATTTTCTGCATCATCTTCGCTGATTCTTAAAAATCCTGCACATTGTTCATATGTTTTAGAACCTAATTTATTTACTTTTAATAACTCCTCTCTTGATTTAAACTTTCCATTATTATTTCTATATTCTATGATATTTTTTGCAATAGAGTTTGTTATACCAGAAACATAAGATAATAAAGATGGTGATGCAGTATTTAAATCTACACCTACATTGTTTACACAACTTTCTACAACTCCACCTAAACTTTCTCCTAATTTTTTTTGGTTCATATCATGTTGATATTGACCTACACCAATACTTTTAGGATCAATTTTTACAAGCTCAGCTAATGGATCTTGCAATCTTCTTCCTATAGAAATTGCACTTCTTAAAGATACATCGAAATCAGGAAATTCATCTGCTCCTAATTTTGATGCTGAATATACAGATGCTCCAGCCTCATTAACTATTATATAGTATACTTTTTTATCTAAACCTTTAATAGTATTAGCAACAAATTGCTCAGTTTCTCTGCTAGCTGTTCCATTTCCAATTGCTACTATATCAACATTATATTTTTCTATTAATGTTAAAATTATTTCTTTTGATTCTTCAAATTTATTATGAGGAGATACAGGATAAATAACTCCTACATCTAATACTCTTCCTATTTCATCTAAGACTGCAAATTTACAACCCGTTCTAAAACCAGGATCTAAGGCTAAAATAGTTTTTCCTTTTATAGGTGGCTGTAATAATAATTGTCTTAAATTTTCATTAAATATTTTTATAGAATTTTCTTGAGCTTTTTCTGTTAATGTTGATCTAATTTCTCTCTCTATTGATGGTGCAATAAGTCTTTTATAACTATCATCTATAACTTCTTTTATAATATCATCTATGTATTCATTTTTCTTAGAAAAATAATTATATATTTTATCTAGTATAATATTTTCTTCTACAATTATTTTTACAGTCAAAAATCCTTCTTTTTCACCTCTATTAACAGCTAAAACCCTATGATTTGCAACTTGTCTTAATTGCTCTGTAAATCCATAATACATATCATATATTGAACTTACATCCTCTTTACTTGCTTTTGCTGTTAAAAAACCTGTATGCATTGTAAATCTTCTAACCATACGTCTAATTTTTAAATCATCTGAAAGCATTTCAGATACTATATCTTTTGCACCATTTAAAGCTTCCTTTTCATTTTTTATACCTTTTTGATCATCCACATAATTAGAACAAATTTCATTTATATTTTTATCTATATCTTGATTAAAAATTATTAATGCTAATGGTTCTAATCCTTTTTCTTTTGCTACTGTTGCTCTTGTTCGTCTTTTAGGTCTAAATGGTCTATAAATATCTTCTAATTCAGCAATAGATCTTGCTTTTTGTAAAGCTTCTGTAATATCTTGAGTTAAATTACCTTGAGATTCTATTGTTTCTCTTATAAAATTTCTTTTATCTTCAAAGTTTCTTAAATATACAAGCCTATCATATAAACTTCTTAAAAGTTGATCATCCATAGATCCTGTTAATTCTTTTCTATATCTTGCAATAAAGGGAATTGTATTTCCATCATCTATAAGATTAATTATATTTTCAATATAATTTTTTTCTATTTTAAATTCTTTTTGCAAAATTTTTATTATATCCATAAATATTTGCCTCTTTCCTTTTCTTTTATCTCTAGTTTTTATTTATATTAAAATAAGTTTGTACATTAATTTTTATACTATCTAACAGATTTTAAATTGTTTTACGACAAAATATAAATTTAATAATATTTATTATATTAAATTATTTTCTTCTAAATTCATATTTTGTTGTAAAGATTTAAGAATTAAATTTAATTATTTTTATATAATCTTACTATTTTTCTTTTATTTACCTGTACTGACAATATATTATTAATAAGTATAACACAATTAACATATATTCGCAATTAATTGTAATTTTAATAATCTATTTTATATGTAAGGCTAAAATAGTATAACATAAATTTATAAAAATATTAAAATAAAAAAGGTTGGATAAATCCAACCTTTTTTTCTATATGAGCAATTAATAATTTTATATAATTATTGTAATAATTGTAAAACACTTTGAGGTGCTTGATTTGCTTGTGCTAACATAGCTGTTGCAGCTTGTTGTAATACATTAGCTTGTGTTACATTCATCATTTCTTTAGCCATGTCAGTATCTCTAATTCGAGAATTTGCAGCACTTAAGTTTTCACTAGATACTTTTAAATTATTAACTGTTGATTCTAATCTATTTTGATTTGCACCTAAATTTGATCTTTGTGTTGCAACTTGTTGTATAGCACCATCTATTGCTTTAATAGCTGCTGCTGCAAGATCTTTACCTGGACCACTTACTTCATCAGATCCAGCAGGTGGATCATCTCTAGTTACAAAGTTTTGATTTTGATCTTCAGTTTTATCCCCTTCTTTAGCACCACCTAAATCAAGTGCATCTACACCTAAAATTTTTGCATTCATGTATGCTATATTTATATTTAAACCTTGATTTTCATTTGCACCTGTTTGAATCCAAAAATCTTGACTACCTTCTTTTCCACCTTCACCTGAGAATAATTTCCTTTTATTAAATTCTGTTCTTTCTGATATAGAATTTATTTCTTTAACTAATTCATCAACTTCGCTTTGAATTTTTGTTCTATCATCGTCTGTTAAAGTATCATTACCTGTTTTAACTGCTAATTCACGCATTCTTTGTAACATGCTTGTAACTTCTTCCATAGCTCCTTCTGCTGTTTGTACTAAACTAATACCGTCTTGAGCATTATTAGTAGCTTGATCTAAACCTCTAATTTGAGATTTCATTTTTTCAGAAATTGCTAATCCTGCAGCATCGTCTGCAGCTCTATTAATTTTTTGTCCTGTTGATAATTTTTCTTGAGCTTTTTGTTGTCTAGCACTTACGCCTGTTAAAGCTCTATAGCTATTTAAAGCTGAAACATTTGTGTTAATTACAGTATTTGACATGATATAATCTCTCCTTGATTTAAAAATTTAAGGCATCCTTACCTTTATTATACTTTAGTAGAAATTTTATCTACCTAAAAAATATATCGTCTAGATGTTATTTCACTTTAGCTTTTTAAGAAATATTTTAATTATAAATTTAAATTAATATTTTCTTCCATTAATTTATCATGTACAGACTGTGCAGCTCTTTCAGAATCTCCTGCATCTATTAAAACTGATATCTTTATTTCTGATGTTGATATCATTCTTATATTAGTACCAACATCATATAAAGCTTCAAACATTTTAGCTGCAATACTTGGATTACTAGCTATTCCTGCACCAACAACAGATAATTTTACAACACTACTATCGTAATTTACACTATCATGTCCTAAAAAATCTTTATTTTTTTCTAAAATATATAGTGTATTTTCAAGATCTGTTCTTTTAATAGTAAATGATATATCTTTAAGACGCATACTTCCCACAGATTGTATAATTATATCTGCAACTATATTTTCCTTTGCTAATAAAGAAAAAACTTTAAAAGCCATGCCCGGCATATCTTTTATACCTACAACTGTTATTCTAGATACATCTTTATCTAAGGCTAAACCACTTACTAGCATTTTTTCCACTTTGCTTTCCTCCCTTACTAAAGTTCCTTTAGCAACTGTTAAGCTAGAACGTACTACTAATTTTACATTATATTTTTTAGCAAGTTCTACAGATCTATTGTGTAAAACTTTAGCTCCTAAAGAAGCTAATTCTAACATTTCATCATAACTTATTTCTTCTAATTTACATGCATTTTTTATTATACGTGGATCAGCTGTATAAATTCCATCTACATCTGTATAAATTTCGCATAATTGAGCATTTAAAGAAGCAGCAAGTGCAACAGCGGTTGTGTCGGATCCTCCTCTTCCCAATGTTGTTATATCTCCAAAATTATTTATACCTTGAAAACCTGTTATAATTACAATATTTCTTTTTTCTAATTCTAACTTTATTCTAGATGTAGCTATATTTTTTATTCTAGCATTTCCATATATACCAGATGACTCTATTTTTACCTGATTAGCATTTAACGAGACAGATGGATATCCTAATTTATGAATTGCCATTGACATTAATGCTACCGATTGTTGTTCTCCTGTAGAAAGTAACATATCTAATTCTCTTTTAGATGGTTTTGGATTTATATCTAAAGCCTTTTCTATTAATAAATCAGTAGTATCTCCTTGTGCAGATAAAACAACTACTACATCATTACCTTTTTTATATTCTTCTACTATTCTATTTGCAACATTTAAAATTCTTTCTTTATTAGCTACAGAACTTCCTCCAAATTTCTGTACTATTAGCAAAATAATAACCTCCCTAAAACCTAAACCTAATTAAAATTATATTAATATATGTATATTTACAAGTCAAAAATATTTTACTATTTTTAAAAATACAGATAGCTATTATTTTTGTAATATTTAAAATAATAGCTATCTTATATTTTAATTTTTTTAATAAAAAACTAATATTTTTCACTATGCATATAAAAACAGAGTTATTTTATAGCATTTTTTCTATTTGAATTATTAATATAAATGATATTGTATATACTGTATTAATAAATTTTTAATTTTATTAAATATTAATTATCTATAATTTACTAATAAATAATATTTATATTTTATTAATTTATCTTTAATTTATAAATATATTATTTTTAATCTTTATATTGACATATTTAAATAATATTGTTAATAAAGATCTAATTTTGATAATACATTTATTATCATAATATATTATGTATAATGTACTATCTATGTGCATTCTTTAAAGAAAATGTAGATCTTTCAATATAATCTGCATTAAAAGAATATGTTACACGCTTACTAGTATTATCAAAAACAACTGACCATCTTGTTCCTAATATTGATTTTGCATTACTAAGAACTCGCATTGCTTTTTCTTTAGTCATAGTATTATTTTCTTCTAAAGCTTTTTTTACAATATTAAAATGATTTTCTTCTTCTGCTTTATTTCCATTATTAACTGGTGTTATTAAGTAATTTGTTGATTCTATTTCCATATTATTATTAATATATTTTACTACAACACTTTTACCATTAGCATCACTTATTAAAAAATAATGAGTACTATTGTAATCTTTCATATCGTACTGTTTTAATAAATTTATAGCCTCATCTACTGTTGCTGACTTGTCTAATATCATTCTAATTGCAGATGAAGGTGTAATAGATTTTTTACCAGTATTTTGTCTTGTAGATTTATTTTTTATTTGCATAGAAGATATAACTAAACCTTTTTCATTCATACCATCTTCTGGCATATAAATTGTAGCTAATAAATTTGCTTTTTGTAAAATAGTAAAATTGCCTAAAGCAATACTTTCTTTATTAAATCCAACACAATCCAAATTAACAGTTGAAATAGATCTGTATCCATTTTTAGGATTTGATTTTAAAACTAAAATAGGAGAATCACTAAAATCAAAATTTCTAGCAGTAAGAAATTCTCCTGTTGGTGATTTAACAGTAAAAGCAGTAGATTCAAAATCAGATGATGAAATATCTGTAGTTAATCCATATAAGAAATGTCTAGAAATAAATTTTATTAAAGCTTGATCAGAATCTACACCTTTTTTTAAAAGCTTATCTAATTTATAATCACCTTTATATGTCATTATATATGCATTATCTTCATTAATCTTTTGTAAAGTAGCTGTAGACTTTAATTCATGTTTAAAAAATAAAAATGATGCACACATAATAACTATAACTATAAAAAATAAAACTGCAATTATTTTTAAAATAATTTTAATTACGTTACCTTTTTTCAATATAATGTCACCTCTTTAATGTAATTAAACTATATATTTATATAAAATTTTATTTTTTAATTTTTATAAGTTTTAACAATTTTATATCTAAGCATTATTTTTGTCAAATCTAATTAATAATTATATTTAAAAATACTTTGTTAAAAACAAAGCATTTTTAATACATATATCTATTTATATCTTCTTTTGTAATACCTGGATGCAAAGATATATTTATTGCATTTGCAATTATATTAGATAATCTTTCTATTACAGCATCTACCTCTTTAGGGGTTACAAACATATTTCCTGTATAAGGATCTAAAACATCTTTGATTAATGTATATTTTTCATCATCACTTAAATCTTTAAGCATTGTATAAAATTCTGTACCTTTTTCTACAGAATTTATCATATCTAATAACATTTTATCTAATGTATCATTAACTAAAGTTGCAGCATCTACTACTGTTGGTACACCTATTGCTATTACTGGAACTCCCATTGTTTTTTCATCAATTACTGATCTTTTATTTCCCATACCCCCACCAGGTGCTATTCCTGTATTTGTTATTTGTATTGTTGTATTTATTCTACTAGTACTTCTAGATGCTAAAGCATCTATTGCTATAATAATATCTGGTTTTATTCTATCTACAATTCCTTTTACTATTTCACTAGTTTCTATACCTGTTATACCCATAACACCAGGGGATATAGCACTAACAGGTCTAACCATATTACTTAACTCTTCTGGTATAGTTGCTGAAATATATCTTGTTACTAAAACCTTTGATACTACCTTAGGTCCTAATGCATCTGGTGTCACATTCCAATTTCCTAATCCCACTATAAGTGCTACACTATCTTTATCTAATTTATATAGTCTTTCTAAATTTTTAGAAAGTAATTTTATAATTTCTTCATGTGCATTTATATCACTTTCTTTCATTGAAGGAGATTCAACTGTTATATATGTTCCCTTTGGTTTCCCCATTTTTTCTTCACCAGATTTATTTAAAATTTCAATTCTTTTTATTATTACATCTTCTATATTACTTTCTTCTACAAATGTTTTTACACCATCTATTTCTATATTTTTATCCTTACTTCTTTCTTTTAAAAGTTCATGAGATTCTAAAGCTAAATCTGTTCTTATATTGAATTTAAATTCTAAATTTTCTTTATTTTTCATAGTACCTCCAAAACTTTACTTTTTACTAATAACCTTATTTTTTACCACAAATATTTAATAATATACATTGACTTATGTTTATTTTTAATATAAAATATTTTTGTTTAGTAACAAGAATTATTATACTTATATTTTTAATAACAAACTGAAAAATATGATTATATTTTGGAGGTGAAATCACTTGGCTAATATAAAATCTGCTAAAAAAAGAATCAAAGTAAATACAAAAAAAGCTCTTAGAAATAAAATAGTAAAATCCCGTACAAAAACAGCTATTAAAAAAGTTATTATTGCTTCAGAAGCTAATAATAAAGAAGAAGCTAATATAGCACTTAAAAATGCTATTTCTTGTATAGATAAAGCTACAACAAAAGGCGTATTCCATAAAAATAACGCTTCTAGAAAAAAATCAAGATTAACTAAATTAGTTAATAAAATTAGTGCTTAGTTAATTTTCTTTTTCTCTTACGTATTTACTATAGGCCATAATAACGTTTTCGTTAATATGGTCTATTTTTTATAGGATGTGATTTATTTTGTACTGGTATGATAAACGTTTTCATTCCTTAAATTATTTTCTTAAAGAAACTTTTGGAGAAAAAATAATAAAAATACCTTTAGATGGTGGGTTTACATGCCCAAATAGAGATGGCACATTAAGTAATAGAGGTTGTATTTTTTGTAGTAGTCGAGGTTCTGGTGATTTTGCTGGTAATAGATTATTACCTATTAATGAGCAATTTGAAGAAATTCGTAATTCTATGAAAAAGAAATGGCCTAAAGCTAAATATATTCCCTATTTTCAAGCATATACAAATACTTATGCTCCTGTAGAAGTATTAAAAGATAAATTTTATGAAGCTTTATCTTTACCAGATGTAGTTGGAATATCGATAGCAACACGTCCTGACTGTCTTAGTAATGATATTTTATCTCTTTTAAAAGATATATCTAAAAAAACATTTTTATTTGTAGAACTTGGATTACAAACAACAAAAGAAAGTTCTATTAAACTTATAAATAGATGTTATGAAAATAATGTTTTTTCTAAAGCAGTAAAGGATTTAAAATCAATTAATGCTAATGTCGTATGTCATTGTATTTTAGGTCTTCCATATGAAACTAAAGATGATATGCTAAATACAGTCAAATTTGCTTGTCAAAATAATGTAAATGGTATCAAATTACAACTTCTTCATATTCTTAAAAATACTGAACTAAATACTTTATATAAAAAGGAAAAATTTAAAGTATTAACTTTTGAAGAATATATAGATATAGTTGTTTCTTGTTTGTCAATTATTCCAGAAGATATTGTAATCCATAGACTTACAGCAGAAGGTCCTAGAAAAGATTTAGTAGCTCCAGAGTTTAGTATAGAAAAATTTAAAATTTTAAATACAATAGATAATACTTTGAAATCTTTAGATATATATCAAGGGAAAAATGCTAATACTAAGGTTGTGAATTTATAATTTTTAATATATAATTTAATAATAACTACACTTTTTAAGGATGATTTTATGTTTAAACAATATCTAGATGATGCTAAAAACAAGCTTTTATTATTGTATCTTATAAATAATATAGATATACCTTTATCTAATAGTCAGATATCACAATTCGCTTTAAATGAAAATTATATGAATTATTTTTCTTTGCAAAAATATTTGTCTGAAATGATAGAAATAGACTACATAAATGCAAAAAAAGATAATAATACAACTAGATATACTATAACAGAAGAAGGTGCTAAAAGTCTTGATTACTTTGAAGAACATATCCCATCTGATATAAGAAATCGTATTAATGAATATATATTAGAAAATAAAATGGCTATTAAAAAAGACTATGGAACAACTGCAAATTATGTAAAAAATGATGCTTCTAATGATTATACAGTAAATTGCTCTGTTTCTGAAGATAACATAACTTTAATGAATATTTCTCTATCTGTTGTAAATAAAGAACAAGCAAAAATCATTTGTAAAAACTGGCAATATAATGTGGGTAATTTATATGGACATATATTAGAAACTCTTACAGATCTAAAATTGGAAAATAATTAACTATTAAACATAATACTTTATAAAGGAGAAAAACTTATGATAAGAACTAGATTTGCACCAAGTCCTACAGGATTTATGCATATTGGAAATTTACGAACAGCTTTATATGAATATTTAATTGCAAAATCTCAAAATGGAACTTTTATTTTAAGAATAGAGGATACAGATAAAGAAAGATTTGTAGATGGTTCTCTAGATGTTATATATAACACATTAAAAATAGCAGGTCTTAAATATGATGAAGGGCCAGATGTTGGTGGGGATTATGGCCCTTATGTTCAAAGTGAACGTAAAGGTAGATATCTAGAATATGCTAAAAAATTAGTAGAAAAAAATAAAGCTTATTATTGTTTTTGTTCTAAAGAAGAGTTAGATAAATATTCTGATGTAGGAGCAAAATACGATAGACATTGTTTAAATCTAACAAAAGAAGAAATTGAAAATAATTTAAAAAATAATGTTCCTTATGTTATAAGACAATTAATACCAGAAGGTAAAACTACTTTTATAGATGAAGTTTATGGAGAGATAACTGTAGATAATGATACACTAGATGATCAAGTACTTATAAAGTCTGATGGTTTTCCAACATATAATTTTGCAAATGTTATAGATGATCATGAAATGAAAATAACTCATGTAATTAGAGGTAGCGAATACTTATCTTCTACTCCAAAATATGTATTACTATATGAAGCATTTAATTGGGAAATTCCATCATATATTCATTTACCATTAATATTAAATTCTGATGGAAATAAACTTTCTAAAAGAAAAGGTGATGCTTCTTTTGAAGACTTGTTATCATTAGGATTTTTACCAGAAGCTATTATAAATTATATAGCACTTTTAGGTTGGAGCCCATCTGATAATAATGAATTTTTTTCATTAGAAGAACTTGTTCAAAATTTTAATGTTAAAGGACTAAGTAAATCTCCATCAATTTTTGATATGACTAAACTTACTTGGATGAATAGCGAATATATAAAAAAAATGCCTGCAAATAAATTTTTTGAAATGGCTAAACCTTACTTAGAATCTAGTATAAATAGAAAAGATATAAATTTAGAAAAAGTATCAGAAATGGTTCAAACAAGAATATCTTTTGCTAAAGAAATACCTTCTCTTATAGATTTTATAGATGAATTACCAAATTATAATACAGATTTATATATTCATAAAAAAATGAAAACAACACTTGAAAATTCTTTAGAAAATTTAGAAATAGTTCTTCCTGTTTTAGAAAATATAGATGACTGGCAAGAAGAAAATATTCACAATGAAATATTTAATCTTATTCAAAAATTAAATATTAAAAACGGACAAATGCTATGGCCTATAAGAACAGCATTATCTGGTAAAAGCACTTCTCCATGTGGGGCTATAGAACTTGCAGAATTATTAGGTAAAAAAGATAGTATAAATAGAATAAATATAGGAATAAAATTATTAAAAGAAAAAGTTTCTAGGTGATTTCATGAGAACTATATATTGGTACTTACACTTTATAATAACGCTACTTTTAACAATTCCAAAATTTAATAAAGTTTATAAACAAAAAAATAAGATGCCTAAAAATACGTACGAAGATGAAGTAAATAAAATAGTACGTAATTGGGCATCATCCCAAATTAAAGCTAGTGGTATAAAAGTAAATATAACAGGTGAAGAAAATATACCAGATACTAATGTTGTGTTTATAAGTAATCATCAAGGTGATTTTGATGTGCCACTACTTATAATGTATCTCAAAAAAAATATAGGATTTTTAGCAAAAAAAGAATTATCAAACGTTCCTATTATAAGAAAATGGATGAGAGAAATTAGATGTGTTTTTCTAGATAGAAAAGATGTAAAACAATCATTAAAAGCTATTTTAGAAAGTATAGAAATAATAAAAGATGATTATTCCTTAGTTATTTTCCCTGAAGGTACTAGAAGTAAAGGCCCTAATATTAATGAATTTAAAGAAGGTAGCTTTAAAATTGCAACAAAAACAAAAGTTCCTATTGTTCCTATAACTATAAATGGTTCTTATAAAGCTTTTGAAAAAAATCATTACTTTATTAAACCTACTTTAGTTAATATAACAATACATAAACCAATAGAAACTAAAGATTTATCTAAAGAAGAAATATCAAATCTTTCTGAAAATGTAAAAAACATAATTTCTAGTGTAATTAAATAAAAAAAGAATACCTAATTATAGGTATTCTTTTTTTATTATTTTACAGGGGTAGAAGGACTCGAACCCTCACGGACGGTTTTGGAGACCGGAATGCTACCATTACATCATACCCCTATATAAATACAATAGAAAAAGCTCCCCGAGCAGGATTCGAACCTGCGACCCTCCGGTTAACAGCCGGATGCTCT
>CAMLLW010000006.1 GCA_946481295.1 uncultured Clostridia bacterium | reverse complement strand
CTGGAATTACTAATAATAAAAAAAGAACTTTTTTAACAATATTTAGTATTATGGTAGGTATAACTTCTGTAATAACAATACTTTGTGTTGGGCAAGGATTAAAAGTAGCTATGAATGATCTAATTGGTGATTTTGGTGGGGATCAAATTATTATAACTAATAAAAAAAATTCTAGTGGTCTTTTAGATTCAGCAGATAGCTTAAAAGTTAGTGATATTTCATATTTAAAGAATTATAAACCTATTAAAGGAGTTTCTGGAGAATTATCATTATCATTTAAAGATGCTATAGATATTTTAAATAAAGATAAAGATGCAAATAAAGATGATGATAAAGGATTAAATATAAATTTAATAGGTATAAATGAAGATTATAATATGATGGATAAATATAATATATTATATGGTAGAAAAATATTAAAAAAAGATATAGATAGTATGTCTATGGTTGCAGTACTACCAAAAACAATTTCAAATTTAATATTTGGAATTGAAAATTCTGTTGGTAAAAATCTTATTTTAAAAACACATTTAGGTAGATTACAATTTAAAGTTATAGGCATCAAAGATGATAATAATATATTTTATGGTTTCGCTAACATTTATGTACCTATGTCATATGTTCAAATGCTAAGTAATAATAATGACAAATTATATAGTTTAACAGTTAAAGTAAAAAATATAAAAAATATAAATGAATTTGGAAATAATATTATAACATTTTTAGAGAAAAAAAATAATACAAAGGATGTTTATAAATATAGAACTGCAGAATCTGAAATGAAGGAAATTAATTCCACAATCTCTATGTATACTATATTTTTAACAAGTGTTGCAAGTATAAGTTTACTAGTTGGTGGTGTAGGAGTAATGAATATTATGTTAGCTTCAGTTGTAGAAAGAACAAAGGAAATTGGAATAAGAAAATCATTAGGAGCAACAAATGCTAATATAAAATTACAATTTTTAATAGAATCATTAATACTTTCTGGAATTGGAGGAATTATTGGAATATTATCAGGCTTATTTTTAGGATTTATAATAACAAGTCTTGCAAGTATAATATATAATATGAAAATATTACCATCAATTTCAATTTTATCAATTGTAGTTGTCATATCTATATCTTGTAGTATAGGTATTTTATTTGGAGTTTATCCAGCAAGTAAAGCTGCAAAATTAGATCCAGTAGAATCTTTAAGATTTGAATAAAAAATGGAGTTAAACTTATTAATAAAAATATAAGTGTATACTCCATTTTTTGTTATATTTAAGATTGAAAAATAAAATAATATTATATATATTTACAATATATGTATTTTATTTTGTTTTTTAGTATATATAAGTATATATATTAATATTGACAATGGTATTTGAAACAATATAATTTATTATGAGTATAAATTATATTGTTTTAATTTTTATTTTAGTCTTTAATTTAGTTAAATTATTTAAAAATTTTTATGAATATAAAAATTATAAATCTAGATAATAAATTAATTTTACACAAACTATTTTAGTTATACTCTTATCTTCATAAACACAAATTATTTACTTAAATTTAGTCATTAGTAGGAGGTTAAAAATGTCAAAAAAGAAAATAACGTTTATCGCTATTTTTACAATAATTATTTTATCTATAATTTTTATACTTGTAAAAAACATAAAGAACCATAAAAATAGTAATGAAATTTCTGTAAAAGCTGATACTGTTTCAAGAGGAACTATAGTTAAAACTATAAGTGCTAAAGGAGAAGTTAAATTATTAAAAAATGATGTTATTCATGTTGATATAGATTCGGATATAGAAAGTATACCTGTAAAAAACAATGATTTTGTAAAAAAAGGAGATTTATTAATTAAGTTTAAACATTCTAATAAAGAAAAGTTAGAGAGAAATTTAAAAGATGCTGAACTTGAATTAAAAAGTTCAGAAGTTTCTTTAGAAGATAGTAAAATACCTGCAGATAAAGTGGATCTTAAGGATGCAGAGACAACTTTAATTAAAACAAAACAATCTATAGAAGATATAAATACTAAATTACAAAATGATTTAAAAGAGATAGAAATAAATTTAGAGCAAGTAAATTCTAATATATCTAAGCAAAAAAGAATTGTAAAAGATGCTCAAGATGATTTTAATGATATTCAAGTGCTATATAATTCTGGTGGCGCAAGTCAAAAAGAATTTGACAGAATTACAACTAATTTAAAAAATTCTCAAGATAGTTTAGATATTTTAGAATCACAAAAAAAGCAAATAGAACAAAATAAAAAATTTACTTTAGAAAATTATACTTCAAATAAAAAACAAGAAGAAGAAAATTTAGAATTAGCTAAGACTAGATATAATGATTTAATAAATAAATTAAATAAGAGAGAAACTAAAAATAATATAGAGGAACAAGAAATAACTGTTAAAAGAAATCAATTAAAAGTCCAACAATTAAAAGATGATTTATCAAAATTTAAAGAAGCAATTTATAGTCCTGTTGATGGAACTGTAGTTTCTTTAAATGTTAAAGAAGGAGAGTTAGTTTTAGAAGGAACTTCTTTAATGGAAATAGCAAAATCTAAAGATTATGTTATAAAATTACATGTTAATGAAAGATATGCAAATGAAATAGCAGTTGGTCAAAAAGTAGATATTGAGGGGACATCTTTAGGTAAAGCAGTTTTAAAAGGAAAAATATCAAAAATTGATGATATTGCAACTACAAGTACATCTGGAACAGTAGTAGAAAGAACTATTGATGCAGAAGTTACTCTCTTAAATGAAAAAGAAGATATTAATCTATTAAAACCAGGCTTTTCTATAGATTCAACTATTACTACAAAAACAAAAGAAAATGTTTTAATAATACCAATATTATCATCTTTAAGTGAAGAATCTAATAATAAAAATTATGTTTATATTATTAAAAGTGACAATACATTAGAAAAACGTTATGTAGAACTTGGTGATTATTCAGATATGTATGTAGAAGTTACTGGATTAAATGAAGGTGATAAAATTGTTTCTGAACCATCAACAGATTTACAAAATGGTATTAAAGTTAATATAATTTCTAATGAAAATAGTGATCCAGCTAATTTAAAAGAGTAGGTGATTGTTTGTTAGAAGTAAAAAATTTAAGAAAAGTATATAAAAATGGAAGTTTAGAAGTTGAAGCATTAAAAGGAGTAAATTTTAAAGTAGAAGAAAAAGAGTTTGTATCTATAATGGGTACATCAGGGTCTGGTAAATCTACTCTTATGAATATATTAGGATGTCTAGACAGCGTATCTTACGGTGAATATATTTTAGATGGAGAAAATGTTGCAGGTCTTAGTCAAAAAAGATTAGCTGAAATTAGAAATAAAAAAATTGGATTTGTATTTCAAACTTTTAATTTATTACCTAAGTTAACATCTATACAAAATGTAGAATTGCCGATGATATATGCAGGTATTGGTAAATCAGAAAGAAGAAAAGTAGCTGAAGAAGCTTTGGAGAAAGTTGGATTAGCTCAAAGGGGAAAACACAAACCAAATGAACTTTCTGGAGGTCAAAGACAAAGAGTTGCAATAGCAAGAGCATTAGTTAATAAGCCTGCAATATTATTAGCAGATGAGCCTACAGGAAACTTAGACAGTCGTTCAAGTGAAGAAATTATGGGTATTTTTCAAGGATTAAATAGAGAAGGTGTGACTATTGTCATGGTTACACACGAACCTGATATTGCACAGCATACAAAGAGAACAATTTTATTTAAAGATGGAAATATTGTTAAAGATAGTATAGTAGAAGATCAAATAATAGTTGGGAGATAATATTATGGTACAAGTATTAGAAACAATTATTTCAGCGTTTAATAACATTTTTAGTTATAAAATCAGGTCGTTTTTAACAATGTTAGGAATTATTATTGGTGTAGGAGCAGTTATAACAATTACTGGTATAGGAAATGGAGTAAAAGCAGGGATATTTAGTGAGTTAAGTTCTATGAATAAAAGTATGCTTGTTGTAATGACTAATAATATTAGTCGTAATAGCGTTATAACAACAGGCCAAGAAAATAATGATCATTTAAATAATGATAACAGTAATAATAATGATAAAGATAAAGATTTAAATATTACTGAAGGAGATTATGTAACATTAGATGATAGCAAAGATATTGCAAAAATACCAGGTGTAGATGCTGTTGCAAATATATCTCAATTTAAAGGGAAAGTTATATTAAGAAACGGTAAAACAAGAAGAGACGCTGTTACAGGACTTGATAATAATTATACAGCAATTGATAATTTTAATATGTTATATGGAAGATTTATAAATAAAGCAGATGTTGATAATGGTTCTTATGTTGCTGTAATAAAAGACAGTGTTTCTATGGATGTTTTTGGCAGATTAAATTCTGTAGGAGAAAAATTAGAGATAGAAACTAATGAAAGTGGAGTAGTATATTTTACAGTAATAGGCGTTGTAGCTCAAAGTGATTTATCAATAAGTTCACAAAGATTTTTAGAAAATAATATAGCTATTATACCAATTACAACAGCTGGAGATGTATTTTTAAAAGAAGATAATGTAGATATGGCTACTGTAATTTTAAAAGTTGGCACAAATGCAAGTAATATTGCTAATAAAATAAGTAAATTTTTAGATATGAAGCATGACAAAGAAGATGGATATTTAGTTATAAATCAAGATACTATATTAGATATGGTAGATACTATATTTAATAGTATAACAGCTTTTGTTTCTTTTGTTGCAGCCATATCTTTACTTGTAGGCGGAGTAGGAGTAATGAATATCATGATGGTAACTGTTACAGAACGCACAAGGGAAATAGGAATTAAAAAGTCTCTAGGATCTTCAAGTGGTTTAATACAGTTTCAATTTTTAATAGAATCCATTATTATAACTATTATAGGTGGAATAACAGGAGCAATTTTAGGATTTATTTGTACTATAAGTCTTTCAAAGATTATAAATCTTATATCTCCGTTAAAGATAATTCCTAATATACAGTTATCTGTAATTATTGGTGTATTTATAATATCTATTCTTATAGGAATAATATTTGGTGTAGCACCTGCAAGAAAAGCTGCAAAATTAGATCCTGTATTAGCTTTAAGATTTGAATAAAGGGGGTTATACTATGCATATAACTGAACTTTTTTTATCAGCTTTTTCTGGAATTAATAATAACAGAAAGAGAGCTTTTTTAACAATGTTTGGTATTATAGTTGGTATAGCTTCTGTAATAACAATACTTTGTGTTGGACAAGGATTAAAAGGAGCTATAAATGATCAATTTGATGAACTTGGTGTAGATCAAATTACTTTAACTAATAAAACAAATGATGATGGGATAATAGAATCAGAAGATATTTTAACATTAAAAGATGTTTCATATTTAAAAGGTTATAAACCTTTATTAGCAATTTCTCCAAAACAATCAATATCATTTGTTGAAGCTGTTGATACTTTAGATAAAAATAAAGTTAAAGATATAAATTTAATAGGTGTAAATGAAGATTATTATAAATTATTTAAAGATAATAAAATATTATATGGTAGAACTATATCAAAACGAGATGTAGATAATATGTCTATGGTTACTGTAATACCAAATGGATTATCAAAAGAAGTTTTTGGCACAGAAAATTCTGTTGGTAAAAAACTTACTTTAAAAACATCTTTAGGGAGTATAGATTTTAAAGTTATAGGTGTTAAAAAAGATAATAATAGTGAACTTACTAAAATGTTTAATGTACCTATAGATATTATTGTACCTATATCATATACTCAAATGTTAAAAAACAATGATGATAATTTATCTAGTATAACTTTTAAAGTAAATAGTACTAATAATATGAATGTATTTGGAAATAGCATTATTAGATTATTACAAATAAAAAACGGCACAAATGATGCTTATAAATATACATCAATAGAATCCGAAATAGATCAAATTAATTCTATACTTTCTATATTTACTATATTTTTAACAAGTGTTGCAAGTATAAGTTTACTAGTTGGTGGTGTAGGAGTAATGAATATTATGTTAGTTTCAGTTACAGAGAGAACAAAAGAAATTGGAATAAGAAAATCATTAGGAGCAACAAATGCTAATATAAAATTTCAATTTTTAATAGAATCAGCTATTCTTTCTGGAATTGGAGGAGTTATTGGGATATTATTAGGATTATTTACAGGTTTTACTTTAATAAGTGTTGCAAGTATAATATTTAATATGGAAATAATACCATCAATTTCAATATTATCAGTTATAGTTGTTATAACTATATCTTGTGGCATAGGTATTTTATTTGGAGTTTATCCAGCAGGTAAAGCTGCAAAATTAGATCCAATAGAATCTTTAAGATTTGATTAAAATATGGAGCGTAAATTATAATTTACTCTCCATATTTTATTAAAATTTATATTGAAATTGATGCACCTGGACCTAAAGGAATATTAAAGACATACCAAATTATTAATAGAATTGTCCAAGATATAGTTAACCATATTGTATAAGGTAACATTGTAGCAATTATAGTACCAATACCTGCTTTTTTATCATATTTTTCAGCATATACAACTATAAGAGCAAAATAATTCATAAGTGGGCTAATAATATTAGTTGTAGAATCTCCTACACGAAATGCTGCTTGAGTAAGTTCTGGTGATATACCCATCTGCATAAACATTGGTATAAATATAGGAGCAACAATCGCATATTTTGCAGATGCAGAACCGATTAAAAAATTTATAAGTCCACAGAATATAATAAATAGAAGTATTAGAGGTAAACCACTTATACCGATACTTTCTAAAGTATTAGCTCCATTAACAGCAAGTATAGTAGCTAATTTACTGAAATTAAAATAAGATATAAATTGTCCAATAACAA
The DNA here is from genome assembly GCA_946481295.1 of uncultured Clostridia bacterium. Taxonomy (GTDB): domain Bacteria; phylum Bacillota; class Clostridia; order Lachnospirales; family UBA5962; genus CAMLLW01. Next base: position 58,772 of record CAMLLW010000006.1, on the reverse strand, counting down.
AAGCTAGTATAAAAAAACTTGCTAAGGATGCCATAGAATTTGTACCAAATTTAGCGATATCAGATGAATTTTTTATAGTTTTTGAGCCATAACCATAGCATATTCCTGGTATTAGAAATATTATCATTATAATAAATATTAAACCTGACATAGCTGGTGAAGTTCCAATTATTTCTCCAGTTTCTTGATTACGTAAAGGAGCATTTTGAGGTAAAATTAATAATAATAATACACCTAAAGTGATTATAAAACCTATTAAAGCAAATTTAAGACCTTTTTTTTCATCTTTTGTAAGTTCTTGATTTTGTTCTACTTTAATGTTTCCAGTGTAAGTTCCTAATCTAGGTTCTATTATTTTATCAGTAACAATTGTACCTACAATTGCCATTAAAATTGTAGATCCAAAAGAAAAGTAATAATTAGATAATATGTTTACTTTATAAACAGGATCTATTAAACCTATAGCTTCATTTGTAAGCCCTGCCAATATACCATCTATTGGTGTAACAATTATATTTGCTGCAAAAGATGCAGATACACCAGCAAATGCTGCTGCTAAACCTGCTATTGGGTGTCTTCCTGCACTATGAAATATTGCAGCACCCATTGGTATAAGTACTAAATAACCTGCATCAGTAGCTACACTAGATAATATACCTAAAAATACAATTACAAATGTTAATGTGCTTTTTGGTGCAACTGAAAGTAATTTTCTAATTAAAGCTGAAATTAAACCTGCATTTTCTGCAATACCTACTCCAACCATTGCAACAACACAAACTCCTAATGGAGCAAAATTAACAAAATTTGAAGTAGAGGTTGTAAATATATGCCTAATACCCTCTCCAGATAATAAACTAACTGCATTAACAGTAATATTACTTGTTTCATTTGTTGATGGATCAATACCTATGTAATTAACATTTAAGCCTAATAAAGCACATATGTGAGATAATATTATTATAATTATAGACATAATTACAAATATTATGACAGGATGGGGAAGTGCATTACCTACTCTTTCTACAGAGTTTAAAAATTTTTGAAATATACTAATTTTATTACTACTTTTATCTAACAAAGGCAACATCTCCTTAAAAATAGATTTTATTTAAGTATATAATATGAAAAGTAAAAAATACCAAATTTTTTAGCATATTAAAATAATATTTTGTGAAAGATAATTTTTTATGATTAAATTAAATATTTTAACAAAAGTGTTTATTAAAAATTATTGACGATATAGTATAATGAAGATATTATATTAAATATACTTAATTATATACTATTTTTGATAAATAAGGAAATTAAAACAATTAATATAGATTAGATTTTTACAAAAAAAAGCAACTAAACTTATAATTAGTCACTTTTTATTTTTTTATATTTTAGATAATAATGAAACAGCATTTTTATCTATAATCTTTTTTCCATGTTCTAATATATATTGTTTAGATAGAACATTAGATTTATATTGTATACCATATTCAGATAAAATAATTTTTATATTAGATATTTTTGAACTTTTATTAATATTAAATAATATTAAGAAATAAACACCATTTAATTTATATAGTATACTTTCTCCTGAAAATAAATTATTTATAGCTTTTGTTGCATTTATTGTATTATCTAGATTTGTAAATGAATAAATCACTATAGAATTTTTACTTATAGTTTTTTCTTCTAATTTACTTTCCTTTTCTAATTCATCTTTTTCTGCATTTTCATTATATTCTTTTTTAATATTTGTTAACATATTAAACTTATCTTCAAGTTCAGAATTATTAGATATTTTTGTTACAATTATCATAAGTTCTTCAGGAGCTAATGGAACAGCTTCAATCATAAGAGGTATATTTTCAGACTTAAAATTGCATTCTTCATTTGCTTGTTCCATAATTTCATGAAAAAGTTCTTGAGTTTTTTCAGAACCATATGCAAGTTCTTGTATTTTAATATCTCTTAATTTCAAATCTTTTTTTGTTAAAAAGAATTTTATTTGATTATCATTTATTTTTTCAATTTTCATTTTTATCACATCCTTAGGTATTATTTTAATATTTCTAGGTATATGAATTTCGGAAAAAATGCAATTTTTGTAAAGATATAATATAGTATAATTAATTTCACCCCTTGTGTAAAGAGGTTATTATTGTTATTATATTATTATTTTTTAATAAGAGTTATTCATTATATTAATCTTTTCTTATTGACACTTCATAATAATGGGTCTAAAATAATATTTATGTTATTAAGTATTAAACAATTACATTATCGGAAATTTTTTTATAAATATTTTAAAATTTTTATCTCTATCTTTTGAAATTAATAATATGTGAATTAAATATATTTTTGTTACTTTTGTGTATATTAGAATAATTTGCTGTTAATATTTTAAGTGAATTAAAATATTAGGAGGAAATGGAAAATGTGCAATAATCTTGATAAAAATAATATTAATAAAAAAGATAAAAATAATTCCAAAATTACAGATAATATTATACATTGTTGCAAAGAAGAATCAGTGTATAAAATTAAAGACTTTGTATTAAATAAAGATACACAAGGGATTGAACAAATAGCAATAACAACAGATGAATATGATAAGAAAAATAATCATAATCTTAGACAATATAGAGAACCAGACCCAGTAGAAGCTAATTGTGAAAAGCAAAAATTAGATAAAAATTTAGTATCAGGGTATTATAATAAAAATTTTGACAATTCTGACACACGTCAAAGTAGCAATGTGTTTGCGTCTGAAAGTTATGATAATCCAAATGGAGAATATAAAAGAGAAAAGTATAATAAATTCGAAAATAAAACATATAATACTACAAATCATCAAACTATTGCAGATAGATTAAGAGAACAAAGAATAAATAATAATTATGAATTTTCTAATAATTTTAGGAATCCTTCTGAAGTTTCTGAACAAACTAATAGAGATAAGTTTGCAATTGAAAAAAATAAAAATGCTAACACAAATAGAAATTATGATTATTCATATTATCAATCTGAAGAAATTTCTTTAGTTAAACCTTTAATTATAGGAACATTTTCAATTTGTTTATTAATTTTAAGTTTTTTAGTTTATAGAATTAATTTATTATCTTCTTATATAACTAAACAAGAACTTGGTATCGTAGAAATAGATGGTAGAGAATATAATTTTTTAGAAATTTTATCTGAAAAACAAGAATTAGAAAAAAAGATTGTTAGTTTAGAAGAAGATATAAATAGTTTGCAAGAAGTTTTTTCTACAAATACTACACCAAATCCTAGTATAAATATATCATCTTCTTCAAATAAAAAAGAAAAAACAGATTCTGTAGCCTATAATCAGAATTTAAATAATTCTAATTATAAGGATAATTCTAATTTAAGTATATCAAATAATACTGAATATATGGTTCAAGTTGGAGATACTTTATCTAGAATAAGTCAAAAGTTTTATGGAAATAAAAATGAATTTCAAAAAATCAAGGATGCTAATAATCTGCTTTCAGATAATTTAAAAGAAGGTCAAGTTTTAGTCATACCAAAATAAGGTGCTAGGCACCATTTACATATCTAAGGAGGAGAGTAAAATTTTAAGCGAGTTAAGTATTACAGAGCTTAGAGAAAAAGCTAAGCAAGAGGGAATTAAATTTATAACAAAATATAAAAAGGCAGAACTTATAAAATTATTAGAAGATACTTATAAAGAAAAAGAAAATGTAAGTAATACTAATAAAGAATTAAATGAAAAAACAGTAGAAAATTATAAACCAAAGAATAATGTAAAAGAAGAAAAAAAATATGAATATAAAACTACAGAACATACAAATTGTGATAATAAAAATAATAATGCTGAATCAAAACCAAATTCTATAGAGCAGTTAGATAGCGGAATAGAAGTTCAAGGTGTATTAGAAGTAATGTCTGATGGATACGGATTTTTAAGAATGAAAAATTTACTTCCAAGTGCAGATGATATTTATATATCACCATCTCAAATAAGAAGATGTAATTTAAAAACAGGTGATTTAGTAAGAGGAAATATAAGAATACCAAAAGAAAATGAAAAATTTAGTGCATTACTATATGTAAAAAGTGTTAATGAAGATAACCTAGAAATAGCAATGAAACGCAAAAATTTTGAGGATCTTACACCTATATATCCTACTGAAAAAATCAAATTAGAAACAGACAAAAATTATTTATCTACAAGGCTTATAGACTTAATAGCTCCTATAGGAAAAGGACAGAGAGGGATAATAGTAGCCCCTCCTAAAGCAGGTAAAACAGTTTTATTAAAGAAAATAGCAAATGCTATTATAAATAATTATCCAGAAATGTATATGATAGTATTATTAATAGATGAAAGACCAGAAGAAGTTACGGATATGCAAAGATCTATAGAAGGTAAAAATATAGATATAATATATTCAACATTTGATGAACAACCTGAACATCATAAAAGAGTAACAGAAATGGTTTTTGAAAGGGCTAAGCGTCTTGTAGAACAAGGTAAAGATCTAATAATATTATTAGATAGTATTACAAGGTTATCTAGGGCGTATAATCTTACAATACCTCCTAGTGGTAGAACACTATCTGGTGGTTTAGACCCTGCGGCATTACATATGCCAAAAAAATTTTTTGGTGCTGCGCGTAATATAGAAGAAGGTGGTTCTTTAACAATTTTAGCAACTGCTTTAGTAGATACAGGAAGTAAAATGGATGATGTAATTTTTGAAGAATTTAAAGGTACTGGAAATATGGAACTTGTATTAGATAGAAAATTATCTGAAAAGAGAATTTTCCCTGCAGTCGATATAGCTAAATCTGGTACTAGACGAGAAGATAAATTATTAACACAAAAAGAATTAGAAGCAATTTATACAATAAGAAAAGCTATGAGTAGGTTTAATGTTGTTGATACTACAGAAAACATTGTTGATATGCTTTTAAAGTCTTCTAATAATAAGGAATTTATAGAAAATATCAAAACTCTAGAAAATAGTGAAAGATATAATAATTATAGAAATTAATTCGTTGCAATATATTTTTTTGTATGTTATAATCCACTTATTGAAGTTAAACGGTTAATCCGTTTGCCTAAGAGACGCCAAAATGTGTCTCAATAATAAGAAATGAGGTGAACGATAATGAAACAAGATATACATCCTAAATATTATCAAGCTAAAGTGAAATGTGCTTGTGGAAATGAATTTGTTACGGGTTCTACAAATGAAGAAATTCACGTAGAAGTTTGTTCTAAATGTCATCCTTTTTATACAGGTAGTCAAAAACTTCTTTTAGAAGCTGGCGGAAGAGTAGAGAAATTTAAAAAGAAATACAATATGTAATTTTTTATAAAAGTTAACCGAGGATGGCCTCGGTTTTTTGTATTTACCAAAAAATTAAGGGGCAATTGCTTTGAATTGTACAAATAATACAATAGGTTGTATTTTATATAACGCTAAAATGTTATTAAAAAATTCTAAAATAGAAACATATAGCTTAGACGCTGAAATTCTTTTATGTTATTTATTAAATGTGGATAGAATAATGCTAGTAATAAATAATGATATGATTTTATCTAATGATCAAATAGAAGAATATAATAAATTAATAAATAGAAGATTATTAAATGAACCTATAGCATATATAACAAATAAGTCTGAGTTTATGGGAATAGATTTTTATGTTAATAATAATGTTTTAATACCAAGACCAGAAACTGAGACTTTAGTAGAATTAGTTATAGATTATATTGGAGAAAATAAAAATTTAACTATATTAGATATGTGTACAGGTTCTGGTTGTATACCTATAAGTTTATCTAAGTACTGTAATAATCTAAATATATTAGCCCTAGATATAAGTGAAGATGCACTAAATATAGCTAAAAAAAATGATATAAGTAATAGCATTTATTTTTTTAAAAGCGATATGTTTAAAAATATACCAAAAAAATATAAAAATAACCTAGATATTATAATATCTAATCCACCATATATAGAAACTAGTGTAATAGATACATTAGGAGAAAATGTAAAAAAATATGAACCAATTATTGCATTAGATGGTAAAGAAGATGGTTTATTTTTTTATAGAGAAATATCTAATAATGCAAAATATTTTTTAAAACCAAAAGGTATTATATTTTTAGAAATAGGTTATAATCAGGCTCAAAATGTAAAAAATATATTTTTAGACAATGGATTTTCAAATATATCTATAAAAAAAGATTTGTCTGGTCTTGACAGAATAGTTGTAGTAAGTAGATAATTACTATACTACTGTATATTAAGGAGGATAAAATGTTTGATCGTTTAGAAGAAATTGAAGGAAAATTTGCTGAATTATCTGAAAAAATTAATGATCCAGACACTATTGCTAATCAAACATTATGGCGTGAACTCATGAAAGAACATAGCAATATGTCACCAATTGTAGAAAAATATAGAGAGTATAAAAAGGAAAAAGAAAATATAAAATCTAATAAAGAGCTACTATCTGAAAGTTTAGACGATGAACTTAAACAAATGGTAAAAGACGATTTAAAAGAAAGTCAAGAAAATTTAGAGATTATACAAAATCAATTAAAAGTATTATTATTACCTAAAGATCCCAATGATGAAAAAAATGTTATTGTAGAAATTAGAGGCGGAGCAGGTGGAGATGAGGCAGCTCTATTTGCTGGCAGTTTATTTAGAATGTATTCAAGATATGCGGAAAGACAACGTTGGAAAACAGAATTTATGAATAGTAATGACAGTGATATGGGAGGATACAAAGAAGTATCTTTTTTAATAAAAGGACATGGAGCTTACTCTAGACTTAAATATGAAAGTGGTGTTCATAGAGTTCAAAGAATACCTACAACAGAATCTGGAGGCCGTATACATACATCTACTGTTACAGTTGCAGTTTTACCAGAAGTAGAAGATGTAGATGTAGAATTGGATATGAATGATGTAAGAGTAGATGTATTTAGATCATCTGGAAACGGTGGACAAAGTGTTAATACAACAGATTCAGCTGTAAGAATAACTCATGCACCAACAGGTATTGTTATTTCTTGTCAAGATGAGAAAAGCCAATTAAAAAATAAAGATAAAGCACTTAAAATATTAAGAGCAAAACTTTATGATTTAGAGCTTGAAAAACAACAAAAAGAACTTTCTGCAGAAAGAAAAAGTCAAGTTGGTACAGGAGATAGAAGTGAGAGAATAAGAACATATAATTTTCCTCAAGGTAGAGTTACAGATCATAGAGTAGGGCTTACACTCCATAGGTTAGATGCCGTTTTAGATGGTGATTTAAATGAAATTATTGATACATTAATTACAGCAGACCAAGCAGAAAAAATGAAACAATAATTTAAAAAATAAAAAAATTTTATTTTAATAAATAATTAAATCATATCCTGTTAAAAATAATAAAAGAATAGGAGAATAAGATGTTTAAAATAGGATGTCATTTATCTATATCTAAAGGATTTGAGCACATAGGAAAAGAAGCATTAAGTATTGGTGCAAATACATTTCAATTTTTTACAAGAAATCCAAGAGGTGCTAAAGCAAAAGAAATAGATATAGATGATATAAATAAACTTTTGAAGTTAATGAAAGAAAATAATTTTGCAAAAGTTTTAGCTCATGCACCATATATATTAAACGCATGTTCTTCTAAAGAAGAGACAAGAGATTTAGCTTTACAAATTATACAAGATGATTTAATGAGAATGGAATATTTACCAAATAATTTATATAATTTTCATCCGGGAAGTCATGTTGGTCAAGGAGTAGAAGTAGGGGTAAATCAAATTGCAGACATGCTAAATAAAGTTATAACAAAAGATCAAACAACTATAGTATTACTAGAAACAATGTCAGGCAAAGGTAGCGAAGTAGGCAGAAGTTTTGAAGAGTTATCAGAAATAATATCAAAAGTTTCAAATAATGATAAAGTTGGAGTATGCCTAGATACTTGTCATATAAATGATGCTGGTTATGATGTAGTAAATAAATTAGACGATATATTAAATAATTTTGATAAAATTATTGGATTAGATAGATTATATGCAGTACATTTAAATGATACAATGAATCCTACAGGAAGCCACAAAGATAGACACCAAAAATTAGGAGAAGGTTATATAGGATTGGGAGCAGTAGAAAAAATAATCAATCATGAAGCTCTTAGAGATTTACCTTTTTATTTAGAAACACCAAATGATATTGAAGGTTATAGAAATGAAATAGAAATTTTAAAACAGTTATATAGAGATTAAAAAATATTATTTTATAATACCATAAGTGTAAAAATATAATATTTATAATAAATTTATTTTATGGTATTATTAAAAAATTATATTTTAAAAAATATAAAAATTTGAATTTATTGTAAAATATGTTAATAAAAATTATATGTTTAAAAGCAAATAACAAAAACTTACAAACCAATACCGATAGCCAATTATAATGCTATTAAAAAATTAAAAGCTTGACATAATAATTTTTAATGGTATTCTATTAACAAGTTAAATAAATTTTATATTATTTAAATAAAATATATTTAATTTATTGAAATTTAAATATATTAAAAATATTTAAATATTTTTTAATTTTGCCGATAAACAAAATATTGTATTTATTGCATTTAAAATTTTAGCTTAAATTTAAAAAAATGTTGGTGGGTGAAAACTTATGAAAAACTTAAAAAAAATAATTCCTCTTGCTTTTGTGTCAGTTCTTGCTATTAGTTCTGTACCAGCAAATACAAATATTGTTTTAGCAAACACAGTGCAAACAGGCTACGGTAATGATAGTGAAGATCTTCCAGTTTTAACTGTAAAGCAAGCTACAGATAGAGCAATAGAAAATAGTTCTCAAATAAAAACTGCTATTAATAATTTAGATATTTCTGACACACAAGTACAAAAAGTTAGAGATGGTCTAGAAGATGCTACAAATATAATGCAAACACTTGCAGGAAATGCAAATATCATGAGACTTGACTTACAAAGAGCTCTTGCTTATGACAATATAGATATGATACAAGATGCTTTAAGACTAGGGGTTGCAAGTTATTTTGCTGGTATAGTAAGAGCAGAGCAACAATTAAGATTATATGATCAAAACTTAGATATTGCTGAAAAAGATCTTGAAATAATGAAAACAAAAGTTAATTTAGGTTTAGAAAGTCAAGCAAATTATACAGTAGCAAAATCTAAATTTAGCACTAATAAAAATAATAGAAATTTAGCAGTAAGCTCAATAGATGCAGCATATAGAGAGCTAAATAGACTTATGGATGAAAAAGATCAAGATAAGAAATATAGATTAGAATTTGATTTGAATAATGAAGATATAGATAATGTTAATTTAAATTCTGTTATAGCTAACACTATTGCAAGAAGTATTAGTGTTAAATCTGCAGCAAATGCAGCTGACGTTTCTACTTATGAATTAGATAATTATGTAGATGATATGTATGATCCATATTTAGGTAGAGTTATGAAGAATTCAACAAAACGTGAAGAAAGAGAAAAAGCTGTAGAAGATGCTAATATTAAATTAAGTGATGCTGAAAAGGATGTTAAAAATAAGGTTATAGATACATATAATAAAATAACCGATTTAAGAACTAACATTCAAGCAGAAAAATATAATTTAGAACAACTTTATACTCAATTAGGAGTATTAGAAACTCAATTATCAGTAGGACAAGTAATACAATTAGATGTTGATAAGTTTAAATATCAAATTGCGCAATTAGAAGAACAAATAAGAGCTAATGAAGTAGATTATAACTTATTAATAATGAAATTTGAAAATCCTAATATGCTTTTAGCAGATATGCACTAAAGAAGGCTACATTTTTAGCCTTCTTTTATTTTGTATAATTATTAATTTAAAGATAATAATATTACTATCTTTAAATTTTATTAGGAGGTATTTAAATGAAAAAGTTACATGCTTATTTATTAGCAGGAGGTTTTATTGGTACGTCTTATCTTTTAAGTAAAAAAGCTAAAAAAATGGTAGACAAAATAGAAAAAAAGATAAAATAGCATTATTAATTAATTCCAAAAAGAGTAGCTAATTTTAAGTTACTCTTTTTTTGTACAAGTAAGCATAATTAAATATTTTATTCAATAATATAAAATAATAACATATTTTGAGGTGATATTTTGAATATTAAAAAGCACATAATAATAGTATATTTTTTTATATTTTTAATATTAATTTTTTTTATTATTTTTATAATTAATAAATCAAATAAAGAAGATTTAGATGTAAATAAATTAACAAACGATCCTACTTTAGTTGTTAATAATGATATTATTATAGACGATAATTTTATTCCAACATGCAAGAATATACATAGAATTAATACTATGCAAGAAATTAAAAAATACATATATTCAATAGATAAAAATGCTTATGTTTCAATAAATGATTTAAATTTAAGTAAATTAGCTTCTAAAGATTTAACTTTAGATTTACATAGTAAAGAACCTAAAATTTTAATTTTTCATACCCATTCTCAAGAAGCTTTTATAGATAGTAAAGTTGGAAATCCAGATGAATCAGTAGTTGCTTTAGGTAGTAAGTTAGCAGAAATATTAGTTAATGATTATAAAATACCAGTTGTACATGATAAAGGAGAGTATGACATAAAAGATGGAAAACTTGTAAGAAATCAAAGTTATGAAAATATGGATATAGCTATTAGAAAAATTTTAGAAAAATATCCATCTATAGAAGTAACTATAGATTTACATAGAGATGGCGTAGATAAGAATACACATTTAGTAAAAAAAATTAATAATAAAAATTTTGCTAAAATTATGTTTTTTAATGGAGTAACAAAATATAATAATAATGGAGAGCCAGTTGATATACCAGGTTTAGTTAACCCATATGTACAAGATAACTTAGCTTTTAGTTTACAAATGTTTTTAAATATGAATGAAAAATATCCTGGTTTAACTAGAAAAAATTATATAAAACCCTATAGATACAGTTTGCACTTAAAACCAAGAAGCTTATTAGTTGAAGTTGGAGCTCAGACAAATACATTAGAAGAAGCTTTAAATAGTATGAATATTTTAGCAGAGGTTTTAGTAGATGTATTGCAAAAAAAATAATATGGGGGTTATAAATTTATGAAAAATAAATTTATAATTAAAAGTATAGTTTCATCTGTTAAAGGAGCTATATTTAAAATTTTTAATTATAAAGAGAATGAATTTTCTTACAAACAATATGTTAATGGAGTTGAAACAGGCTGGATTGGAGAAGATTTAAAATATAAAGATATAAAAAATTTCATAAAAATTTCTAAAAAATTAAAAAATGATTTAGAAAAAAATAATGATTTTATTCAAATAATTTTAGAAAATAATCCCTTACAAGCAGGTGATATACTCATTACTGATTCAACTCCATCAAATTACGGAATATTTGGTCATACAGCAATAGCCATATCAGATAAAGAAATTTTTCATATACAATCTTTTAATCATGTTCCTGAAAGGAAATCTTTAGAATGGTTTATTCATAATTATGATAATGGTTTTATAAAAATTTATAGACCTACATATAAAAAAAGAGGAGAAAATGCTGCAAAATGGGCATTAGATACTTATGAACATTCTAATGCTTTATATAAAATAGATATGGATTTAATTCATTTTGACAGAACGTATTGTTCCAAGTTAGTTTGGCAATCATATTATTATACAAGTCCTAAAAGTACAATTTATCCTATTATTTCACCAATATCTCCTTATATAGTAAATTTTCTTATAAAAGATATTAAAATAGAAGGAGAATTAAAACAAAAAACAGAGTTATAACTCTGTTTTTTGTTTTATAGATAAATAGTCTAAGTTTTAATTATCTTCAGTAATTGAGAAGTTATTACTACTATGTTATAATGCAATTATTTATAATTATAACAATGATAAAGTTTTTAGGAGGTTAAAAAATAATGCCTGAAAATAGACAAAAATATATAAGAAATTTTTCTATAATAGCACATATAGATCATGGAAAATCTACACTTGCAGATAGGCTTATTCAAAAATCTGGATTACTTACGGAAAGAGAAATGCAAGAGCAAGTTTTAGATAATATGGATTTAGAAAGAGAACGAGGAATAACTATAAAAGCTCAGGCTGTAAGACTTATTCATAAAGATAAAGAAGGAAACGAATATATATTAAATTTAATTGATACTCCTGGACATGTAGACTTTAATTATGAAGTATCTAGAAGTTTGGCAGCTTGCGAAGGTGCTTTGCTTGTAGTAGATGCAGCTCAAGGAGTAGAAGCACAAACCTTGGCAAATGTTTATTTAGCAATAGATAATAATCTAGAAGTAGTTCCTATAATAAATAAAATAGATTTACCAAGTGCAAATCCTGAAAATGTTATAAAAGAAATAGAAGATATAATAGGTATAGTTGCTGAAGATGCACCTCTAATTTCAGCAAAAGCTGATATAAATATAGATCAAGTTTTTGATAAAATAATAGATAGTGTCCCTGCACCAAATGGAGATGAAAATGCGCCATTAAAAGCTTTAATATTTGATAGTTTTTATGACGCATATAAAGGAGTAATTGTATTTATAAGAGTAGTAGATGGAAAAGTAAAAAAAGGAACAAAAATAAAATTTATGGCTACAAATAAAGAATTTGAAGTTGTAGATGTGGGTTTTTTTGGACCTGGTAGATTTATTTCAACTGATGAACTGCAAGCAGGTGATGTAGGATATTTGACGGCTAGCATTAAAAATGTTAGAGATACAAGAATAGGTGATACTGTAACAGAAAGTAATAATCCAACAAATACACCTTTTGCAGGGTATAAAAAGGTTAATCCTATGGTCTATTGTGGTATTTTCCCAGCTGATGGTTCTAAATATCCAGATTTAAGAGATGCACTAGAAAAACTTCAACTTAATGATGCATCTTTATATTTTGAGGCAGAAACATCTGTAGCTTTAGGTTTTGGTTTTAGATGTGGATTTTTAGGACTTTTACATTTAGAAATTATTCAAGAAAGATTAGAAAGAGAATACAATTTAGATTTAGTTATGACAACACCTTCTGTTATATATAATATCTATATGACAGATGGATCTATGATAAAACTTTCAAATCCTTCTGACCTTCCTGATGTAACAAAAATTCAAAAAATGGAAGAGCCTATTGTAAAAGCAGAAATAATTTTGCCTACAGAGTATATCGGTACAATTATGGAACTTTGTCAAGAACGTAGAGGCGAATATGTAACAATGGAATATCTAGAAGAAACTAGAGCAACTTTAACTTATAAAATGCCATTAAATGAAATTATATATGATTTTTTTGATGTTTTAAAGTCAAGAAGTAGAGGATATGCATCTTTTGATTATGAATTAATAGGATATGAAGAATCTGATCTTGTAAAATTAGATATAATGGTTAATCGTGAAGTTGTTGATGCATTAAGTTTTATTGTTCATAGGTCTAATGCATATGAACGTGGTAGAAAAATTTGTGCAAAACTTAAGAAAGAAATTTCAAGACATCAATTTGAAATACCAATTCAAGCATCTATAGGAAATAAAATAATTGCTAGAGAAACTATTAGCGCATTAAGAAAAGATGTTTTATCTAAATGTTATGGAGGAGATATTACTCGTAAAAAGAAACTTTTAGAAAAACAAAAAGAAGGTAAAAAACGTATGCGACAAATTGGTAGTGTAGATGTACCTCAATCAGCATTTATGAGTGTTTTAAAATTAGACGAGGACTAAAATTATATGCAAAAAAGTGATGTAGGAATATATATTCATATACCATTTTGCAAGTCAAAATGTTTTTATTGTGATTTTAATTCATTTCATGCTAATAATGGAGAATTCGAATTTTATAAAAATATTTTAATAAAAGAAATCTCATCTTTTGAAAAACTTAAAAATTATAATATAAAAAGTATTTTTATAGGTGGAGGAACCCCTACTATTATTCCTGAAGAATATATTAATGAAATTTTAGAAGCAATTTTTAATTATAATATTAATAGAGATGCTGAAATAACTATAGAAGCAAATCCAGGTACATTAACATATGAAAAATTAAAAAATTTAAAAAGTTTTGGGATAAATAGATTAAGTATAGGTGTACAATCTTTAAATAATAAAATATTAAAAAATATAGGAAGAATTCATACAAAAGAAGAATTTTTAAAAAATTATGAAGATGCTATAAGTGTAGGTTTTAATAATATAAATTTAGATTTAATTTTTAGTTTACCTGATCAAAAATTTTCTGAATGGAAAGATACTTTAAAAAATATTATTTCTCTAAATCCTAAACATATTTCAACGTATGGTTTAATTTTAGAAGAAGGAACAAAATTTTACGAAATGTATCAAAATGGAAATTTAAACTTAGTAGATGATTATTTAGATAGAAAAATGTATTATTATGCAAAAGAAATATTAAGCATTAATGGATATGAACAATATGAAATTTCTAATTTTGCAAAATCAGGATTTGAATCTAAACATAATATTATTTATTGGACAATGGAAAATTATAAAGGGTTTGGATTAGGTGCACATTCATATTTAGATGGAATTAGATCAAGCAATACTACAAATTTTAATAAATATTTAAATTCAGATGGTGAGATTAGTAAATTAGAAGATTATAAAAATATTTTATCAGAAAAAGATAAAATCGAAGAATTTATGTTTTTAGGTTTAAGACTTTCAAAAGGTATAAGTATAGAAGATTTTAATAAAAAATTTAATAAAAATATTTATGATATTTATTCTGATGTTATAAAAAATAATTTAAATAAAGGATTAATTACTGTTACAGATAGAATTTATCTAACTGAAAAAGGAAAAGATATTTCTAATACTGTAATGGCAGATTTTTTATTATAAACAGTTGTAATTTTGCAACTGTTTATTTTTGTTAAAAATACAAAAAAGTAATCTAATAAAATTTAATTAAAAAACCTAAAATATAAATATAGTTTTTTAAAATTTAATTATTTGAAAATCCCTTATTATAAGTGTTTTTAAAGCTTTAATAAAAAAATTTGAATAAAAATTATAAAAATATTCTTGACATATTACTAATCTAGTGATACTTTATATGTATAAATTAGCACTCATTAAAAGTGCTTGCTAATAAATTGTAGTAATTGTCTTTAATTATAGGAAGTGACTTTATGCTTAGCCCAAGGAAGATAAAAATTTTAGAAGCTTTAATAAATGATTATATTACTACGGGAGAGCCAATAGGATCTAGAACTATAGAAAAAAAATATAATTTAGGTATAAGTTCTGCTACAATCAGAAATGAAATGAGTGAACTTGAAGATATGGGTTTAATCACTCAGCCATATCCTTCTGCTGGTAGAATACCTTCTGATAAAGGATACAGGCTTTATGTAGATAATCTAATGCAGTGTAGAGATCTTACACCTGAAGAAATAAATTATTTAAAGAATGTTATTGTAAGTAATATAAATCACATGGAATACTTAATGCAAGAAACAGCTAAAGCCATATCTGTTTTAACAAATTATACAACTATTGTTGCAGAAGCAGAAGTGGAGAAGTTTTCAATAAAGTATTTACAATTAATGCCTTATGATGAGAAATCTATTTTACTTACTTTTGTTACAGAAAATAAATCTGTAAAAAACTATGTAATAAAATTAGATAATCCACCTAATAGAGAAATGTTAATTGAAATATCATATGTATTAAATAATATATTTCAAGGCTTAAGTATAGAAGAAATTTTAAATACACAATTACAAGAAATAAATAAAGATTATAGTTGTAATGAAAAAGAATTAAATTTAATATTTGAATCTATTAAGCAAGTAATGAAAAGAGAAAATAATACTCATATATATACTAGTGGAGTTAATAATATACTAACATTCCCCGAATTTAGTAATTTAGAAAAAGCTCAAAGTATATTTAAAACTTTTGAGGAAAAAGATGTTTTAATAACACTATTAGATAAAAATAGTAATGAAAATTTACAAATAGTTATTGGAGCAGAAAACTCATTAGAAGAAATGAAAGATTGTAGCATAATAAAAGCTGATTATAAAGTTAATAATAAAAAATTAGGATCTATAGGAATAATAGGACCTACACGTATGGATTATGCACAAGTTTCTTCAATTTTAAATGGTATTATAAATAATATAAATAATATTTTAATATCAGTAAATTTTGATACAGATGATTAATTATAAAGGGGAGAATATATCTTGTCTAAAAAGGAAAAAGCGGATAAAAAAAAGGAAGAAGATTTAAAAAATATAGCTAATTCAAAAGAAAATATTGATGATAATGTAGAAGAAGTAAGTAAAGAAGAAAACAATGAATTAGAAGAATTAGCCAAAAAAAATGCTGAATTAACAGATAAATTACAACGTAATTTAGCAGAGTTTGATAATTTTAGAAAAAGAACTCAAAGAGAAAAAGCTAGCATGTATGATGATGGAGTTAGAGATACAGTAGAAAAGATATTACCTATGATTGATAATTTTGAAAGAGCACTATCTTCTATTCAAAATAAAGAAGATAGTATATATAAAGGATTATCTATGGTATATAGTCAATTCGAACAAACTCTTAAAGATGTAGGCGTAGAAGCAATAATATGTGTTGGTGAACAATTCGATCCAAATTTACATTTTGCAGTTTCACATGAAAATATGGAAGAATACGGTGAAAATGAAATTATAGATGAATTGCAAAAAGGTTACAAATACAAAGATAAAGTAATAAGACATAGTATGGTAAAAGTTGCAAACTAATAAAATAAATAATTAAAATAGGAGGAAATAAATATGAGCAAAATAATTGGTATAGACTTAGGAACAACAAACTCTTGTGTAGCTGTTATGGAAGGTGGTCAACCAGTAGTTATAGCTAATACTGAAGGTGAAAGAACAACTCCATCAATAGTTGGATTTGCAAAAAACGGTGAAAGATTAGTAGGACAAACTGCTAAACGTCAAGCAATAACAAACCCAGAAAATACAATAATAAGTATTAAACGTCATATGGGTACTGATTATAAAGTTAATATAGACGGTAAAAAATATTCTCCTCAAGAAATTTCTGCAATGATACTTCAAAAATTAAAACAAGATGCAGAAAGTTATTTAGGAGAAAAAGTAACAGAAGCTGTTATAACAGTTCCTGCATATTTTACAGATGCTCAAAGACAAGCAACAAAAGATGCAGGTAAAATTGCAGGTTTAGATGTAAAACGTATTATAAATGAGCCAACATCTGCAGCTTTAGCATATGGTTTAGATAATGAAAAAGAACAAAAAATTATGGTATATGACTTAGGTGGAGGTACATTTGACGTATCTATAATAGATATTGGTGACGGTGTTATTGAAGTTTTAGCTACAAATGGTAATAACCACTTAGGTGGAGATGATTTTGACCAAAGAATTATGGACTATATGGTTTCAGAATTTAAAAAATCAGAAGGTATAGATTTAAGCAAAGATAAAATGGCAATGCAAAGGGTTAGAGATGCTGCAGAAAAAGCTAAAAAAGAGCTTTCAACAGTTACAACAACAAATATTAATTTACCTTTCATTACTATGAATGAAAGTGGTCCAAAACATTTAGATATGAATTTATCAAAAGCTAAATTTGATGAATTAACAGTAGATTTAGTAGAAAAAACAATGGAACCAGTTAGAATAGCTTTAAAAGATGCTGATATGACAGCAACAGAACTTGATAAAATATTATTAGTTGGAGGTTCTACAAGAATCCCTGCAGTTCAAGAAGCAGTTAAAAAACTAACTGGAAAAGATCCATTTAAAGGTATTAACCCAGACGAATGTGTAGCTTTAGGTGCTTCTATTCAAGGTGGTAAACTTGCTGGTGATGAAGGTGCTGGAGAAATATTACTTTTAGATGTTACACCACTTTCTTTAGGTATCGAAACTTTAGGAGGAGTTGCAACTAAATTAATAGAAAAAAATACTACAATTCCAACAAATAAAAAACAAGTTTTCTCTACAGCTGCAGATAACCAAACAGCAGTAGATATTAATATTGTACAAGGTGAACGTCAATTTGCTAAAGACAATAAAACTTTAGGACAATTTAGATTAGATGGAATTATGCCAGCTCCAAAAGGAGTTCCTCAAATAGAAGTTACTTTTGATATAGATGCAAATGGTATTGTAAATGTTTCTGCTAAAGATTTAGGAACAGGTAAAGAACAACATGTTACAATTACATCTAGTACAAATTTAAGTGATGAAGATATAGAAAGAGCTGTTAAAGAAGCAGAACAATATGCTGAAGAAGATAGAAAACGTAAAGAAATTATAGATACTAAAAATAATGCAGACTCTATTATATTCCAAACTGAAAAAACTTTAACAGAACTTGGAGATAAAGTAGATCCAGCTGATAAATCAAAATTAGAAGATGAATTAGGAAAATTAAAATCTTTAAATGATACAATGAATATAGACAACATGACAGAAAAAGATTCTGAAAACTTAAAACAAGCTACAGAAAGCTTAACAAATGTATTCTATGAAATTTCTTCAAAAATATATAGCCAAGCTGGAGGAAACAATCAACAACAAGCTCAAAACCCGGGAGATGATGTAGTTGATGGTGATTATAAAGAAATGAACTAAAATGTAATTAAATTACATTTTATAATTTATAAAAGGGTATCTTTAAGGTGCCCTTTTTAATTAATTTTTAATAAAGTAACCTTAAATTTCAATTTTATAAAATTTAATGGCAAAAATGATTAAATTATAATATAATAAAATTTATTAAAAATTTTTATAATAAGATCAAGTAATATAATAATTAATTATTATATTATTATTTAATTTAATTTTAATTTATTTTTAAATAGTAAAAATGAATTAAAAAGAATAAAATAATGAGATTTTTAAAAATCATTTTAGTTTTTAAAAATTTTATTTAATTAAATATTTATAAATAAAAATGTACTTATAAGAATATAAAAATGTAGATTTTTCTTTAAAATATAATGATTTTTAATAAAGTATTTTTAAAATATTTTATTAAAAGAATTCATTTAATATAAAGATAGGTGTGATTGTAATGGCAGATAATAATGACTTTTATAATATTTTAGGTGTTTCTAGAGATGCTAGTAACGATGAAATTAAAAAAGCATATCGTAAATTAGCTAAAAAGTATCATCCAGATGCTAATCCAGGAGATAAATCAGCAGAAGAAAAATTTAAACAAGTAAGTGAAGCTTACGATATCTTAAGTGATTCTGAAAAAAGATCTGCTTACGATCAGTTTGGAAAGGCTGCTTTTGAAAATGGAGGAGCAGGTGGATATGGTGGATATACTTATGCAGATGCTAGTGATATTTTTGAAAGTTTCTTTGGCGGCGGTTTTAGTGACATTTTTGGTGGTGGCTTTGGTAGTAGTCAAAGAAAAAATGGACCAAAACGTGGTGCAGATGTTCAAACAAGATTAAATATTTCGTTTGAAGAGTCATTTTTTGGAACTAAAAAACAAATAACATTAAGTATGCAAGAAGAATGTCCAACATGTCATGGTTCTGGTGCAAAACCCGGTACAAGTCCAGAAACTTGTAGAAACTGTGGTGGTACAGGACAAGAAAGAGTACAACAACAAACTTTATTTGGCACAATGTCTAGTATAAGACCTTGTAAAGTATGTAGAGGAGAAGGTAAAATTATAAAATCTCCTTGTCCAACATGTAATGGTTCTGGAAGAGTAAAAAGACCAAAAACATTAGAGTTAGATATACCTGCAGGTATTGCTACAGGACAAAGTTTAAGACTTTCTGGAAAAGGAGAACCAGGAGAACGTGGCGGCCAAAGTGGAGATTTACTAGTAACAATGTATGTTTCTAATCATTCAGTTTTTGTAAGAGAAGGAAATAATATAAGTTTAGAAATGCCTATAAGTTTTTCTCAAGCTGCATTAGGAGCTGATATTTCTATTCCTACAATGAATGGTGAAGAAAAATATACTATAAAAGAAGGAACTCAAACAGGAACAGTACTTACACTCAGAGGAAAAGGATTCCCTACTCTTCAAAATAATAAAATTTGTGGAGATATGTTAGTTAAATTTAAAGTTATTGTCCCTAGAAAATTAAATGAAAAACAAAAAGAACTACTTAGAAAATTCTCAGAAGAAGGACATGAAGAATTCGAAGAAAGTAGAAAAAGTTTTTTTGAAAAAATAAAAAGAAAATTTGAATAATAAAAAAGCATTACCAATTAAGGTTATGCTTTTTTGTTATTTATTAACAAAAAAATTTTAAGATAAATTAAAATACTCACAAAGTTATGTCAAAACAGATTTATAAGTAAAATGCTTAATATTGACAACTAAATTTCTAAATAGTAAAATTAATTTAGAAAAAATTTCTTGTTTTTGTTTTTTCAGTATAAAATTTACTAATATAAATTTAAAAATTATAAATTTATTTAAAAATTATAAAAAATTTTTGTTTTAGACATATATTAGAAATTTTAGTATTATTAAATGGGGGTATTTATAATGAGTGTAGTTGCAGCAAGAATTGATAACAGACTTTTACATGGTATAATTGTAACTCAATGGGCACCTATATCTGGGGCAACTAGAGTAATGGTTATAGATGACCAGGTTGCAAATGATGAATTATCAAAGTCAAGTATGAGACTAGCAAAACCAGCAGGAATGTCTGTATCTATTATAACAGAAGAAATTGCTATCAATAATTTTAAAATAGGGAAATATGATACACAAAAAGTTTTTGTAATAGTTAAGTCTCCGTCTACAATATTAAAATTAATAGAAAATGGAGTACAAATAGATAAACTAATTGTTGGTGGAACAGTTGTAAAAGAAAATGGTATTAAATTATCTGCAAGAGCATATGCAACACAAAAAGAAATAGAAATATATAAAGATTTGATTAATAGAGGAGTAAAAATAGAATGTCAGTTTGTACCAGCAGATAAATCTATAGATCTAAAAACAATTTTATAAATTTTATAAATGTAAGGAGTAAATTAAATGAGTTTTACAGTATTACAAGTAATACTAATAACATTGCTTGCATTTATAAAACATATAGATTATTACGGAATACCTATGTTATTTGTAAATTATCCTGTTTTTTGGGGTTTATTTACAGGTATTATAGTAGGTGATGTAAATACAGGTCTTGTAGTTGGTGGAACAGTACAATTAATGGCTTTAGGTGTATCAGGATTTGGAGGTTCATCTGTACCCGATTATGGGACAACAACTATAATAGCAACAGCAATAGGAACTAAAATGGGTATAGAAGCAGGACTTGCACTTGGTATACCTGTAGGAATGCTAGGTGTTCAATTTGATGTTATAGTAAAAATACTTAATGGATTTGTAGTAAAAAAATCTCAAGAATATGCAAATAAAAAAGAATTTAAAAAAATGAATTTAGTATTGTGGATTTGTCCAATATTATTTGGATTATCAGCAGCAATACCAGTCTTTATATCTCTAACTTTAGGAACCACAGCAGTTAATTTTTTATTAAATAATATGCCAACATGGTTTATATCTGGACTTACTTTAGCTGGTAATATGTTACCTGCTGTAGGAATAGCAATGTTACTTAGATTTATGCCATTAAAACAATACATAAATTATTTTCTTATAGGATTTGTTATATCAGCATTTTTAAAAATGCCTGTAATAGGTGTTGCTATAGTTGGCTTTGCTTTAGCATTTGATCTATATAAGAGAAGAGAACATGAGGCATCATTAAATATTAGTGGGGGTGGAGATAATGAAGATGAATAATAGCGAAGATACCCAACAATCTAATATAATAACAAAAAAAGATTTAAGAAGAGCAAATCGTAGGTGGTTAATGAGTGTATGTACATTTAACTATCAGTCTCAACAGGGTGCTTCTGTAGTATATGCCCTATCTCCATCTTTAAGAAAAATATATAAAGATGATGAAGATTATGTAGAAGCTTTAAATAATCATTTTCAATATTTTAATACACAACCATGGTTAGCATCAATAATATTAGGTGCTGTATTAGCAATGGAAGAAAAACAAGGAAAAGAAGTACAAAGAGCTATACAGGATTTTAAAATAGGTATTATGGGGCCATTGGCAGGTATAGGCGATTCACTTCTTATGGTATTAATACCAACTATATTTGGTTCAATTGCTGCATATATGGCTAAAGAGGGAAATCCAATAGGTATTATTTTATGGTTTATTATAATATTAATAATATTCTTTTTCCGTATGAGATGTTTTGAATTTGGTTATAAACAAGGTATGAAAGTAATTACAGAATATGGACAAAAATTAACATATATAACAGAAGCGGCTTCTGTATTAGGATTAACTGTTATAGGAGCATTAATACCTTCTGTAATAAATTTAAAAGTTCTAGCTAAATTTAAATTTGGCGATGTTACAATGGAAATACAACCATTAATAGATCAAATATTACCATCTCTTATACCTGTTCTAATAACTTTTATAGTATATAAACTTTTAGGATATAGAAGAATGAGTGTTACTAAAATTATATTTTTAGTAATAATTTTTGCAATGATCTTAGCTAGATTTGGAATATTAGCTTAAATAATTAATTAGAATAAAAATTATTTTGATTTATTTATTAATCTTAAAGAGGTAAATATAATGAAAAAAAGAATTATTATAGCATCTCACAGTTATATGGCTAAAGGTATGAAAGAAAGTATAGAATTTTTATCAGGTGAAAACAAAAATATTTCATTTTTATCTGCATATGTAGAAGAAAAAGATATAGAAGAAGATATAGAAAGACTTATAAATACAGAAGATGAAATATATGTTTTAACAGATATTAGTTCAGGAAGTGTAACACAAAAATTTTATCCTTATATGAGTGATAAAGTTCATATAATTAGCGGAATAAATTTACCTTTAGCATTGTCATTGGCAATACAACTTGATACATTTGATAGTAAAAATATAGATTTATTAATTGAAGAAGCTAAAAATCAAATTATTTATATAAATAAATATGCTTTAGAAATTACAGATGAAGATGAATAATATAGGAGGGTATTTATGGATTATTTAAAAAATATATTAAAATATAAAGGAGAAGAAAGTAGAACAATTTCTCCAGAAAATCCAACTGGTGAAAAAGGCAAATCTTGTATGGAAGCTAGTGATTTAGGAGTAGGTAGAAAAGGAAGGCCATTATTACCACTAAATCCTAATGAAACTGTTACTATAGCAGAAATAGAAGGTCCTGGTATAATAAGACATATGTGGTTTACAATAACTGATAAAACTACAGCAGGTAGTTTTGTTTTAAGGGATGTTATAATTAGAATTTATTGGGATGATTGTAACTATCCTTCTGTAGAATGTCCAATAGGAGATTTTTTTTGTAATGGATTTGGAACACGCTGTGATATAAATTCATTGCCAATTGTAGTTAATCCAACAGGAGGAATGAATTGTTATTTTGAAATGCCTTTTAGAAAAAAAGCAAAAATAACAATTACTAGTGAACATCCTGAATACATAAAATATTTTTTCTATACAATTAATTATGTTTTAGTAGATGAAGTTAGTGATGATACACTTTATTTTCATGCAAGATTTAATAGAGAAAAAATAACAACACCAAAAAAAGATTATGTTCTTATAGATAATATTAAAGGTAAAGGTTATTATGTAGGAACTTATATGGCATTGGCTGCATTAGAAAGATATTGGTGGGGAGAAGGAGAATTTAAATTTTACATAGATGGAGATAAAGAATTCCCAACAGTTCATTCAACAGGAGCAGAAGATTATTTTGGAGGAGCATGGGCATTTCATAATAGAGAATATGGACAATTACCATTTGCAAAAAATTATTGTACATTATTTATGGGATATCCATTCCAAAGTAAAAGAGATCATACAAGAGATTATTTTAGTAATGGAAAACCTAATCCAAATCCAGTACATGCATTTGGAGATGATGCGGTACCTATGCATGGACTTTATCGTTGGCATTTACCTGATCCTATAGCATTTAGTACAGATTTAAGAGTAGAATTTCAACAAATAGGAAATGATGATATAAAATTATATGAAAGACAAGATGATATATCAACAGTGTCTTATTGGTATCAACTTGCACCACATAATAAATTTAAACCAATGTTAAGTAGAGAAGATAGATTACCGAGGTAAATAAAGAACTCTAGCTTTTAATAAAGCAGAGTTCTTTGTTTTTAATAAATTAATTCTTATTTTAATATATAATAAAATATTTATATATATAATATTATAGATTACAGAAATAACTATTATATAATTTATTGAAGAACAAACTAATAAATATTAATTACAATAAGTAATTAAGAAGAAGGTATAGGATGGATAAAAGAATTTTAAATATAATGTCTGCTATTACAGAAGAAGAAGAAAATATATTAAATGGTCAAACTTCTATAAATAAAAAAATTTATACTGAAAAAAAAGAAATGATAGTAGATAGTAGTAAATTTTTAATTGATAAAGATTTAATTGTAATTAGACCTAATACTCGATTTATTCATTTTCCAAAACATAAACATAATTATGTAGAAGTTATATATATGTGCTCTGGAACTACAACTCATATTATAAATAATAACAAGATTATATTAAAAGAGGGAGAATTATTATTTTTAAATCAAAATGCAACTCAAGAAGTATTATATTCAAGTAAAAATGATATAGCAATTAATTTTATTATACAACCAGAATTTTTTGATGTAACGCTTAGTATGTTAAATGAAAAAAATAATTTAATTTATAATTTTTTAGTTGGATGTTTATGTAATGATACAAGATATACAGATTATTTATTATTTAGAGTTTCTGATATTTTACCAATTCAAAATTTAGTAGAAAATATGATATGGATAATTATAAATAGACAAATAAATAATAGAAAAATAAATCAAATTACAATGGGACTTTTATTCTTACAATTATTAAATTATACTGATAAATTATATACTGATAAAAATTCTTTTGAACAAGATTTAATGATACAAATTTTATCATATATAGAAGAAAACTATAGAAATGCTACTTTAACAGAAATATCTAATTATTTAAATTATGATATTTTTTATATAAGTAGAGTAATAAAAAAACAAACAAATGAGACATTTAAAAAAATTTTAAAAAGAAAAAAGATGGATAAAGCAAACTATTTATTATTAAATACTGATTTATCTATATCAAATATAATTAGAATAATAGGTTATGACAATACAAGTTATTTTTATAGAACTTTTAAAGAATATTTTGGATTATCTCCAAAAGAATATCGATATATGTATTGCAAATAAGGACGTTATTTTTTATAAATAGCGTCCTTATTTAATTATAGAATTTATAATAATATATAAGTATATAAAAATTATTTTTAAATTTTAATTATTTGGGAGAATAATATGAAAAATTATTATTTAGCAATAGATATTGGAGCATCAAGTGGACGACATATTATTGGAAGTTTAAATAATGGGAAAATAGAATATGAAGAGATTTATAGATTTTCTAATAATTTTGTAAAAAGAGAAAATGAACTTTGTTGGGATTTAGATAATCTCTTTTTTGAAATTATAAAAGGATTAAAAAAATGTAAAGAATTAAATAAAATACCTATAAGTGTAGGAATTGATACTTGGGCTGTAGATTTTGTTTTACTAGATAAAAATGATAATATTTTAGGAAATTCAGTATCTTATAGAGATTCAAGAACTAAAGGAATGGATAAGCAAGTTTATAAAATAATATCAGAAAATGATTTATACAAAAGAACAGGTATTCAAAAGCAAATATTTAATTCTATTTATCAATTAATGGCAATTAAAAATAAAAATCCAAAATTATTGGAGGAAGCAACATATATTTTAATGATACCAGATTATTTTAATTTTCTTTTAACTGGTAATAAAGTTTTAGAGTATACAAATGCAACTACAACACAATTAGTTAGTCCTATAACAAAAGATTGGGATTATGAATTAATAGAAATGCTTGGGTATAATAAAAATTTATTTAAACCTCTTTCACTTCCTAGAACAATTGTTGGTAGACTAAAAAGTAAAATTGTATCAGAAGTTGGATTTGATTGTAATGTTATTTTGCCAGCAACACATGATACCGCATCTGCAGTTGTAGCTATACCAACTATAAGAGATGACACAATATATATTAGTTCTGGAACTTGGTCTCTTATAGGAATTGAAAGGGAATTTGCAGATTGTTCTATAGAAAGTAAAAATGCTAATTTTACTAACGAAGGCGGATATAATTATAAATTTAGATATTTAAAAAATATTATGGGGCTTTGGATGGTACAGTTATTAAAAAAAGAACTTAAAGATAAATATAGTTTTGAAGAACTTTGTAAAATAGCAGAAGAAAGTAATATTTCAACAATAATAAATTGTAATGACAATGTATTTTTAAATCCTAATAGTATAATTAATGAAATTAAAAATTATTGTATAGAAAATAATTTAGAAGTACCAAAAACAGAAGCAGATTTTGCTAAAGTAATTTACAATAGCTTATCAGTTTGTTATAAAAACGCTATTTTAGAAATAGAAAATTTGACTGGTAAAAGTTATAAAAGTATAAATATTGTTGGAGGGGGCTCTAATGCTCAATACTTAAATAAATTAACTGCAAATGCTACAAAAAAAGAAGTTATAGCAGGACCTAAAGAAGCTACAGCATTAGGAAATTTAGTAGTGCAAATGATTGCAGAAAATAAATTTAAAGATTTAAGTGAAGCTAGAAAATGTATTTATAATTCATTTTCATTAAAAAAATATTAAAAATTATAGAGGAGGATTTTTATGTCTACAAAGGCAAGATATGAATCTGCAAAAGAAATATATAAAAAAATAGGAGTTGATACAGATAAAGCATTAGAAATTCTAAAAAATATACCTATATCAATGCACTGTTGGCAAGGAGATGATATAGCTGGATTTGAAGGAAATCATCAATTAACTGGAGGAATTCAAGCAACTGGTAATTATCCTGGAAAAGCTAGAAATTCTCAGGAATTAATGCAAGATATAGACAAAGCTCTTAATTTAATACCTGGTGTACATAGAATAAATTTACATGCAAATTATGCTTTTTTTGATGACGGATTTGTTGATAGAGATAAGTTAGAACCAAAACACTTTAAAAAATGGGTTGAATTTGCAAAAGAAAGAAATTTAGGTTTAGATTTTAATCCTACTTATTTTTCACATCCATTAGCACAAGATGCAACCTTATCTAATACAGACGAAAAAATACGCAAATTTTGGATAGATCATGGTAAAGCTAGTATTCGTATTGCAGAATATTTTGCAAATGAATTAAGTAAACCATCATTAGTTAACATTTGGATTCCAGATGGATTTAAAGATATACCTGCTGATAGAACTACTCCAAGAAGTCTTTTAAAAGATTCTTTAGATCAAATTTTATCAATATCTTATGATAAAAGTAAAGTATATGTTGCTGTAGAATCTAAAGTATTTGGAATAGGATTAGAAAGTTATACTGTTGGGTCTCATGAATTTTATATGAATTATGCTATGAAAAATAATATTTTATGTCTTCTTGATAATGGACATTATCATCCAACAGAAATGGTTTCTGATAAAATATCTTCTATGTTATTATTTTCTGATAAACTTGCATTACATGTAACTAGACCTGTTCGTTGGGATAGTGATCATGTAGTATTATATGATGATGAAACTAAAGAAATTGCAAAAGAAATTATTAGAAATGGTGTGGAAAAAGTTTTAATAGGTTTAGACTTTTTTGATGCCTCTATTAATAGAATAGCAGCATGGGTAGTTGGAATGCGTAATATGCAAAAAGCATTATTAAATGCTCTTTTATTACCAAATGAAAAACTTAAAAATTTACAAAAAGAAAGAAATTTAACAGAAATTATGGTTTTACAAGAAGAACTTAAATTATATCCAATTGGTGATGTATGGAATTATTTCTGTGAAATAAATAATGTTCCTGAAAAAGAAGATTGGTTTGAAATTGTTAAGAATTATGAGAAGGATGTTCTTTTAAAAAGAAAATAATATTAAAATATATACAATGTAATTTCGGAGGAAAATATGAAAGTACTAGATACAAATTTTGTTCAAGGATTTATACGTATGTGTAATGATGGATATTTGCAAGGATGGCATGAAAGAAACGGCGGCAATTTATCTTATAGAATAAAAGAAGAAGAAATTAATTTAATAAGAAATGAACTAAATTTTAATAATAACTTTGTACCTATCGGTACAAATGTTCCTAAATTAGGAGAAGAATTTTTTTTAGTAACAGGTAGTGGAAAATACTTTAGAAATGTAATTTTAGAACCAGAAGAAAATATATGTATTATAGAATTAGATAAAGATGGAGAAAATTATCGTATTGTATGGGGATTAAGTAATGGTGGTAAACCAACTAGCGAATTACCTAGTCATCTAATGAATCATGAAGTAAAAAAAACATTGACTTCAGGACTTCATCGTGTAATTTATCATGCACATACAACTAATATTATAGCACTAACTTTTGTATTGCCATTAGAAGATAAAATTTTTACACGTGAGTTATGGGAAATGGCAACAGAATGTCCTGTTGTTTTTCCACAAGGAGTTGGAGTTGTAGGTTGGATGGTTCCAGGAGGTAGAGATATTGCTGTAGCAACAAGTAATCTTATGAAAAATTATGATGTTGCAATTTGGGCTCATCATGGAATGTTTTGTTCAGGAGAAAATTTTGATTTAACATTTGGGCTTATGCATACAGTAGAAAAGTCAGCAGAAATTTTAGTGAAAGTATTATCTATAACTCCAAATAAGTTACAAACAATTTCAGTTGAAAATTTTAGAAATTTAGCAAAAGATTTTAATGTTAAATTACCAGAAAAATTTCTTTATTAAAATAAATATTATAAAAAGTAATAAGCTTACAAAAGTTTATTACTTTTTTTATTTAAATTATTATTATATTAAATTTATACAATACAATATTTAATATTTAATTTAAATAGAGAAAATTTGCAAATTAAATAAAATTAGTGTAAAATTAGAAAATATATCAAATAAAAATAAATATTAAATAAAAATAAAGATAATTTACTTTAAGATTTAAATTATGAAAGGAATAAAGATATGTGGATTATGTATGCAATTTTTTCTGCGTTATTTGCAGGAATTATGTCTATATTAGCTAAGATAGGTATTAAAAATGTAGATTCTAATTTAGCTACAGCATTACGAACTATCGTAGTACTTATATTTGCATGGATAATGGTTTTTATAGTTGGATCTCAAAATACAATTGTAGATATAGATATAAAAAGTTGTATATTTCTTATTCTATCAGGTTTAGCAACTGGCGGTTCATGGTTATGTTATTTTAAAGCTTTACAAATTGGTGATATTAATAAAGTAGTACCTATTGATAAATCAAGTATAATTCTTACAATGATTCTTTCATTTATCATATTAGGAGAATATGTAAATATTTTAAAAATAATATCTATGATTTTTATTGGTTTAGGTACATATTTAATGATAGAACGTAAAGAATCAACAAAAGAAGAAAATAAATATAAATCAATTATTTATGCTTTTATGTCTGCATTTTTTGCAAGTTTAACTTCAATTTTAGGTAAAATAGGTATTGTAAATGTAGAATCTAATCTTGGTACAGCTATACGTACAGTAATAGTTTTATTAATGGCATGGATAATTGTTTTTATGCAACATAAACATAAAGAAATTACTAAAATAGATAAAAAAAGTTGGATATATATTTGTTTATCTGGAATAGCAACAGGTTTTTCATGGATGTGTTTTTATCGCGCATTACAGGAAGGGCCAGCTAGTATAGTAGTACCTATTGATAAATTAAGTATATTAGTTACAATTTCTTTTGGATATTTTATATTACATGAAAAAATAAGCAAAATAGCTTTAGTAGGACTAGCAATGATTGTTATTGGAACTTTAATTTTATTAATATAAAATTTATAAAATGTATTAGTGATTTGTAAGTCTTTACAAGTATTATTAAAAAATATATAATATTTTAAAGTATAAAATTTAATTATTTGGAGGCAAAATATGATAGAAACAGTTTTTACAAAAAATGCACCTGCAGCAATTGGTCCATATTCTCAAGCTATGAAAGTAGATAATTTTTTATTTACATCTGGTCAAATTCCAGTAGATCCAAGTACAAATGAAGTTGTAAATGGAGGAATTTTAGAACAAACAGAACAAGTTATGAAGAATTTAGAAGCAGTTTTAAAAGAAGCAGGAACATCATTTGAAAATGTAGTAAAAACAACTTGCTTTATTACAGATATGACAAATTTTACTAACTTTAATACTATATATGAAAAATATTTTTCAAGTAATAAACCAGCTCGTTCATGTGTAGCAGTTAAAGAACTACCAAAAGGAGTTCTTTGTGAAGTGGAAATTATTGCATGCATAAAATAAAAAGAAGTCTTAGACTTCTTTTTTTTATATAAATAAAATATAAATGTTATTAATATAATTTAAGATATTATAAATATCTCATAGTGTAGAAATAATTATTAAATAATGATATAATTATTTATTATTTTAAAAAAATTTGATAAGGGGAGTGACCTATGAATAGTAAAGATTTAAATGGATATGCAAACAAATTAATAAATTTTATATATGATAGCCCAACAGCATTTCATGCTACAAAGAATATTGTAAATAGATTAAAAGAAAATAATTTTACCGAACTTTCACAAAGTGAAAACTGGAAATTAGAAAAGGGCGGTAAGTATTTTACAGTTAAAAATGATAGTGCTGTAATAGCTTTTGTTGTTGGTAATAAATTACCTTATGAATCAGGCTTTAGATTAATAGGAGCTCATACAGATTCACCAACATTTAAAATTAAACCTGAAAATATTATAGATGTAGAAGATACTTATATAAAAGTAAATACTGAAGTTTATGGTTCGCCTATTTATAGTACTTGGTTTGATAGACCATTATCAATGGCTGGAAAAGTTGTATTAAAATCAAAAGATGCATTTAAACCAAAAGAAATTATAGTAAATATAGATAGACCTTTAATGGTAATACCAAATTTAGCTATTCACTTTAATAGAGAAGTAAATAATGGATATAAGTATAATGCACAAATAGATACTTTACCTCTTTTAGGATTAATTTCTGAAAATTTAGAAAAAGATAATTATATTTTAAAAGTTATAGCAAATGAATTAAATATAGATATGAAAGAGATTATAGACTTTGAATTATATCTTTATGAATATGAAAAAGGTACTATAATGGGTCTAAACGATGAATTTATATCTTCTTCTAGATTAGATGATTTATGGATGGTATATGCAGGATTAGAAGCTTTATTAAATTCTACAGAAGTAATAGATGAAACTAAAGTTTTAGTTTGTTTAGATAACGAAGAAATTGGTAGCGCAACTGCTGAGGGTGCAGATTCACTTTTATTAAGAGATACTTTAGAACGTATAAATTTAAGCTTTAGAGAATGTAAAGAAGATTTATTTATTTCTTTAAGCAAATCTATAATGATATCTGCAGATTTAGCTCACGCTATACATCCTAATCATATAGATAAACATGATTTAAGTAATAGACCTGTATTAGGTGAAGGACCAGTTATAAAATATTCATCAAATCAAAAATATACAACATCATGTGTTTCTGCATCTGTTTTTGCAGGTATTTGTGAAGCAGTTAATGTTCCTTTCCAAAAGTTTGTTAACCGTTCAGATATAGTTGGAGGATCTACAATATCTAGATTTATTTCAAGTAATTTAGGCATAACAGTTATTGACATGGGTGCCCCATTATTAGCTATGCACTCTATAAGAGAGCTTGGAACAGTTAAAGATAATTATTACACAATAGAAGCATTTACTTCTTTCTTTTCATATAAAGCATAAGGAGTTTAAATATGGTAGAAGGTATAATAAAAGGATTTATTATAGGAATAGCGTTAGTTGTTCCAGGCTTATCAGGAAGTATTTTTGCCGTTGTTTTAGGTGTTTATGAAAAAATGTTAGATTCCATAAGCAATTTTAAAAAAAATATTAAAGATAATATAATTTTTTTATTACCATTATTGTTTGGTATTGCTATTGGAATTCTTGCTTCTACAAAGCTTGTTTTATGGGTTTGCATTAGATATCCGATACCTGCATATTTATTCTTTATAGGATTAGTTTTTGGTTCTATACCACTAATTTTTAAAAAGATGTGTAGCATAAGTTTTAAATTGCAGTATGTCTTTTTACCTATAATAGGATTTATATTTTTATATTTAATGACAAAAGTAGGAGAAGGTAACGTTGAAGGGTACATATCTATAGAAAAATTAGATGACATAGATGATATATTAATTATGCTTTTTGCAGGTTTTTTTTCAATAGCATGTATGCTAATTCCAGGAGTAAGTGGAAGTATAATGCTTATGGTTATAAATCAGTATGGGACTATATATAATGCAGTAGATAAATTAACTGACATGTTAAGATATATGATAGTTGGCAATTGGCAATTATTTTATGAATCTATGTCATCAGTTATTTTACTTATTCCTTTTTCTATAGGTGGAATTTTAGGAATATTAGTAATGTCAAAAATAATAAATATTTTATTAAAAAAATATGAAGCTCTTTTATATTATTTCGTTATGGGAACTATATTTGCTGTTATAATAACTTTAATACAAACAGGTATTTCTGCTAATATAGCATACGATATAACAATTATTGAAACAATTATAATGTGGTTAACAGGAAGTGTTTGTATAATATTAGGTGTTTTATGTACAATATTTTTAGATACGCCAGAAAAAATTTAGGAGATAAGTTTAATGGAATGGATAGAATGTAGTATATATACAACTTCTGAAGCATTAGAAGTTGTTAGTGCTATGCTTTTAGAAAATGGGATTAATGGTTTTCAAATAGAAGATTATAAAGATATGATAAATTTCTTAAATTCAAATTCAACACAGTGGGATTATTTAGATGATGATATTATAAATAATAATAATGAAACAAATATAAAATTCTATGTTAGTCAAAATGTATATGGAAAAGAAATTATAACTCGTATAAAATCTGAATTAGAAAGATTAAAAAATTTAGGTTTAGAATTAGATTTAGGAAATTTAAAATTAGTAATTAAAGATGTAGATGAAAAAGACTGGATAGATAATTGGAAAAAATATTATAAACCTTTTAAGATAGGAGAAAAAATTCTAATAAAACCAGAATGGGAAAATGTAGATAATCCTGATAATAGGATAATATTTAATATAAATCCAGGACATGTATTTGGAACAGGGCTACATCAAACTACACAACTTTGTATAGAACAATTAGAAAAATATGTAACAGAAGATTCTAAAGTATTAGATTTAGGCTGTGGAACAGGAATATTATCTGTTATAAGTTTAATGCTTGGTGCTAGTAAGGCATTTGCAATAGATATAGAACCAAATGCTATAAAAGTAGCTTATGATAATGCAGATTTAAATAATGTAGATAAGTCTAAATATACAGTTGTAAGCGGAAATATTTTATCAGATACTCAAATAAAAAATAAGATTTTAAATGAAAATTATAATATTGTAGTATCAAACATAGTAGCAGATGTTATTATAGGTTTATCAGATTTTGCTTATGAAGCTTTAGATAATAACGGAATATTTATAGCTTCTGGCATAATAAAAGAAAGACTAGATGAAGTTTATAAAAAATTAAATGACTCTAATTTTTCTATTTTAAATACTTTCTATAAAGATGATTGGGTTTGTGTTGTTTCAACTAAAAATAGAGGTATTTTATGACAAGATTTTTTATAGATAGTAGTAATATTGTAAATAATAGTTTAATAATTAAAAATGATGATGCAAATCATATAAGAAATGTATTAAGATTAAAAATAGATGATGAAATAATTGTATGTGACTGCAAAGAAACAGATTATTTATGTAAAATTACTAATATAAGTAAAAATGAAGTTGTATGTGATATAATTTCTTCAAATAAAAGCATTTCAGAACCTAATATTAAAGTAACATTATTTCAAGGCATGCCTAAATATGATAAATTAGAGTATATAATACAAAAATGTGTAGAGCTAGGTATTAATGATATTGTACCAACATTTATGGAACGTTCAGTAGTAAAATATTCAGATAAAATAAATAATAAAGTTATAAGATGGCAAAAAATTTCTGAAACAGCTGCTAAACAGAGTAGAAGAGGAATAATTCCAGAAATAAAACAGCCAATTAACTTAAAAAATATAAAGAATATTATTAGAGAATATGATTTAGTACTAGTACCTTATGAATTAGAAACTGAAAATAAATTACAAAAAGTTTTAAAATCTAGAACATATAAAAATATAGCTATAATTGTAGGACCAGAGGGCGGATTTACAGAAGAAGAAATAGCATTTTTAGATTTAGATAATATAGAAAAGGTTACTCTAGGAAAAAGAATTTTACGCACAGAAACTGTAGGACTTTCTATGCTTTCTATAATTATGTATGAAAAAGGTGAAATTTAATTGAAAACTATATTTTTAGATAATGCATCAACTACAAAAACATCAGAAAAAGTAAATAGCTCTGTATTAGATATTTTGCAAAATGATTTTGCAAATCCATCTTCCTTACATGGTTTAGGATTTTCAGTAGAAAAGAAAATGAATGAAACATCTTATTGTATATCAAAATATTTAGGAGTGTCTCCAGAAGAAATTTACTATACTTCAGGAGGAACAGAAAGTAACAATTTAGCTATATCAGGAGCTGTAAAAGCAAGAATCAGAAATTATAATCATATTATTGTTCCAAAAACAGAACATCCTTCAGTTATTGATCCTATAAATAAATTAAAAGAAGAATTAGGTTGTGAAGTTTCATATGTAAAATTAGATGAATATGGATATGTAGATAAAGAAGATTTACAAAATCTAATTTCAGAAAAAACAGCACTTGTTTGTATTATGTTTACTAATAATGAGACTGGACTTATTCAAGATATAACTTCTTTAGGTAAAATAGTGAAAGATAAAAATCCAAATACTATATTTTTAGTAGACGGAGTTCAAGCATTTGGAAAACAAAAAATAAATTTAAAATATGTAGATATATTTACTTTTAGTAGCCACAAAATTCATGGATTAAAGGGTGTTGGTGGTATTTATATAAATAAAAAGATAAGAATAACACCATTATTTTTTGGAGGCCAACAAGAAAAATCTATAAGGCCTGGTACACAAAATACTTTAGGTATAATATGTTTAAAAACTGCACTAGAAGAATGTATAGATAATATGGATGAAAATTCTAAATATATTTCAAAATTACGAAATTTATTTTTAGAAGGTATTAAAGAAATAGATAATACAAGAGTAAATAGTCCTAAAGAAGCTTCAGAATATATTGTAAATGTTAGTTTTTTAGGAGTAAGAGCCGAAACCCTTTTACATGTCTTAGAACAAAATGGTATTTATGTTTCTACATCTACAGCATGTAGTAGTAAAAAATCAAATAAAAAAATTGTTCTAAAATCATTAGGTTATAGTAATGAAATTGTAGAATCTTCTATTAGGTTTAGTTTTTCTAATGAAAATACAGAAGAAGATATTTTATATTGTATAGATGTGTTAAAGAAAAACGTTCCAGAATTAAGAAAATTTCAGAAGAAATAAAGATAGGTTAACTATCTTTATTTTTATATTTCCAAACTAAATATATTTTAAAAAATGCTAATTTATAGTATACTTTATATAATAAAAAATGATTGAAAGGAAATAACATGAGAAACGGTTTGCTTGTAAAGTATGGTGAAATAGCTATACGTGGTAAAAACAGATATATATTTGAAGATAAGCTTATAGAAGCTATAGAAAATAATATAAAAGATAATTCTAATTACTATGTAAAAAAAGAACAAGGAAGATTTCTTATAGCAAATGATGTTGATGATTTTGACTATGATTTTATAATACCAAAAGTAAAAATAATTATGGGTATTGTAGCTGTTTGTCCATGTGCAATATTAAGTAATAATGACATAAACTCTATAAAAGAGTCTTCTTTAGAGTATATAAAAAATAATTATAATAAAGATAAAAATTATAAATTTAAAGTAGAGTGCAAAAGATCTGATAAAAATTATCCACTAAATTCTATGGAAATTTCATCTTTGGTTGGAGAATATTTGCTTGAAAATACTCAAAATTTAGATGTTGATATTTACAACCCAGATATAAAACTTTTTATAGAGCTTAGAACTAATACATATATATATTCTAAAATTATAAAAGGGTTTGGAGGTCTTCCAATAGGATCTTCTGGTAAGGCAATGTTACTTCTTTCTGGAGGTATAGATAGCCCTGTAGCAGGATTTTTAATGGAAAAAAGAGGAGTAGAAATAGAAGCTGTTTATTTTCACAGTCCTCCTCATACATCAGAAAGAGCTAAAGAAAAAGTTATAGACCTAGCAAAAAGATTAGCTGATTTTTCTGGTGGAGTAAAGTTGCATATTGTGCCATTTACAGATTTGCAAGTAAAATTATATGAAAGAGTACCAACTGAAAAATTAACTATATTTTTAAAAAGAGCTATGATTAAAATTGCTGATAAATTAGCAAAACAAAATAATTGCCAGGCAATAGTTTTAGGTGATAGTATAGGTCAAGTAGCTAGTCAAACTATGAGAAGTATAAATGCTATAGATTCTGCATCTACAAGTCCTATAATTAGACCTTTAGCATGTTTTGATAAACAAGAAATAATAGATCTTGGTAGAAAAATAGGAACTTTTGATATTTCTATAAGACCATTTGAAGATTGTTGTACAGTATTTGTAGCAAAACATCCTGAAACTAAACCTAAAAGAAATATAATAGAAACTATGGAATCAAGAATTGAATGGTTAGATAGTATGATAGATGAAGCTATATCAAATATAGAAAGTATTGAATTATAAAAAAGACTTTTATTTTAAAAGTCTTTTTTTGTTTTAATATGTAATATAATATTTAAAAATATTGAAATGACAAATGTTATTATTATACTAAATGTAAATATAGTTGTAGAAAAAACAAAAGCATCTAATTTATTAAAGTAATTAGGGTTGTATGCTGTTATAGTAGAACTTATTTTAAAATTAAAAATAGGATATATTATTAATCCAAGTATAACTGTATTAATTGTATGTATTAATTTAGATATAATATATAAATAAATATTAATATCTGTTTTAGATAAAAAATTTATAGATTGAGCATGAATAGAAATACCGCCAAATGATACTATAGCTGCTACAGATAAAACTTGTAATTTTGAAAATTCTTCTGCACCTAAGATATTAGCACCATTAGTAACCTCTAATAGTCCTATTAAAAATCCTTGCACAATATTTATATCTATATTAAATTTTGTAATAATTGGTGTAAATAATAATACTAAAAAATTTAGCAATTGTGTAACTTTAGCAATTTCTACTAAAACGCAAAATAAAATTATAAAGCCACCTATTTGTAATATACTTTGCATGGAATTATTTATACTTTCACCTAGTATATGACCAAAACTTTTATTTTCTATTTGTCTATGTCTACACATTGCTTGATAAGCTCTATATGGTAAATTAGTAGTTCGTACATATGAAATTTTTGTATTGCTATTTCTTTTATAATATCTAAATATAAAACCATTTAAAATAGCTGCTAGATAGTGAATAATCATTAAAAAATATCCAACATTAGGATTTTTGAAAATACCTATACCTACAGCGCCTAAAATAAAAAGAGGACCTGAATTATTACAAAAACTTACTAAACGTTGAGCTTCTATCTTAGTAATTGTTTTATTAATTCTCATATCTGATATTACTTTAGCTCCCATAGGATAACCAGATGTCATACCAGTTATTAAAGCAAATCCACCAGATCCAGGAATTCTAAAAAGTGGATACATTATAGGTTCTAAAAAAGTACCTATAAAATTTATAGCACCAAGTTTTGTTAAAATATTTGTTCCTATTATAAAAGGGAGCAAAGATGGGATTACGTTATTTACCCATAGCAATAAACCATCTTTAGAAGCTTTTATAATTTCTTGAGGAAACATTAAAATTACGATATTAAAAATAGCTATTAAAATTGGTATTAATAGATTAATTAATTTTTTAAAACTAAGTTTTGGCATCTTTGCAACCTCTTTGTTAAATTGTTTTAAATATTTTTATAAAAAGCTTATTTATGAAACACCTTGTATAAGATTTATATGTTTTATATAATTATACTATTACAAAAATATAAAAAGATAGGTGGAAACATGATTAAAGAAACAAGATCATTTAAAGATAAATCTAATAAAAATACAAAAAATAGTAAATCAAATAATGTTTCTAAGAAAAATAAAGCAAAAAGAGTTAAAAACAGTAATCTTGTTTATATAAATAAAAAAGTAAAATACATGAAAAAAGAGAATAAAACAGCTGTTTTAGTTGTATCAATTTCACTAGTATTATTTTTAATATCTATAGGTGGTTCATTATTTAAATTTGCATTTAAAGATAAAATACCTACAATATCTGTTTATAACGGAAGTATAGATGTAGGAGGAGTTTCAAAAGGTATTATCATTAGAAATGAACATGTATATAAAGCACCATCAGATGGAGAAGTCAATTTTTTTGCAGCAGATAATGAAAAAGTTAGGGGAGGAGATATTGTCGCAAGTGTTCAAAATGGCTCTGTGGTAACTAATTTAGAAAATCAAAAAGAAAAAATTAATAAAGAAATATTAAAAAAACAGGAACAACGCAGTAATATATCTGCTTTTCATAATGATGTAGAAAGTATTAATAATAAATTAAAAAATTATATAAATGAAAATATGTATAAATTTAATTTTTCAGATAATTCTTATACCAATCTTATAAAAGATAATATAAATTACAATATTAATTCTAGAAATTCTATTTTACTCAATGAAGGAAGAAGTGATGTTTTACAAAGCTATGTAGATAAAAATAAAGAAATTAAAAATAAAATTTCTCAAAATACTAAAGACATAAGTATTAATAGAGGAGGAATAGTATCTTATTTTGTTGATGGATTTGAAGAAGCTCTAACATTTAATAATAAAGATAATATTTCAGAAGAACAGGCTGAAATGCTAGTCGATAATAGTAAAGTTACTATACCTAAAATTGTTAATAAAGATTATCCTGTATTTAAAATAATTGAATCTAATGAATGGTACATAGCAGCTTATGTAGAAAATAATTTAGCTGCAAGATTAAATGAAGGAAAGCTAGCAACTATATATTTAGAAAAAGATGGGGAATTTGTACCATTAAATATGAAAGTTAGTAAAATTGTAAAAGGTGAAAAGAAAAGTTATATATTATTAGAATCATTTAAAAATATGATAGATTATTTAAACACAAGAAGTATAAAATTTAAAACTTATGATACAGTATATAATGGACTTAAAATTCCAGAAACTGCTATAGCAGAAAAAACATTTTTACGAATACCAAAAAAATTTGTTAAAGAAGATGGATATGGATCTTTTGTTTATAAAGTAACAGATGAAGGTAATAAAAAAGTTTATATACTTAGTAAAAATGTTATGAATGGAAAAAAAGATAGTGTTTATATTATACAACAGTTTAATGATTTATTGGTTGGAGATAAAATAACTATTAATTCAGAAGAATATAAAATAAGCGATGTTCTTACAGAAAAAGGTGTATTTAAAGTTAATAATGGTATTGCAACTTTTGTAATATTAAATATGGAAGGAGTAATCTACGGAGATTCTGGATATGCTATTATATCTTCTGATCGTAACATGGGTAAAAATGGTATAAACATATATGATAGAATTATTAGCGATGCTGTAAACAATCCTATAAAAGATGGAGATATTATAAATTAACTTTATAGTAAATAATAAAAATTATATTTCACTGAAATATTTTGGAAGTTAGCATAAAAATTATTGACAAATGTAATAAAACAGTCGATAATAAATTACATGGTAATAGGTGAATGACATGGTAAATTATGTAAAATTTGGAACCAAAAAGATAAATTTAAAATGTACATAGGAGGAATGATTAATGGCTGAGTTGTTTAACAAAATGAAGGATTTATTTTTAGGTGTTGATATTGATGATGAAGATGAAGAATTCGAAGATGAAAATTATCTAGAAAATGATAATAATATCGAAAATTATTCTAGAAACAATGATAAGTTTGAAAGATTAAATTCAGATAGAAATTCAAAATTATCAACAGCAATACCATTAAATTCTTATAGAAGTAATAGTTCTAATGTTATAGACCTTCATAAAAGAGTAGAAGTAAATATTTGCTTACCAAAAAACATAGAAGATTCAAGAACAGTCATAGAAAATACTAAAGAAAAAATAATTTCTATAGTAAATTTAGATGGTGTTGAAGCTGCTATGGCTCAAAGAATTGCAGATTTTTTAAGTGGATCTGTAGATGCATTAGATGGAAATATAAGAAGATTATCTAATGATATGTTTATTATAACACCAAATGGAGTAGATATTTCTGGTAGTATAAATGAAGAAATAAGCCAAGAATTAAAAGCAAGTGGTATAGAATTATCTTGGGTAAGTGGAGGATTTAGATAAGCCGTGGGTATGTCTATAGGAGTTAAAATTTTTTTAATATATTGTGTTCAAATTTTTAATAAAATATTTGTATTTCTTGTTTTTATAAGAGCGCTTTTATCATGGTTTCCAATAATAAGGGATGGAATTATATATAGTATTATTTATAATTTGACAGAGCCTATTCTTGCTCCAGTAAGAAATATTTTATCTAGGTCACCTCTTGGTGGTTCATCTGGAATGATGATAGACTTTTCACCTATTTTTGCTATTTTATTAGTAGAAGCAATATGCAGAATTTTAATATTAATAATACAAAGTGTTTAATTATTTATGCATAAAGAAAATAAAGAATTTAAACAAAAAATGTTAAATAAAATAACAGATTCAGATGAGAGATTAGCTTTTTCAAAAGTTTTAGATCAAGTATTTTTGACTCAAAAAAATCATATAGTTACTTTTTCTGGATTTTTGGATACGAGAAAACAAGTTTTATTTTATAATATTATAAAAGATAATTTTGATATTAACATTAGACTTTTTGGTGGTTTAGAAAATACTGAAAGAAAAAAATTTGGATTTTATTTAGATTATTTAAATTTAGAAGATCAAGATTTTCCTATAAGTGCTGTTGAAATTAATTTTAATTCTAAATTTTGCAAAGTTAACCATAGAGAAATTTTAGGAGCCATATTAGGATTAGGTATAGATAGAATAAAAATAGGGGATATAATAATTTTTAATGAGAGAGCAATAATTTTTGTAGATAGTGATATTGCAGATTTTATATGTTTTAATCTAAAAAAAGTATCTAATATAAAAACTAATGCAAATATTATATCAACTGATAATATATTTATACCATTAGAGGAATTTGTAGAAAAATCTATAAATGTGACTTCATTACGATTAGATAATATTATTAGTAAAAGTTTTAATTTATCTAGAAGTAAAGCTGTAGATTTAATAAAGGGAAAAAAGGTATTTATAAATTGGAAATCTATATCTAATATAAATTACAATGTAAATATACAAGATGTAATAACTTTACGTGGTTTTGGAAGAATTACAATCCAAAATATTCAAAGTCTTAAATTAGATAAATTTATAGTTAATTTAAAAAAGACTCTATAAAAAAGATGGTTTAATCCATCTTTTTTATAGAGTCTTTATATCTACAAATTCAAAACCTATATCTTCAATAGAGTCTTTAATTTCATTAGAATTTATTTCTAAATTAGAATCAATAATTGCATTTTTATTTTTTAAATCTACTGTAACATTTGTAATACCGTTTATTTTTAATAAAGATTCTTTAACAGAACTTGAACAGTGTTCACATGACATACCATTAATTAAAATTTGATATTTCATAATATTACCTCCATCAAATTAATAATAATTAATATTATTATAGCAACATTTAAAAAAAATTACATATTTAATTTTATTTTAGATAATAATAATTTTATAAATTATATATAAGGAGGTAATTTAATGACATATTCTAAAAAAGATAATTATAAAGATAAAGATAATTCTAATATAAAAGATACAGAAAATAAAGACCGTTTAAATAGTTATTTAGATACAGGTAGTGGATTTACGGATAAAAATAAATAGATATAAATAAGAGTATGAAATTTAATCATACTTTTATTTATTATGTAATAAAAGTTAAGTATACATATTATTGCACATAGAAATAAAAAATATTATAATATTGATTATAAGGAGGTTATAATTAATTGGAAGAAGTAGTTATAATGATTAAAGATAATAAAACAGGCTTTTTAGATTCAGAATTAGAAAGTTATGAAATAGAAAATAATAATTTAATTTATAGCGTTTATGCTACAAAAGAAGATACAGGTATATATATTCATTTAAAATTAACAGTAGATAAAGAAATTGAAGATTGGGAATATAATGCTATTTTAGATTACTATGATACAGAAATTTATGATGATGTCATATCTGTAAAAGAAGAAGAAGATACTTTTGATCCTATATGGGAAGTAATTTTAAAATTTAATGAAAATAAAGAAATAATGGAAAACAAATTAAAATCTATTTGTAGTAAACATAAAGAAGAATTAGAAGAAGTTTTTTCTGAAATAAAAGATTTAAAATCAGAATATGAATAAAATTAATTTATAAAACATTATTTTAATTAATATGTTTTATTTTTAATTTTTATTTACATATAATAAGTATTATCACTAATTATGATTTTAAAAAATATTATGTAAT
Organism: uncultured Clostridia bacterium; assembly: GCA_946481295.1. Taxonomy (GTDB): domain Bacteria; phylum Bacillota; class Clostridia; order Lachnospirales; family UBA5962; genus CAMLLW01. Next base: position 15,657 of record CAMLLW010000006.1, on the reverse strand, counting down.
GAGTTTTATTAATATTAAAATCTACAAAATAAAAATTTTTAATAATCTTTAAATTAATATTTACAAATAAAGGATAAAATTTATGGATGAATTTAAATTTAAGTTAGAAAAATTATTAGAAATATTAAAAGAAAAAAATTTTTGTTTAACAAATTTATATGAAAAAACAAAAAAACAATATGATTTATTAAAAAGCAGTGCAGATTACAGTGCAATTAAAAACTCATTTATAAAAATAAGTGAAGAAAAAGAAAAAGATATTAAAATTATAATTGAAAATGATGAAATTTTTAAAAAAATTTTCGAGGAAATAGAAGATGAGTTTAATATTAATATTAATTCTTATAAATATTTATTAAAAGATCTTCAAAATGAAATAAATATAGCTACTAATCTAGATAATCAAATAAGAGATTTTGAGAAAAGAAATAAAAATATAATAAAAGATAGATTAAATCCTTTTATAAATTATACTAAATCTAAAACAAAGGTAACTTTAAATAATGTATCTAGAAGTTATATATTAAAACAATATAATAAGAATAAGACAAATACTAAAAAACATAATAAATAAGTAGGGTGTAGTTAATTTATAATAATTAAAATTAATTGACACAATATATTTTATATGATAATATGTTGAAAAGATGCAAGTCTTTTTTTTATGCCTATTTTTACATAAAATAGGTAAGGGAGCTAAATTAATTTTCAAGCGAGGTGGAAGTTTTGAGAACAAAAATAACTTTAGAGTGTACTGAATGCAAACAAAGAAATTATTCTACTACTAAAGATAAAAAAGCTCATCCAGATAGGATGGAAACTAAAAAATTCTGCAGATATTGTAATGCACGAACACTCCATAAAGAAACTAAATAATTAATTAGTTTGCGTAAGGAGGATAACACTATGGAAGCTAACCCAAACGAGAAAGAAAAAAAAGCCTCTAGTAATATATTTAAAGATTGCAGAGCAGAATTTTCTAAAATTACTTGGCCTAATAGACAAGAATTAGGAAAACAAACAGTATCAGTAATTGTTATATGTATGATGTTTTTTGTTATAATATTCTGTATGGATTTTGGTTTAAATAAAGTAGTCGAAATTCTTGCAGGGTTGGTAGGATAATTTTTAGTAGAGGATGATAATATGTCTTACGAACCACAGTGGTATGTAGTTCATACTTATTCTGGATACGAAAATAAAGTAAAAGCTAATATTGAAAAAATAGTAGCAAATCACGGAATGGAAGATCAAATTTTTGAAGTCATTGTACCTATGCAAGATACAGTTGAAGTAAAGAATGGTCAGAAAAAAAATATTAGAAGAAAAGTTTTTCCGGGTTATGTAATCTTGAAAATGATAATGAATGATGATACTTGGTATGTTGTTCGTAATACAAGAGGAGTAACAAGCTTTGTTGGTCCAGGCTCTAAACCAGTACCATTAACAGAAGAAGAAATAGAAAATATGGGTATAAAACTACTTAAAGAAGAAATAGATTTAAACCTTGGTGATAGTGTAAGAGTTATAGAAGGACCATTTGAAGATTCTATAGGTGTTATAAAAGAAATACAGTCTAGTAGACATGCGGTTATAGTTATGTTATCTGTTTTCGGAAGAGAAACACCTGTAGAATTAGACTTTTCTCAAGTTGTAAAATTAGTTTAAAATACTAATGAAAATGTGCTTTTGCACGTGGGAGGGAAAATCCCGTTAAATACCACATTATTTAGGAGGTGCCACGATGGCAAAGAAAGTATCAGGTTATATAAAATTACAAATTCCAGCAGGAAAAGCAAATCCTGCTCCACCAGTTGGTCCAGCTTTAGGACAACATGGTGTTAATATAATGGGCTTTTGTAAAGAATTTAATGAAAGAACACAAAGTCAAGCTGGTTTGGTAATACCTGTAGTAATTACAGTATACCAAGATAAAAGTTTTACATTTGTTACAAAAACTCCACCTGCAGCTGTTCTTCTAAAAAAAGCTTGCAAAATAGAATCAGGTTCAGGTGTTCCAAATAAAACAAAAGTAGCTACAATTTCTAGAGATGAAGTTAGAAAGATAGCAGAACAAAAAATGCAAGATTTAAATGCAGCAACTATAGAAGCAGCAACAAGTATGATTGCTGGTACAGCAAGAAGTATGGGAATTGTAGTTGAAGATTAATATTTTATTAATTTAAAATATTAAAATAGTGGGAGGGATATCTCCCGATAATACCACATAAGGAGGAACAGTAAATGAAAAGAGGAAAAAAATATCTTGAAAAAGAAAAACTCATAAATCGTAGTGAGTTTTATGATTCAAATGAGGCTATAGACCTAGTTCAAAAAACATCAGTTGCAAAATTTGATGAAACAGTAGAAGCACACATTCGTTTGGGTGTTGACGGTAGACACGCTGATCAACAAGTAAGAGGTGCTGTAGTACTTCCACATGGTACAGGTAAAAAAGTTCGTGTTTTAGTTTTTGCAAAAGGAGATAAAGCAACAGAAGCTGAACAAGCTGGTGCAGATTTTGTTGGTGCAGAAGAATTAGTTTCAAAAATTCAAAATGAAAATTGGTTTGATTTTGATGTTGTAGTAGCAACTCCAGACATGATGGGATTAGTTGGTCGTATAGGTAGAGTTTTAGGACCTAAAGGTCTTATGCCTAATCCAAAAGCAGGTACAGTATCTATGGATGTAAAAAAAGCTGTTGAAGAAATCAAAGCTGGTAAAATAGAATACCGTTTAGACAAAACTAATATTATTCATGTACCAATTGGAAAAGTTTCTTTCGGAAATGAAAAGTTATTAGAAAACTTCCAAACTTTAATGAGTGCAGTTATAAAAGCAAGACCAGCAGCATCAAAAGGTCAATATTTAAAAAGTGTTGTATTATCTACAACAATGGGACCTGGTGTAAAAGTAAATGCTGCTAAAATTAGTGAATAAATAAATTGACAAATTAACTTATATATAGTATACTTTAAAAGTTAATTTATAGGCCGTAGACAGTAGGTGCATTTAGCGTAACGTAAATCAACCTACCGAGGATATTCGTTTGGATTTCAACCTCTCTGTCCATGTCTACGGTCAGAGGGGTTTTTTAATAATTTTTAACTAAGGAGGTGTGAAAATGCCAAAGGTAGAACAAAAACAAGTTATCGTTAATGAAATTAAAGAAAAGCTTGATAAAGCTGTTTCTGTAGTAATGATAGATGCTAGAGGTGTTACTGTAGAACAAGACACAGAATTACGTAAAAAATTTCGTGAAGCTGGTATAGATTATAAAGTATATAAAAATACTATGATGAATTTTGCAGTTAAAGGTACTAAATTCGAAGGATTATCTGAGTATTTATCTGGACCTAGTGCTTTTGCTATTTCTTATGAAGATTCTACTGCTGCAGCTAGAATTATTTCTAAAGAAAATAAAAACATACCTAACATGGAATTTAAAGCAGGAGTTATAGAAAATATAGTTTATGATGCTGAAGGTATTAAAGCAATTGCAAATATTCCTGCAAAAGAAGAATTACTTTCAAAACTTCTTGGATCTTTCAAATCACCTTTATCATCTTTTGCAAGAGTTATTAATGCTATTGCAGAAGACAAAAGCAAAGAAAACGCAGAAGCTTAATAGAATTATATAAAATATAAATAAAAAAATATGGAGGTAACATATAATGGCAAAGTTAACAATTGATGAAATTATTGATGCTGTTAAAGAACTTACAGTATTAGAATTAAATGATTTAGTAAAAAAAGCAGAGGAAGAATTTGGTGTTTCTGCAGCAGCTGGTATGGTTGTAGCAGCAGCTGGTGTAGCTGGTGGAGATGCAGCTGAAGAAAAAACTGAATTTGATGTTGAATTAACAGAAGTTGGTTCTGACAAAATGAAAGTTATAAAAGCAGTTAGAGAAATCACAGGTTTAGGTATCAAAGAATCAAAAGAATTAGTTGATGGAGCACCTAAAATGATTAAAGAAGCAGTTGCTAAAGAAGAAGCTGATAGCATTAAAGCTAAACTTGAAGAAGTTGGAGCTAAAGTAACTCTTAAGTAATTAAAAAAAGATACATTTAAGTAAGATGTATCTTTTTTATCACATAAAAAAAGCCCTTGACAGGCTATAGGCAAAGTGTTAAACTTATTAAACATATATTTATTTAATGAAAAATGATGATTTATTTTATAATTAAAGTATATCATGTTTTTAACTTTAATTCAACATATTTATAAAATTATTTTATTGTTAATTTGCTATATAGTTCTATATAACTATATAGCTATCATACTTTAGCCACACCATTATTTTGGGTGGTTTTTTATGATGTTTCAGTGCAAATTTTAGTTTTTACTAATATATAAATTAAAATAAATACTTTTATAACCTAATTTTATTAAGGGGTGATTAGTACCATGAAAAAAAATAGAATGCGACCTATTACGCTTGGCAAAAGTGTGCGTGTAAGTTATTCTCGCATCAACGAAGTTTTGAAAATGCCTAATCTTATAGAGGTACAGAAAAATAGTTATGAATGGTTTCTTAAGGAAGGTTTAAAAGAAGTTTTTGAAGATATATCTCCAATTGCTGATTATAATGGAAATTTGGTTTTAGAATTTGTAGATTTTAGATTAGATTCTGAACCTAAATATTCTATAGAAGAATGTAAAGAACGAGATACCACTTATGCTGCTCCTATGAGAGTAAAAACAAGGTTAAGAAATAAAGAGGTCGACGAAATTAAAGAACAAGAATTGTTTATGGGCGACTTTCCTCTTATGACAGATACAGGTACGTTTATTATTAATGGAGCAGAACGTGTTGTAGTAACACAACTTGTTAGATCTTCAGGTATATATTATTCTTTAGATCATGACAAGCTTGGAAAAGAACTTAGGTCTGCTACAGTTATCCCAAGTAGGGGTGCCTGGATAGAATATGAGACTGACTCAAATGATATATTTAGTGTTAGAGTAGACAGAACACGTAAGTTACCGGTTACAGTTTTTATTAGAGCTTTGGGTGTAAGTACAGATGCTGATATTTTAGAATTATTTGGAGAAGAACCTAAGTTATTAGCTACTATAGAAAAAGATATAAGTAAAAATTATGAAGAAGCTTTAACTGAAATATATAAAAGAATTAGACCGGGCGAACCTCCAACTGTAGAAAGTGCAGAAAGCTTATTAAAAAGTATGTTTTTTGATCATAAAAGATATGATTTAGCAAAAGTTGGTCGTTATAAATTTAATAAAAAATTAGCTTTTAATGCAAGAGTTAAAGGCTTTACATTGTCACGTGATGTTTTAGATCCTATGACAGGAGAAGTGCTAGCTAATAAGGATACTGTTATAGATTATAATTTATCAGTTGAAATACAAAATGCCGGTGTCCCATTTATCTGGGTTAAAGCAGAAGATAGAGAAGTAAAAGTTTTAAGTAATTTGGAAGTAGATATAAATACATTTATAAAACCTTTAGGATTAGATGCTAAAGATTTTAATATAAAAGAATCTGTTTATTTTCCAGTATTAAAAGAACTTTTAGAAACATATGAAGATATAGATGAATTAAAAGAAGCTATAAAAAATAATATTAATAAATTAATTCCTAAACATATTACATTTGAAGATATTATGTGCTCTATAAATTATGTTATGAATCTAGATTATGGAATTGGTCAAATAGATGATATAGATCACTTAGGTAATAGAAGAATAAGAGCTGTAGGAGAATTATTACAAAACCAATTTAGAATAGGACTTTCTAGAATGGAAAGAGTTGTTAGAGAAAGAATGACAATTCAAGATATGGAAATGATAACACCACAAGCTCTTATAAATATAAGAACAGTTACTGCAGCTATAAGAGAATTCTTTGGAAGTTCACAATTATCACAATTTATGGATCAAACAAATCCATTAGGTGAACTTACACATAAAAGAAGATTATCAGCTTTAGGACCTGGAGGTCTTTCAAGAGAGAGAGCAGGACTTGAAGTTCGTGACGTGCATTTTTCACATTACGGAAGAATGTGCCCTATAGAAACACCAGAAGGTCCTAATATAGGTCTTATAAACTCTTTGGCATCTTATGCAAGAGTAAATGATTATGGATTTATAGAAGCGCCATATAGAGTTGTAGATAAAAGCGGTGATACTCCAAGAGTTACAGATGAATGTAGATATATCACTGCAGATGAAGAAGAAAAATATACAATTGCGCAAGCAAATGCAGAACTAAATGAACGTGGAGAATTTGTAAATGATAAAGTAGTAAGTAGAGTTGGAGAAGATTTTGTTGAAGTTGATAAAAATAAAGTAGATTTAATGGATGTTTCTCCAAAACAAATGGTTTCTGTTGCTACAGCTTTAATACCATTCTTAGAAAATGACGACGTTACACGTGCTTTAATGGGATCAAATATGCAACGTCAAGCAGTTCCACTATTAAAAACAGACTCACCTATTGTTGGTACTGGTATGGAATTTAAAACTGCTTATGATTCAGGGGTATGTGCAATAGCTAAAAATTCAGGAATTGTAGATAAAGTAACTGCTAATAAAATAATTATTAAAACAGATAATGGCTCTACAGATGTTTATAAATTAACTAAATTTTTAAGATCTAATCAAAGCACATGTATAGATCAAAAACCAATTGTAGAAAAAGGTGATAGAGTAGAAAAAGGTTCTGTTATTGCTGATGGACCATCTACTCAAAATGGAGAACTTGCTTTAGGAAGAAATCCTTTAATTGGATTTATGACTTGGGAAGGTTATAATTACGAAGATGCAATTTTATTAAGTGAAAATTTAGTAAAAGAAGATGTTTATACATCAATTCATATAGAAGAATATGAAGCAGAAGCAAGAGATACAAAATTAGGACCAGAAGAAATAACTAGAGATATTCCAAATGTTGGTGAAGATGCTCTTAAAGATTTAGATGAAAGAGGAATAATAAGAATTGGTGCAGAAGTTAGACCAAATGATATTTTAGTTGGTAAAGTTACTCCAAAAGGTGAAACTGAACTTACTGCAGAAGAAAGATTATTACGTGCTATTTTTGGTGAAAAAGCTAGAGAAGTAAGAGATACATCATTAAAAGTACCTCATGGTGAAAGCGGAACAATAGTAGATGTTAAAATCTTTTTAAGAGAAAACGGAGATGAATTACCACCAGGAGTTAATCAACTTGTTAGAGTATATATAGCTCAAAAAAGAAAAATATCTGTAGGAGATAAAATGGCTGGACGTCATGGTAATAAAGGTGTTATTTCTAGAGTATTACCTGTAGAAGATATGCCATTTTTACCAAATGGTAGACCTCTAGATATCGTTTTAAATCCATTAGGTGTTCCTTCTCGTATGAATATCGGTCAAGTTTTAGAAGTACATTTAGGTTTGGCTGCAAAAGTATTAGGTTGGAAAGTTTCCACTCCTGTTTTTGATGGTGCACATGAAATAGATATTATGGATACATTAGATCTTGCTAATGATTATGCAAATTTATCTTGGGAAGAATTTGAAGCTAAATGGAAAGATATTTTAGATGAAGAATTATTTAAATCTCTAGATGAAAATAAAGATCATAGAGAAGAATGGCGTGGAGTACCAATTAGTCGTGATGGAAAAATAAAATTACGTGATGGTAGAACAGGTGAATATTTTGATAATCCTGTAACAGTTGGTTATATGCATTACTTAAAATTACACCATTTAGTAGATGATAAGATTCATGCTCGTTCTACAGGACCATATTCTTTAGTAACTCAACAACCTTTAGGCGGTAAAGCACAGTTTGGTGGTCAAAGATTTGGAGAAATGGAAGTTTGGGCATTGGAAGCATATGGTGCATCTTATACACTACAAGAAATTCTTACTGTAAAATCTGATGATATTGTAGGTCGTGTTAAAACTTATGAAGCTATAGTAAAAGGTGAAAATATTCCAGAACCTGGAGTACCAGAATCTTTTAAAGTATTATTAAAAGAATTACAAGCTTTAGCTTTAGATGTAAGAGTATTATTAGAGGATTCTTCAGAAGTAGAAATTAGAGAATCTATAGATGATATAGATGATTTAAATGTAAATATAGAGGGCATAGAGACAGAATTACCAAATCATGACAAAAAAGGTGACAATGGTTTTGATAATAATGATGATCTATTAGATGATTCTAGTTTAGAAGATGATGAATTTAATCAAATTTCTGAATCAGACGATGAATTAGATCCTACTATTGAAGATTTAAATATTGATTTAGAAGATGAAGATATATTTAACACTAGAATAGATGATATTTTTGATGATAAACAGTAGAGAGGGGAAAAGAAAATGACAACCAAAGATTCAGAACAATCAATAACATTTGATTCAATAAAAATTGGTCTTGCATCTCCTGAAAAGATTAGAGAATGGTCTAGAGGTGAAGTTAAAAAACCAGAAACCATCAACTATAGAACATTAAAACCAGAAAGAGATGGACTATTTTGTGAAAAAATTTTTGGTCCAACAAAAGACTGGGAATGTCATTGTGGTAAATATAAACGTATAAGATATAAAGGCGTAGTTTGTGATAGATGTGGAGTAGAAGTTACAAAAGCAAAAGTTAGAAGAGAGAGAATGGGGCATATAGAACTTGCAGCTCCTGTATCTCATATTTGGTATTTTAGAGGAATACCAAGTAGAATGGGACTAATACTTGCGTTATCACCAAGAGTTTTAGAAAAAGTTCTTTATTTTGCATCTTATATAGTTTTAGATCCAGGTGAGACTAATTTAGATTACAAACAATTGTTATCTGAAAAAGAATATAGAAATGCATACGAAAAGTATGGTAATACTTTTAAAGTTGGTATGGGTGCGGAAGCTATAAAACAACTTTTACAAGAAATTGATTTAGAAAAAGAAGCTGCAGAACTTAAAAGTGCCTTAAAAGATGCAACTGGTCAAAAAAGAGTAAGACTTATAAAAAAATTAGAAGTTGTAGAAAGCTTTAGACTATCAAATAATAAGCCTGAGTGGATGATTATGGACGCTATACCAGTAATCCCACCAGACTTAAGACCAATGGTTCAATTAGATGGAGGAAGATTTGCAACTAGCGATTTAAATGATTTATATAGAAGAGTTATTAATAGAAATAATCGTCTAAAAAGGCTTTTAGATTTAGGGGCACCTGATATTATTGTACGTAATGAAAAACGTATGTTACAAGAAGCTGTAGATGCTCTTATAGATAATGGTAGAAGAGGTAGACCTGTTACAGGTCCTGGTAATAGACCATTAAAATCATTGTCAGATCTTTTAAAAGGAAAGCAAGGACGTTTCCGTCAAAATTTATTAGGTAAACGTGTAGATTATTCAGGACGTTCAGTTATAGTTGTTGGTCCTAATCTTAAAATATATCAATGCGGACTTCCTAAAGAAATGGCAATAGAATTATTTAAGCCTTTTGTTATGAAAAAATTAGTTCAAGATGGCTTATCTCATAATATTAAAAGTGCTAAAAGAATGGTAGAAAGATTACAACCAGAAGTTTGGGATGTATTAGAAGAAGTTATAAAAGAACATCCAGTAATGTTAAACCGTGCGCCTACGCTTCATAGATTAGGTATTCAAGCATTTGAACCTGTATTAGTAGAAGGTAAAGCTTTAAAATTACATCCTTTAGTATGTACTGCTTATAATGCTGACTTTGACGGTGACCAAATGGCTGTGCATGTTCCACTTTCTGCAGAAGCACAAGTAGAATGTAGATTTTTACTTTTATCACCTAATAACTTATTAAAACCTTCCGATGGTGCACCAGTTACAGTACCATCTCAAGATATGGTTTTAGGTATTTACTATTTAACTTTAGGAAAAGAAGATCAAAAAGGTGAAGGTAAAATCTTTAAAGATGAACAAGAAGCTATGTTAGCATATGATAATGATGTTATTTCATTACATGCTAAAATAAAAGTTAGAAGAAATATGGTTATTGACGGGGAAGAATATTCAAGACTTGTAGAAACTACTGTTGGAAGAGTTATTTTTAATGAAGCTATCCCTCAAGATATAGGATTTGTAGATAGAACAGATTTTGAAAATAAATTTAAATATGAAATAGATTTCTTAGTTGACAAGAAAACATTAGGAAAAATAATAAATAGATGTATCAATAAATATGGTTCAACAGATACAGCTGTAGTATTAGATAATATAAAAGCTTTAGGATTTAAATATTCTACAAAAGGTGCATTAACTGTTTCTGTTTCTGATATGGAAATTCCAGAATGTAAGCCTGAAATATTAGGAGAAGCTCAAGGTGAAGTAGATAAAATAACAAAAATGTTTCGTAGAGGTTTAATGACTGATGAAGAAAGACATGAAAAAGTTATAGAAACTTGGGAAAATGCTAATACTAAGCTTACTAAAGCCTTATTAGATGGTCTTGGAAAATATAATAATATTTATATGATGGCTAATTCAGGTGCCCGTGGTTCTAACAATCAAATTAAACAGTTAGCAGCTATGCGTGGACTTATGGCTAGTCCTTCAGGCGGTATTATAGAATTCCCTATTAAGGCAAATTTCCGTGAAGGTTTATCAGTTTTAGAATATTTTATTTCTGCTCATGGTGCTAGAAAAGGTCTTTCAGATACAGCACTTCGTACAGCTGACTCAGGATATCTTACTCGTAGACTTGTAGATGTATCTCAAGATATTATTATAAGAGAATGGGACTGTGTTCACGATGAAAATGAAGAAGTTCCAGGATTAATAGTAGAAGCATTTAAAGATGGAGAAGAAATAATAGAGCCTTTACAAGATAGACTTAGAGGTCGTTGGAATATAGAAGATATTAGACATCCTGAAACTGGTGAAATAATTGTTCCTGCTGATACAATGATCACTCCAGATCAAGCAGAACTTGTAGAAAAAGTAGGTATAAAAAAAGTTAAGTTAAGAACTATTTTAACTTGTCGTTCTAGAATAGGTTTATGTTCTAAGTGTTATGGAGCTAACATGGCATCTGGAAGAATAGTACGTATAGGTGAAACTGTTGGTATAATAGCTGCTCAATCAATTGGTGAACCTGGTACACAGCTTACAATGCGTACATTCCATACAGGTGGTATTTCTAGTAATGAAGATATTACACAAGGTCTTCCCCGTGTTGAAGAACTTTTTGAGGCTAGAAAACCAAAAGGTCTTGCTATAATTTCTGATATTGCTGGAAAAGTTACAGTAAGTGATACTAAGAAAAAACGTGAAGTTATTATTACAAATACAAAGACAGGTCAAGTAAAAGAATATTTAATACCTTATGGATCTAGAATAAAAGTATTTGATGGTACCGAAGTAGAAGCTGGAGATGAACTTACAGAAGGTAGTGTTTACCCACATGATATATTGAAAATTAAAGGTATTCGTGGAGTACAAGACTATTTAATCCAAGAAGTTCAAAGAGTTTATAGACTCCAAGGTGTTGATATTAATGATAAACATATAGAAGTAATTGTAAGACAAATGCTTAAACGTATTAAAATTGAGGAAAATGGTGATACATCACTATTACCTGGAAGTTTAGTAGATTGGTTAGAATTTGATGAAGTTAATAAAAAAGTAATAGAACAAGGTTTAGAACCTGCTACAGGTATAAGAGTTCTTTTAGGTATTACAAAAGCATCATTAGCTACAGATTCTTTCCTTTCAGCAGCAAGTTTCCAAGAAACTACAAGAGTACTTACAGAAGCAGCTATAAAAGGAAAAGTAGATCCATTAATTGGACTTAAAGAAAATGTTATTATTGGAAAATTAATACCAGCTGGTACAGGAATGCATAGTTATAGAAGTATAGATGTATCTCCAGTTGAAAATAAAATTGACAATAATAATGAAATTAAGAAATAAAAATAATTTATAAATTTTAAAAAATAGCATAGTTAATTATTAATTATGCTATTTTTCTATTTATAAAAACATTAAATTTTATAAGTAAGCTTTATAATATTAAATGTTGTAATATTATCATATTTTTACCAATTTAAAAGTTTTAATTTTAAACTTATGTAAATAGTATATAAATAAAAATAATAAAATTATATTTGCAATATATAATACATTTAAAATTATATAAATATATTTATAATATATAATATAAAAATACAATATAAATTTTTAATATATAAAATTAAATATGTAATATGTCTTACTCTTAGTTGATAAATTTAAAAATTTTAATTACAATAAATATTGGTAAAATTATAAATTCAATTATAAATCTAATAGATTAAATTAATATTTTCATAAGATCATAGTTTGATTTTAAAGATACAATATAAAATTATATAAAAATAAATTAGATATAAAGTAAAATAATTACTATAATATATTTTATTTATTTAAAAATTAATAAAGATAAATAGATTTTTAACTTTTAAAATTTAACCTGTTATATAAGTTTTTTAGAGCTTTTTTATCTATTTTTTATTTATTCATTTTTATAGAAAATTATTATTAAAAATGATATAATTTAAAACAACTTATAGATATTTATAAATAGTTATAATGATCCATAATAAATTATAATAAGTTATAAATAACTATAAATAATTATAAATATATAAATAAGGTGGTTAAAAAATGCTTAGTCCGCTTGATGATAAGGGTTTTGATATTACTAAAAATATAAAAACTATAGAAATACTTAAAAGTAGACTTTTATCAGAAGTTGCTTTTTTACATGAAAGTATGTTAAAATCTCATGCAGATTTAGAAGAAAGATTAGATGTTATTTCAGAAATAATTTTATTATCATATTTATTATCAGAAAAGTTAGGAATATCATATAAAGAAATAGATGGAAAAATAATTGAAAAACTTCGAGTAGCTATGTTACAAGAAAATAATCAATTTTCTAATTTATCATCTTTGAAAGATCATATAAATAGAAATTAAATAAAATATATTTAATATTAAGGAGGGCTTTTAATAATAGATTACTTAATATCTAAAAAAATTTTATATTTTATTGTAATTTTAATTTTTATTCCAATATTAGGATTAAATATTTATTTTAATAATATATATATTATGGTTTTTTTACATTGTCTTACAGTTATTTTACTACTATATATTATATATTTTATAAAATATACTTACAATAAGAAAATTATAGATAAAGAAACTTATTTATATGATACTTTTAAAATTTGTTATATAAAATCTAATAATGAAAAAATAGTATTTTGCAGTGGAGATATTTATACAGATAAAGAAGAAAAAGGATTCTTAAATAAATTAAAACAGTTAAAGTCTGAAGATTTATTTATTTATAATAATAAAAAATACAAAATATTTTTTTTTAAAGAAGATAATTTAAATAATTATATACTGATACCTTATGGCAATACCTTTAATGAGATTAACGTAAGTTCAGAAACTGCTATAGCACTTATTTTCATTGATAATTTTGAAGATGTTATGGAAATACTTGAAGAAGAAAAAAAACCTTTAATTATAGCAATTATAGATAGTAAATTAAATAATTTAGCTAAGCAAATAGATGGCGTAATAAAAAAATTTGAAAAAGATAGATACATTTTTATTTTTAATACAGAAAAGTTAAATTATCTTAAAGATTTTAAATTTGATATTTTAGATCAAATAAGAAATATAAATGTAGGTAATAAAATGCCTATTACTTTAAGTATGGGAATAGGAGTTAACGGAAATACTTTATCTCAAAACATGGAATATGCAAGAACAGCTATAGATCTAGCTTTAGCTAGAGGAGGAGATCAAGTTCTTATTAGAAATAAAGATAACTATATGTTTTTTGGTGGAAAATCAAAAGAAATAGAAGTAAATGCTAGAGTTAGGGCAAGGGTAAAAGCTTATGCACTATCAGAACTTATTTTACAATCTAATAATGTTATTATAATGGGGCATAAAAATCCTGATTTAGATAGTTTGGGAGCATGTATAGGTGTATTTAAAATTGTTCAGTCGTTAAATAAAAAAGCTCAAATTCTTATTAATGATATAAGATCTAATAGTTTATTGTTATATAATGATTTAATTAAATTAGATTCTTATAAGTCTAATTGTTTCATAAATTCAGAACAAGCATTAAATTTAGTAAATAAAGATACACTTGTTATTGTTGTAGATTGCCATAGACCTTCACTTATGGAATGTGAAGAGTTATATAATTATACCAAAAATTTTGTTGTTTTTGATCATCATAGAAAGGGTAAAGAATTTTTAGAAGAATTAGTTCTAACTTATCATGAACCTTATGCATCATCTACTTGTGAACTTATTACTGAAATGATACAATATGTTCAACATAATATTAAATTAGAACCATTAGAAGCAGATGCCCTTTTAGCTGGTATTACATTAGATACCAAAAATTTTGCAATAAAAACAGGAGCAAGAACATTTGAAGCAGCAGCATATTTAAAAAGATGTGGCGCTGACACTGTTCATGTAAAATTATATATGCAAAATGATATAGAAATTTATAAAGCATGTGCTATAGCTATAAATAACGCAAAGATATTTAAAAATAATATAGCAATTACATGTTTTTCAGGAAATTTAGAAGATCCATCTATTACTATAGCACAAATAGCTGATGAATTACTAAATTGTAAAGGAATAGAAGCTTCTTTTGTTTTATATGATGATGCAAAACAAAAAAGAATTTTATTGAGCGCTAGAAGTTTTTTAAGTATAAACGTACAATTAATTACAGAGAAATTAGGTGGCGGAGGTCATCAAAATGCTTCAGGAGCTCAAATTTATAATTATGATTTAGAAACTACAATGGAAATATTGAAAAAATCTATAGAAGAATATTTGGAGGAAAATAAAATATGAGAGTAATTTTAAAAGAAGATGTTAGAAATGTTGGAAAGAAAGATCAAATATTAAATGTTAGTGATGGATATGCTAGAAACTTTTTATTTCCAAAAAAATTAGCTATAGAAGCAAATAACTCTAGTTTAAATGAGCTAAACTTAAAAAAACAATCTGAAGAACATAGAAAATTAGTAGAATTAGAAGAATCTAAAGATCTTGCAAAAAAATTAGAAGGTAAAACTATAAAGATTATTGTTAAAACAGGTGATAATGGAAAATTATTTGGGACTGTTACTAATAAAGAAATTGCAAAAGAAATATCAGAACAACTTAATTTAAAAGTAGATAAGAAAAAAATAGTTTTAGATGAGCCAATAAAATCATTAGGGACTTTTAATGTAGATATTAAATTACATTCTAAAGTTACAGCAAAAGTAAAAATTTATATAACAGAGAAGTAGTTTTAAGGATGATATAGTTTGGAATATAATATGAATACAAGAGTTTTACCAAATGATGTAGAGGCTGAAAAAGCTGTTTTAGGTAGTATGATTTTCGGGAAAGATGCAATTGCTATTTCATGTGAAATATTAAAATCTGACGATTTTTATAGAGCGGATCACAAAATTATATTTGAATCTATGGTAGAACTATTTAGCAATAATATACATGTAGACTTAGTAACTTTAAATAATGTTTTAAGTGATAAGGGAAAACTAGATGCAGTAAAGAATATTATAAATAATAATATACTGCGTATGTAGAGAAATCTGCATAGGACACCACTTTAAAACCAGTAAATC